>JBPYDM010000038.1:0-29910 GCA_051986255.1 Solirubrobacteraceae bacterium | reverse complement strand
CTGCCGTGGTGGTCGGGGCGCTGGAGCCCACGGCGCTCTTATGGACGGCGTGCTTCTTCTTGTGCTGGACCTGCTTCTTCTTGTGCTGGACCTGCTGCTTCTTGTGCTGGACCTGCTTATGGACGGCCGCCAGCTTCTGATGGGTGGTGGTTGTGGACGCCGAGGTCGACGAACCGCACCCGGCGACAACAGCACCAATGGCGATAGTGAGCAGCACACGCTTCATAGGCAACGCCCCTCCAAATCGTTCGTAGCCTGGGCTGAGGGTACCAACATTCTTAACCCATTCCCCCAGCTTTGGTTGCGGCCGCAGCGTCAGCAACAATTATCCCGCCCCAGTGGCGCGCTGACTTCGGCCCCTTGTACAATTGCCCGCTCGGCACATGCAGGCGGTCCTAACAGTGCCGATGGGTCTGACAAGGTGGACATCCCTAACGGTGGGGCGAAGCACTTTTACGCTTGGTTCGGGATTGACGCCGCCACGTGAGTCATGACCACGATGAAATGGCAGAACGTCGCAGCTATATGACCAGCGAGGCCGGTGATTGCGGAGCCCCGCGCATACCGACATGGCAATAGAGACCACACAGACTCGGCAGGCACCGCCGCCGGCCGCGCCTGAGCAGGCGGTCGAGGCCCCCCACTCCCGGTGGATCCTCCTCGTCGCCTGCGTGGCCCAGTTCATGGTCATCCTCGACCTGAGCATCGTCAACGTGGCGCTGCCGCACATCCAGGACGCGCTCAACATCTCCTCCGCCGACCTGCTCTGGGTGATCGACACCTACGCGATCGTGTTCGCCAGCTTCCTGATGCTGGCCGGCCGGATGGCCGATCAGCTGGGGCAGCGGCGAGTATTCGTGGCAGCGCTGGTCCTCTTCGGGATTACCTCGGCGCTGGGAGGCGCCGCTCAGTCCGGTCTGTGGCTGTTCATCGCCCGAGGGGTCCAGGGATTCAGCTGCGCGTTCATGGCCGCCTCCTCGCTGGCCATCATCACCTCCTCGTTCCCGCCCGGACCCAAGCTGCACCGGGCGATCGCCCTGTGGGCCGCCATGAACGGCTTGGGCGGGGCCGCCGGGTCGCTGTTCGGCGGGATCATCACCCAAGAGCTCACCTGGCGCTGGATCCTGTTCATCAACCCCCCCATCGCGGCGGTGACCGCGCTCATCGCCTGGTTGGTCGTCCAGGACAGGACACGCGAGAGGCGCGGATTCGACGTCGCGGGAGCCGTCACCCTGACGGTTGGCCAGATCGTCCTGGTCTACGGCGTCGTCGAGGCGGGGATCGTGAGCTGGCACGCAGCGGAAGCACTGATTCCGATCCTCGTCGGGCTGACGATCCTGGTGGCCTTCAACGTGATCGAGCTTCGGTTCGCCAAGGCGCCCCTGATCCCATTCAAGCAACTGACCAGGCACCTCAACGTGGCCAACGGAGTCGTGATCCTGTTTAGCGCCGCGCTGTTCCCGATGTGGTACGTGAGCTCGCTGTACCTGCAACTCGTCCTCGGTCTATCCCCGCTGCAGGCCGGTCTCACGTTCCTGCCGATGGCGCTCATGATCATGGTCGTGGCCTCGCGAGCGGGGAAACTGGTAAGCCGCTACGGAGTACGTTCTGTCTTGGGCGGCGGTCTGCTCATGATGACCGCGGGAATGCTGCTGTTCTCGAAGATCTTCGCCTACAACGGAGGCGAGGACTTCACGCTGGCGGTGATCTTCATCATCATCCCCGGGCTGCTCACCGCGGCGGGCATCGCGCTGTCGATTGTCCCCTCGACGATCGCCGCCACCCAGGGCGCCAAGCCGGGGCAGGCGGGACTCGCTTCCGGGCTTGTGAACACCTCGAGGCAGATCGGCGGCGGCCTGGGCCTGGCGGTCCTGATCACGCTGGCCAACGGCCGCACCAGCCACGTGCTCGGACACACAACCAACGTCAACCAGGCGCTGACCGAGGGCTATCGGTTGGCGTTCTATATCGGGGCTGGGCTATGCGCCGCCGCCGCGGCGGTGACGTTCATCTTCATACCCAAGGGCGCGGCGAGCCAGGGCTCGCTGCTCCGACGCTCCCCCATCGCCATCGGTGTCGCGCTGGCCATCGGCGGTTTCGCGGCGGCGAGTTTCGCCACAGCCAGCAACCACGGGCCTCCGATCGGGGCTTACACCACCAATGGCGCCTACAGCTTCGTATCCGCCCCCGGTCTGCATCCACCGAAGCTGATCCAGGACGCCGTGCCGCCGCCGGGCGCCAAACCCGCACCAGGTTACATCTTCCTAGCCAATTTCTACGACATCTCCAACCCGCCAATGCGCGGGCAGAGCGGTCCGCTGATCCTGGACAACCAGCTCCAGCCCGTGTGGTTCCACCCGGTGCCGCTGAACGTCGTGGCAGGCAACCTGAGCCTCCAGACCTACCAGGGCAAGCCCGTGCTCTCCTGGTGGCAGGGGCAGCTCACCAGCACCGGGGACACGGAGACGGGCGAGGACGTGATCGTCAACCAGCACTACCAGCGAATAGCAACGCTCAAGGGGCAGAACGGGTGGGTCCTCACGCTTCACGAGCTGGCGATCCACGGCGACGACGCCTGGGTGACAGCGAACAAGAACCTCTCGATGAACCTGTCCGCGTGGGGTGGGCCCTACAACGGAGCTCTGATCGACTCGGCGGTACAGGAGTACAACGTCAAGACAGGGAAACTCCTGTACACCTGGGACGCGCTGAAGCACATCCCGCTTGGCCAGTCGCAGGCCACCCTGATCTCGCCGTGGGACGCCTACCACGTCAACTCGATCGACGTGCCCGGTGACGGAACGTTCGTGGTCTCGATGCGCAATACCTTCGGCGTGTACAAGGTGAACATCAAGACCGGCAAGATCGAATGGACGCTGGGCGGCAGGCAGTCGAACTTCAAGTTCGGGCCCGGCGCGGAGTTCGAGTGGCAGCACGACGTCAGGGTGTACCCCGGGACCAATCTGGTGACGGTGTTCGACGATCACTGCTGCCAGATCACCGGCGGAGGTACGTACGTGTCCCCGACCGGCCAGTCGCGCGCCCTGGTGCTCAAGCTGAACACGGCTAATCACACAGCGACGCTGGCCGACCAGTACATCTATCCCCACCTGAACCAGTGGCACCCACCAGACTACATGGGCAGCATCGAGCCGCTGAACGGCGGCAACGAGTTCGTGGGCTGGGGCTCCACCCCCTACTTCACCGAGTTCACGCCCGCGGGCAAGCAGATCCTCGACGGGATCCTCCCGGGCTCGGACCAGAGCTACCGCGCTTTCGTGAATCCCTGGGTGGGGCTGCCGCTCGATCCGCCCGCCGGCGCCGCTCGCCAGCAGGGCGGCGGCACGATCGTCTACGCCAGCTGGAACGGGGCTACGCAGGTCGCGCAATGGCGGGTTTTGGCCCAGGGCGGCGGCGGGCATTTCACGCCTGTGACGACCGTCAAGAAGAGCGGGTTTGAGACCTCGATTCCCGTCACCGGCCACTACCAGACATTCATGGTCCAGGCGCTGGACCCCAGCGGCCGGCAGATCGGCCTCTCCCAGAAGTTCGGCGTGGGCTGAGCGGCAGGCAGCCGTCGTCTCACCCCGCCCCCGCGGCGGTGACCGGCGCTCGCCCGGAGCGATCATGATGTCGGCGTGCTCGACATCGATGCGCTGATCCGGATTCAGGAGGAGAGCTACCGGCGGGCGGGCCGCGGCCTGACCAGCTCGTGGCCGCCGGAATCTGCGATGGATGCCGACGAGCTGCGCTCGCTCCTCGACCAGCGACGCTACTGCGTCCTCGCCACCACCAACCGCGACAGGAGAGCGATCGCGCGACCGGTGGCCTACAGCGTCCTCCGGCAATCGTTCTGGTTCGCCACCGTGGGGGGTGCGCGGTTGGCCAACCTCAAGGCACTCCCTTGGGCATCGGTGGTGATAGAAGACGGCGACGCTGAAAGCCATCGAGCGGTGGCGGTTGACGGCTCGGTGACGCTCATCAACCCACCGCCGCCCGAGCTACTGGATGTCTGGGAGCGGCGCCACGGCTCCCGGGCGGACTGGGCGGCCGCATGGTTCGAGCTACGGCCGCAGCGGCTCCTTTCCTTTAGGGCGCGTCATTGAAGCGCGGCCAGTGCCCGCGCGCGGGGAGTCACTGGGGTTTGCCACCTAGTGCCGGCGCGGACGGGATTGCTTGGGCAGGGTGGGGTCGTGTGGGGAGGGCCAAGCATGCGGTGTGGGGAGGGCGACAATGCCGTGTGGCGTAACAAAGCGCGCACGATTGCCGGAGCTTGGTGACGTTGGTGGGCATATAGCCATGTAGCGTCACTGAGCGCCGCTCGGGGGGCGGGCTTTGTGACGCTGCACCGCGCGCGCCCGCGGTCACGCCTAGGATCGCGACCCGCTCGGCGGCCCCGGCACGACGGGGCCCGCCTCCCTCCCCGGGAGGCGGGCCTCGATGCACCCACTCCCTACGAGAAGGTCTTCGACGTGCTCAGCACGTGGCCCTTGGCGTCCAGCGCCTCGACCTGGTATTCGGCGTGGCTCTTCCTCAGAACGATGGCTGTCTCGAAGCCGTTACTCGAGTGGCTGGCCACCTTCTTGAGGTGACGGGCGCTCGAGCCGGCCAGCACCTTCCACTTCGCCACCTGGGTGGCGCCGTTCCAGCTGGCGTACACGGTCGTCTTGCCCGAGGCCTTCTTGGCCGCTCCCTTCGGCTTGTAGAACGGGGTACCGACCCAGCAGGTGGTGTCACCCGACCGACAAGGTCCGCTGCTCGGGGCCTGCACGTACAGGGCGCGGTAGCTCTCATCCTTGCCCGGCCACTGGGCGTCCAGCACCTGCTTGCCCGACTTGGAGAACTCAGTCAAGTAGGGAGCCACATCCCGACCCCGCTGGCGGAGCAGGCTGCCCCAGCCGACGAGCGCGTTCCCATTGGGAAGCAGCTGCATGCTGCCCAGGAACGCGGACTCGACCGGAGGCTTGTGGCCATAGCGTGCCACCAGCTTGGCCCTGTGGCGGACCGTGTTGAGCTTGAGGACCAGCCCCGCCGAGGGAGCGCCGCCGTGGCACACGTAACCGGTGGTGAACGTGCAGTTGTCGTTGAACACCGTGAGAACCACGCTCGGACCCACGCCGGAGCTGCCCGGGTTCACCAGCTCGGCATCGTGTTGCCAGGCGAACTTGGCGCCTTTGCCGAACTTGAAGGTCGAATGCTTGCCTCCCAATGTCCACAGCATGGCCTTCGTGGTCGGATTGATGAGGTACACGGCCCAGGTGTTGCGCATCGAGACCAGAAGCTTCCCGTCGGACAGCGCCTGCACGGAGTTCAGGTGGTAGGCGTCCCACACGCCGCCGTGCGGAGGCTTCTGCTTGGAAGCCGAGAGTGGCACGTGCTTGAGCGCGTCCCACCGCTTTCCGACCGGCTTACCCGTGCTCAGGTCGTACTCCTGCACCGCCACGTCGTAGACGCTGCCGCTCTTTGCGCCCCCGTATGGCTTGAGGTTCTTGTGGTTGACCACCCGGTACTCGGTCACCCACATGTCCTTGCCGATGATCGAGGTGTCGTGCAGGCTGATCACCCACGGCTTTGCCGCGTGGAGCTTGGCCACTGTGCGGTAGTGCTCGTTGTCGACGAATACCTGACCCTTTGTGGTGATGCCCCGGCTGTTCACGATTCCCTCCCACCAGACCAGAACCGGCTCCGCACAGGAGGAGCTGCCGCACGGCTCATAGGTCTCCTGCTGGAGGTTCGCCGCGGTCAGCTTGGTGCCGACTCCCATAACCCACACCGGGCGGAGCTTGTTGTCGTAGATGATCGGCCCTCCCTCGCCGATCATCTTGCCGATCACGCCCGTGTCCGGCAGGTTGGCCACCAGGAAGTCACCGTTCGCCAGGCCTCCCTTGCGCAGACGCACCTTGAGCTTGGGCGGATGCAGATTGTGGGCCGAGAAGAAATGCCAGGCACCCTTGGTGGTGAACGCGCCGATAGGCGCTGCCTGTGCGGTCGAGGCCATGGCCAGGCTGACCGCGGCCAGGGCAGCGGCGGAAACGGGAGGGAAGATTCGGTGGGCGCGGAGCAAGGTCGTCATGGCAAGCTCAAACACTCCTCTTGGGGAATAAGTTTCGGGTCTGCTTGGGGGATCAGTGTCAGGTCTGCTTCCGCGTTCCCGCCGGACGAGGGCCGGATCGGCCCGGTGAAGGACACCCCGATCGAAGCCCCCGCGAGTTGCTTTGTAGCGGATTCACGTCCCCCGGTCCGCCGCGGTTCGACGCGCCGCCCCTACGCGGCCGCGATCACCGCGGCCACGACCTCCTCGACCTCTGAGCGTCCCAGTGTTGGGCCCATGGGGAGGGCCAGGCTCGTACGGCCGAGCTCGTCGGTCACAGGCAGCTCGACCCCCACGGCATACGCGGCCATGGCCGGCTGGCGGTGCACCGGGGTCCGGTAGTAGGCCCGCGTCCCCACCTGCTGCTCCCCCAGACGAAGGATCAGCTCGTCCGCCCGAGGGTGGGTTACGACGTACAGGTGCCAGACCGGGTCGGCTCCGTCGGGAACCGACGGGAGCCCCACGTACTGGTCCAGTCCAGACTCTGCGTAGGCCTGGCCGACCTGACGCCGAGCGTCACACCAGCTTTCGAACTCGCTCAGCAAGACCCGTAGGATGGCCGCCTGGATCTCGTCCAGGCGGGAGTTGTAGCCCACGTAGTCGAAGGTCACCTTGTCCTGCGAGCCGTGGAAGCGCAACGCCCTGGCCAACTCGGCCAGCTGATCGTCATCGGTGACGATCGCGCCGCCGTCCCCGAATGCACCCAGATTCTTGGCCGGGTAGAACGAGAACGTGGCTATGTCACCCAGGGTCCCGGCCCGCCGCCCGGCCAGGCTGGCGCCCATCGCCTGGGCGGCGTCCTCCAGCACGGGGAGACCCAGCTGGCGGAGCTCTGGCACGGGCGCCGGGCAGCCGAACAGGTCCACGGCCACGATGGCCCGAGTCCGTGCGGTGAGTGCCGCCTCGACGGTCTCGAGCGTGACATTGCGGGTGGCCGGATCGACATCGCAGAACACCGGGCGAGCGCCGGCGGTGATGATCGCCTCGGCGCTGGCATAGAACGTGAAGGACGGCACCACGACCTCGTCCCCCGGCTGGACTCCCAGCGCCCGCAGTGCGATCGTGATCGCGTCAGTGCCATTGGCCACGCCGATCACGTGGCGAGCCCCGAGGTACCCGGCCAGCTCGGCCTCGAGCGCGGCAACCTCCGGGCCGAGCACGAACACGCCCCTGTCAATCACCGCCTGGACGCGACCGGCGATGGCCCCCTTGAGCGGGGTCAGGGCCGTGCTGATGTCAAACAGCGGGACGGGCATTTTGGTTAGGAAACACTAATCAGGGCGCGACGGGACGCGGGATCCTGGCCCTGGGCGGGTACGCTTGGCGCCGTGCTTCTGACCGCCTCGATCACCGGGCCCGTCGTCAACGCGGCCACCCACGTCATCGACTCGCTCGGCCTAGCCGGGGTGGCCGTCATGACCGCCACCACCGGCGTGATCGGGCTGCCGGGCACCGAGCCGACAATGCTGTTTGCCGGATTCGACGTCTACACCCACCACTTCACGATGCTGGGGATCATCGTTTTCGGCGTGCTGGGCGACGTGGTCGGGGCTTCGATCGGCTACGCCATCGGCTTCTGGGGTGAGAAGCGGCTGATCGAGCGTCACGGGAGCAAGTTCCACCTCAGCGCCACCCGGCTGGACAAGGCCACGCGCTGGTTTGACCGCTACGGCAGCGTCACCGTGTTCGTTTCGCGGCTGATCCCCGGGGCCCGGTTTGTCTTCCCGTACGCCGCCGGCGTGGCCAAGATGCCCTACCCGCGGTTCCTGCTTTCCGCCGCTCTGGGGTCGATCATCTGGATCACCGGTCTGGGATTCCTCGGCCGGGAGGTGGGCGCCAACTGGCGAAGCTGGCGCACCCACCTGGAATACGTGGACTACGTCTTCCTCGCGGTCGTCGTCATAGGGATCTTGTACCTGATCCTGCGGCGGGTCCGGACGGGCCGATCCGCCGCCGTTGATGCGGTGTCGGAGTAGGGGCCGACGGCCAGGGCGCCAGCCTGCCGCGCCCTCGCTCGGCCAGGCGCTGGCTCTGGGCTTCATGCACGGCCCGACCGAGCTCCTCCCGGTCTCATCCTCAGCCCACGTGGCTGCTCTCCCATGGCTGCTGGGGTGGAGCTATACCCGGCTCGAGGATGAGGCGGGCAAGTCCTTTGAGGTGGCGCTCCACGCGGGAGCCGCCGCCGCCTGGCTGATCTCCCCCGCCACCCGAGGGCCTCAGACTCTGCGAAGCCTGCTGCGCGCCACCCGCCGCGAGGCCGCGTTTCTCCTCCTGGCGGCGGCGCCCCCCGCCGCCGCGGGACTGGGCCTGGAGCGGACAATCGAGCGGCGGCTGGGAACCCCGGCCACGATCGCCGGCGGGCTGGTGGGGGGCGCACTCCTGATGGTGGTGGCCGAGCGGGCACCCCAGAATCGAGCGGCGGATGATGCCCGAGGTGCTGATGGCCTCTGGCTCGGCCTGGCTCAGGCCGCGGCCCTGCTGCCCGGCGTCTCGCGCAGCGGAGCCGCGCTGGCGGCCGCGCGGCTGCGGGGGTTCACCCGTCCAGCCTCCCGGAACCTGTCGGCCCGGGCGGGGATTCCGGTGATCATGGGTGCGACGGGGCTCAAGCTGATTCGGACCTTTCAGCGCTCCACCGATGAGCGGGGCTGGTTGATCGCGGGGGCAGGCGCGTCCTTTCTGTCCACGCTTTTGCTCGCGCCGGTGCTTGACCGGGCGCAGGACAAGCTCTCCCTGGCCCCGTTTGCCGCCTACCGCGTGGCCCTGGCCGGTAGCATCCTGGCGCGGCTCCACGCCGGTTCGCGAGCTGGCTGAACGGTGGGCTCGTTAGTCCAGGCTCCAGAGCTGCCCGCCTCCGCAGGGCTCGGGCTTGATGCGCCACTCGGCGGCCATGCGCCACAGAGCAGCCGGAGCGGTGGGGCCGGGAAGCGCACATACCGCCGCCACCTCGGCCGCGGTCATGGCGCCGAAGCGCTCAAGGGCCTTTTCAATCGAGAGCGTCCCGTCGTCAATCTCCGCCCCCGCCGCAAGCGCCGCCTCACGCAGCTGCTCGTAGCCGGAGTAGCCGTAGACGCCACTGACCCGGCCATCCGGCCCCTGAAACTCCAGCGAGGGCAGTTTGACTCGGTCCTCACCGGCGGAGTGATGCTCGGAGGACACGTCCCCCGCCCGCTCCAAGTCGGCCGCCAGCAGTTCGAGCACCCCGTGGGAGGCCAGATCGATCCGGAACCGCACGAGGTCCAGGGCGGAGAGGGCCCGAGCCTCCGCCAGCAGGACATCGGCGCTGTCCAGTTTGCGTCCGCGGCAGAACAGACCCTCACGGAGGCGGCGCAGGTACGGGGCGGGGTCCCCCTGTTCCGCGGCCGCCTTTACCGCCATGCCGGCCGCGTGCGAGCTGCGGGGCGGATCCTTGAGCCAGAGCCTGACATCCACCGGCATCCCCGTGTCCTGGGAGGCCTCCAGAACGGTGAGCACGAAGGCCGGCGGGTCGGCCAGCGCGGTGCTCATCCCGGCCATCACGTACTCGAACTCGAGCGTATCCCCGAAGTCCGCCATCAGCCGGCGCAGCGAGGGCTCGAGTCCCCATGACCACGGACAGGCCGGATCGGTGTAGTAGCGAGTGTGGACGACGCTCACACGCCCTCTGCTCGGCATCCGGCCGTGTTTGATATGTCGGGTGTGTGAGTCATCCGGCTGTGGACCAAAATAGAGGCCAGCAGATGACAACGCTGCTCGGCACCACCCTCAACGGTCGATATCGTCTCGAGGCTCGCATCGGCGCCGGAGGAATGTCCACGGTCTACCGGGCGCTGGACGAGACCCTCCAGCGCCAGGTGGCAATCAAGCTGCTCAACCGCGAAGTGACGAGCGACTCAGACCAGCTCGAGCGCTTCCGGCGCGAGGCGCGGGCCGTGGCCCAGCTCTCGCATCCCCACATCGTGGGAGTGATCGACGCTGGTGAGGACGAAGGACGCCCCTACATCGTGTTCGAGTACGTCGAAGGCGAGACCCTCAAGGACCGGATCCGCCGGTGCGGCCGGCTGGCCATCCCCGAGGCCGTGGCCTACGCCATCGAGATCGCCCGGGCGCTGGGGGCCGCCCACGCACGGCACATAGTGCACCGGGACGTCAAGCCGCAGAACGTGCTGATCGACGAGGAGGGATCCGCGAAGGTGACTGACTTCGGGATAGCCCGCACCCTGGACGAACAGGGGCTGACCGCTGACGGCCGCGTTCTGGGCACCACCGACTATGTCTCCCCGGAGCAGGCCCTGGGCCATCACGTGACCGGCCAGTCGGACCTCTACTCCCTGGGCATCGTCCTGTACGAGATGCTGACTGGCGAGGTCCCGTTCAAGGGTGACAACCAGGTGGCCGTGGCCATGAAGCACGTGCGCGAAGCGCTCCCCGATGTGCAGATGGCCCGGCCGGAGATCTCGGCGGCCTTGGCCGCGGTGGTCGACCGGGCCACGGCCAAGCGCCAACAGGACCGCTACGCCGACGATGCCGAGCTGATCGCCGACCTTGAGGATGTGCTGACCATCGAGGCGGCCCGGGCGGGCAGCGCCACCGGCGAGGTGACCAGCGTCTTGCGCACGCTGCCCTCGACCACTCAGCGACGCGTGCCGTATCGCATCCGCCACCGCATCGTCGCCGGCCTCCTGACACTGCTGGGCGTCGCCGCGGTGGGCGGGGGCATAGCCTGGCTGGTCACCCGAGCTCACCGGGGAACCGGCGTGCCCCCGCCCATCACCCAGCCGCACCATCGCTCGCTGCACGCCGTCGGTCTATGCCAGAACTGCGCGCAAGGATTCAACCCACTGGGCTCCCCGAGCGACGAGGCACCCAACGCCGGCCTGGCCATCGACGACCAGCCCAACACGTACTGGCGGACCCAGCAGTACTACGACCATAAACTCGAGAAGCTCGGGACGGGGATCTACCTCGATGCCAGTCCGGGAGGCGGGACCTCGGCCCGGGCGGTCCGGATCACGGATGCCACGCCGGGCTTCCCGGTGACTATCTACGCCCGGGAGAGTCAGCCGCCGCTGCGCTGGCCGGATCCGGGATGGGTGCGGATCTCCGCTCCGACCACAGTGCAGTCCAACACCCTCATCCACGTGAACACCGGCGGCCGGCGCTACAACTACTTCTTGGTCTGGATCACCGGACTGGGTGGCCACGAGCAGCTGGCCATCGCCCAGGTGACGCTCTATCGATAGCCCGGCTCCAGCGCCGCCGACTCGGCGCAGAGCGGAGCGAGCGAGGCCCCAAGCTGGATGCGTTCTCCAGCGTGCGGAAACTCAGAACCGCAGCCGCCTCCGGGCTTGGTGGCGCTCGAGGGCCAACCCGAGCAAGCGCGTGAGCAGGTCGGGATACGAGATGCCGCTGGACCCGAAGAGCGCGGCGAAGACGCTGGTGGTGGTGAACCCCGGCATCGTGTTGAGCTCGTTGACCAGCACGTTGTCCCCATCGACGAAGAAATCGACTCGGGCCAGTCCCGCGCAGTCCACACAGCGATACACCTCGAGGGCCAGATCGCGGACGCGCTCGCGCGTGTGCTCGGGCAGCCGAGCCGGGACGATCAGCTCCATGCCCCCGGGCGTGTATTTGGCGTCGTAGTCGTACCAGCCCGATTCTCCGACAGCCAGCAGAATCTCCCCGGGCTGGGAAGCCAACGGCTCGCCGTTGCCGATCACGGAGCACTCGACCTCCAGCCCCTGGACCGCCGCCTCCACGATGGCCAGCGAGTCGTGCTCGAACGCCGATTCCAGGCCGGGCAGGAGGTCCTCTCGGCCATCCACCCGGCGGATCCCCACCGATGAGCCCAGCCGAGCAGGCTTGACGAACACGGGTAGCCCAAGCGGGCCAAGCTCGGCCAGTACCGCTTCGGCGCTGGTCATATCCCCCTCTCGCACGCCCCGGTAGGCCACCTGGGGAATCCCGGCGCGCTCCATGATGCCCTTGAACATCACCTTGTCCATGCACAGGGCGGAGGCCAGGACTCCGGCGCCCACATAGGGAACACCCAAGCACTCGAGCAGGCCTTGCACTGTTCCGTCCTCGCCGAAGGGTCCGTGGAGGGCGGGAAATACGACGTCGGCCTGCTCAAGACCCCCGCCCGGTCTAAGAGCCACCAGCCGGCCGTCGCTCCACCACCGGCCCTGGCGATCGATCTCGACGGACAGCGATTGATGCCCGGCCTCCTCCAGGCCCTCGCGGATGGAGGCGGCGGAGGCGAGCGAAACCTCGTGCTCGGAGGAGCGCCCGCCTCCGAGCACAGCCACGCGCAGACCGCTCACCCGCGGCCTTTCCGCGGCCAGATGGCCAGCCAGGTCATCTCGCGCCCCCGCCCACCTGAAACCTCAACCGCCCCGGGTTGTGGTGGTAGTGCTGGTAGTCGAAGTGGTGTGGCTGCTGGTCGTGGTGGTGGATGGTGGCGGCGGGGTGAAGTGGCCGACGATGATCGTCACCGTGCTCCCCTTCCGCGCGCTCGTTCCCCCGCCCGGGGACTGGTTCAGGACGATCCCGTCCTTGCTCTTCTTGGTCACATTGTGGGGCGTCTGGACAACGGTGAATCCAGCCGACCGAAGCGTGCTGGCGGCGGTGCTCGCGTTCTCACCCGTGACGCTGGGCACAGTCGCGGTCGGCGTCGGCTTAGGCGCCTGGGCCACTACCAGGTTGACCGTGGTCGAGCCGGGGACGGCCGACGTCCCCCCGGCCGGGCTCTGGCTGATCACGCTACCCGATGGACCGGCGCTCGACGTCTGGGTGGTCGTGGTGATGCTGTCGAAGCCCGCCGCGTGCAGATCTGATTTAGCCTGCGACAGGCTCTCCCCGATCACGCCTGGAATCGTCACCGTTGGCGGCCCGGTCGAGACAAACAACGTGACGGCGGTGCCCACGGGGGGCGTGACCCCCGCTGCCGGCGAGGTATTGAACACCTGACCGGCCGGGTACTGCGAATTACTCTGGGGCACCACCGGTCCCACCTTCAGGCTCGCCTTGCGAATCGCCCTCTTGGCCTGAGCCACAGTTTCTCCCGCCAGAGTGGGGACCGTCGTGTCCCCCGGGCCCGTCGAGACAGTCAATGACACGGTTGATCCCTGGTTGGCCTGGCTGCCCCCCGACGGGATCTCGCCGATCACCGTCCCCACCCGCTTGGCGTTTGGCTCGTTGAACACGGTGATCTTGAAGCCTGCGTTCTGGAGCACCGTCCGGGCGGTGTTGATCTGCTCGCCGTACACGTTGGGCACGGTCACCTTCACAGGCCGAGTGAGGAGATACGCGGCGGCGCCGGAGCCCGCCAGCGCCAGAATCGCCAGGGCCGCCACCACCCAGGGCCACCGCCTCCTTCGCCGCCTTTCCGCATCGTCATCCGGGGTAGGCGGGCCGTCCGGCGGGCCGCCGTTGCCGGCTAGTGGAACGGGCGCCACCGGCGGTGCGAGCGGACCGCCAGACCCACCGCCAGGCGGGCCGAGTGCGTCTACCAGGCCCACGCCTCCGGCCGCCACTCCGGCGCCCACCGCCGCCATGGCCGCGGTTCGTTGCCCTGGGTCGCCGGCCAGCATGGCCGCCTTGGCCCGCTCCAGGGCGCTGATCAGGTCATCGGCGCTCTTTGGCCGGTCCGCCGGATTCTTGTTCAGCGCCCACAGGATCACCCCCTCGAGTGCCGGAGGGATTCCCGGGTTGAACGAAGTTGGCGGGGCAGGCGCCTCGGACACGTGCTTGAGGGCAATCGTCACTGCGGACTCAGCGTCGAACGGCACCCGACCGGTCAGGAGCTCGTACAGGATCACACCGACCGAGTACAGGTCCGAACCCTCGCTGACCGCGTGTCCCTGCGCCTGCTCGGGAGACAGGTACTGCGCGGTTCCCATGATCGAGCCGGTCTCGGTCATGTCCGACGCGCCCGCTCGCGCGATTCCGAAATCGGTCACCTTGAGGTGGTCGGACTCGTCCACAATCGCGTTGTGGGGCTTGAGGTCCCGGTGGATCACCCCGTGGCGGTGGGCGAACCTGGCGGCCTTGAGGATCTGGAGCGTGATGTCGACGGCCCGGATGGGGTCGATCGGCGCCTCCTGGCGGATTAGCTGCTTGAGCGAGCGGCCGGGCAAATACTCCATGACGATGTAGTGCGTACCGTCGTAATCGCCCCGGTCGTACACCCCCACGACGTTGGGGTGCTGAAGACCAGCCGCCGCTTGGGCCTCCCGCCGGAACCGCTCGACAAACCCTGGGTCCTCGGAAAACCGTCGATGCAGAAGCTTGAGCGCGATGTTGCGACCGAGCTGCTGGTCCTGGGCCAGAAACACGTCGGCCATGCCACCGCTGCCCAGTCGCGACAGGACCCGGTAGCGGCCATCCACCACCGTTCCGGGAGCCAGCTCAGGCATTCCCACAACCTCCGATCACGTCCCCCATCACATCCATCATCCTCTCTCCGAGAGCAGCACCTGCAACACCGCCTTGGCGATGGGGGCGGCCACGGTGCCGCCGTAACCGCCTTGGCTGCGGTCGACCGTCACAGCGATGGCAATCCTGGGCGCCTGGGCGGGAGCGAAGGCGACGAACGAGGGCTGGGTCAGGTTGGAGCCGGGCGGCCCGATCGACGCGGTCCCCGTCTTCCCGGCCACGCTTATTCCGCCCAGCTGGACCGCAGTCCCGGTCCCCTCCTCGACCACCTTAGTCATCATCTGAGTCACGGCCCGGGCCGTCGAAGGCTTCATCACACGTGAATACACCGAAGAGGTCACATTCTTGACAGTAACGCCGTCGGGATTGACCACCCTCGAGATCAGGTGCGGAACCATCAACTTGCCTCCATTGGCCACGGCGCTGGCCACCATGGCCATCTGCAGGGGCGTGACCGAGACCCCACCCTCGCCGATCCCGATCCGGCCGATGTCCTCCTGCGAGCTGCCCGCCGGGATGGGATGCCCGGTGGAGGACAGGACGTCGCTGGCCCGCATCTGATCCGGCGGGTAGTCGAGCGGGGGGATCGAGTAGAAGCCAAAGCGCTTCATGTACCGCGCCATCCTGGCCCGCCCCACCCGCTCGGCCACCTGGGCGAAGATGGTGTTGATCGAGTAGGTCATCGCCGTGGTCAGCGTCTGCGGTCCCCAGTTCTGGTTCCCGTCGTTCTCCAGGGGCACCCCGGAGACCAGGATGGGCGACACGCCGTCGACGGTCGAGTCCGGCGTGAACAGGCCGCTGTCGATGGCGGCCGTGGCCGTGACGATCTTGAACGTGGAACCGGGGGCGTAGGACGCCTGGGTGGCCCGGTTGAGCAGACATCCCGGCTGCGGGCAGGGCGCGTCGGGGTGGTTGGAGTCGTAGCTGGGACTCGAGTACATGACCTTGATCGCGCCCGTCCGGGGATCCATGGCCACCACCGACCCCGCCTGGCCGCCCAATGCCTGGACGGCGGCCCGCTGGGCCAGCGGATCGAGTGTGGTGTACACGTCGTCTCCCACCTGGTTGGAGGAGATCTGGCCAAAGATCGAATTCACACCGTTCTGGGTCCCGGTCAGGTAGGTGTTGGCCGATCGCTCCAGCCCGGCGGATCGCCCCTCCGCCGTGATCGCGTAACCCACCGGTTGTGAAAACAACGGACCGGTGGGATAGGTGCGGCCCCACGTCTTGCCCAGGGCGGGGATCGAGCGGGCCAGCGTGGTCCCGTCGTCGGCCAGAATTCGGCCGCGCTTGATCCGCAGCTCTGCCAGCAGGGTGAGGCGGTTGAGCGAGTTGTTTTGGAGGCTCGTGGCATCGATCACCGTCCAGCGCGAGGTGAACACCACCAGGATCGCGAACAGGAACACGATCAGGCCAAACAGGCGGACGATCTGCGGCCTCATGGTCGTGTCGGCCTCGCCGCCCGATCGGACACCAGCAGGAGCAGCGCCACCAGGACGAAGTTGGCGATGAGTGAGGAGCCGCCGTAGGAGACGAACGGTAGGGTCACCCCGGTCAGGGGAATGACCCGCGTTACTCCGCCCACGATCACGAACACCTGGATGGCCAGCATGGCACTGAGGCCGGTGGCCAGCAGGCTGGAGAAGGAGTCCCGGGCCATCACGGCCGCCTTCAGCCCCCGCCCCACCAGGAGTAGGTAGACGACCAGGAGGGCCGCCGCCCCGAACAGACCGAGCTCAGAGGTGATGACGGCGTAGATCATGTCCGTCTGGGGAGCCGGGACGAGCGGCCCTCCGTTGGGCAGCGTGAGCACCGCCTGGCCAAAGCCCTGACCAAACAGGCCCCCGGCCGCCTGGGCAAATACCCCGTTGGCGATCTGGTAGCTGCCTAAGCTGGCGTTGTAGAGGTGGGGATTGAACGGATGGAGCCAGTCCTCGACCCGGGCGTGCACGTGAGGGATGTGGGTGCCCAGGTACCAGGCTCCCAGGGCGAAGGCCACCACCCCCACCACGACGAACGAGACCCGCCCGGTGGCCACGTAGAGCATGGCCAGTAGGGCGCCGTAAAACATGAGCGAGGAACCGATGTCGCTGAGCAAGACCATGATGGCCATGGCGAGGCCCCAGATGACCACGATGGGGCCGAAGTGCTTGATGGGCGGCAGCGTCACCCCCAGGATCCGCCGGCCACCGGTGGCCAGGACGTGGCGAGTATCGCGCAGGTAGCTGGCCAGGAAAATGACCAAGCCGACCTTGGCGAACTCGGCGGGCTGGAAGACGAACAGGCCCGGGATCCGAATCCCCAGATAGGCCCCGTTGGCCGAATAGCCGATCCCGGGAAGCCGCGGGAGGACGAGCAGGCCCAGCGACACGGCCACGATCGTGTAGCGGTAGCGCTCGAGCTTGCGGTAGTCGCGCAGGAAGATGATCGTGGCCGCGAACAGGATCAGCCCAAGCACGAACCACTGTGCCTGCTGGCGAGCCAGCGTGGAGTTGATCCGGTAGACCATCACGATCCCGAAGCTGGCCAGTACGGCCACCAAGGGGAAGATGTAGGGATCGGCGTGGGGCAGCGCGAGCCGCAGGACAACGTGACCGAGGAGGCACAGACCGAGGAAGATGGCCCCGTAGGTCAGCGAGACGTTCGACAGGACGTTCGAGCGCTGGATGAACACGCCCGCGAAACCCGCCATGAGCAGCAGCGAAGCCGGCACCAGGGCGATCAATTCCCGGTTGCGAGCGGCCATTGAAGGGACTTCCGGTTTCGCTCCACGGGCCGCGCTCATCGCGACACCTTGCCCAGTTCCAGGTCGCGGATCAGGTTCATGGCCGTCGATTGGGAGCGGATCTGGTTGTCGAAGAACTCCTGGCGACGATCGGCGGGGACCAGCGAAGCCGGCACCCCGGAGACGAAGAACGTCTCATACAGCGGGATCCCGGCCGGGAGGCTGTAGGGCAGCCCGCGGTAGATCGTCACGATGCCCTGGGAGTTGGTACCGATGAAGTAGAGCTGCCGGGTGGCCAGGTAGCCGCCCCCGCCCACCAGGAAGACCACGACCACAACGGCCACGGTGGCGGCGACCGGCTTGGTGAAGCGGCGGCGGCGAGCCGAGACAGTCTCGGGCGCAGGCTGCTCGGGCAGCCGGGGCCGCGCTCGGGAAACGGGTGGGGGGGCCACGACCACGGCTGACGCTTCCTTTCCGGACTCGGCTGGAGGGACGGCCGCCGGAGGCTGGCCGACGACCGTGGCCTGTTCGGCGGCTGGAGCGCCGTTGGGCACTGCCCCCACCTCCTCGAGGCGGAACAGGACGACGGTGATGTTGTCGCGTCCGCCCGCCTCGTTGGCCTTGGCGATCAGCGCCCTGGCCGCACCCGACACGGACTCCGCCGAGCCCAGGATCTGCGCGACCGTCTCTTCGGAGATCATCGAGGTGAGTCCGTCGCTACACAGCAGCAGGAGATCGCCGGCCCGGACCGGATAGGTGAACGCATCGACCTCGACGTCGGGCTCGGGACCCAGGGCGCGAGTAATGATCGACCGCTGGGGGTGCTCGGCCGCCTGCTCCTCGGTCAGCTTGCCCTGCCGGACGAGCTCGTCGACCAGCGAGTGATCCTGGGTCAGACGGATGAGCTCGCCATCGCGAAACAGGTAGGCCCGGCTATCGCCCACGTGAGCGATGGCCAGCTGTCCGTCGTCGAGATAGGCCGCCGTGAGCGTGGTGCCCATCCCCTCGCGGCCGGACTCCGCCCGGGACAGGTCGTAGATCTGCCGGTTGGCGTCCCGCACCCGGTCGGCCAGCCGCTCCTCAGGACTCCCGTCGTCCGGCAGTGCTTGCTGGAAGGCCTCGACGGCCAGCTTGGAGGCAACCTCGCCGGCTTGCGCGCCTCCCATTCCGTCGGCCACCACGAACAGCGGAGCCGCGGCGTACGCGCTGTCCTCATTCTCTCGTCGCTGAAGGCCGGTATCGCTCCGGCAGATGCTCTCGACGGCGCGCAGCATCAAAAGCGCTCACTGGACATACGAGAACTCGGAGTCGCCTATGCGGATGCGGTCGCCCTCGTGCAGTGGCTGGGGCCCGGAAAGCGGCTCGTCGTTGAGGTACGTGCCATTGGTCGAGCCCAGATCCTCTATCACCAGAACGTGACCTTGTTTCCAGATGCGGGCATGGCGGGAGGAGGCGAACGGGTCGTCGAGCTGGATCTCCACATCGCCGCGCCCCAGCGTGACCGCGTCAACCAGGTCGTACACCATCCCCGGCTGGTGTCCCGGTGCTCGCTTCACGAGGAGCCGCGGCTCGCCGCCGTCGGCTCCATCCTCGAGCGCCCGTGCCGCGTACATGCTGGTCGCATCGGAGGAGCGTGGCGGCGCGTATGCGCGGCCCGCCGGCTCGTCGCGCTGCCGGCCGCGACGCACGTCTCGCAGGACGCTCCAGGCCACCCACAGCAGGAAGAGGTAGAGGACAGCCAGAAAGCCGAACTTCAGAGCGAACGAGGCAGGCTGGAGCATGGCCGGGAACTATTCAAGTTCGAAGGTCAGGCGCGCGGACCCCAGCTCGATCTCATCTCCCGGCTTGACCACCTCGGATCCCTGAATCGAACGTCCGTTGATGCGTGAACCGTTGGTCGAGTCGAGATCGACCAAGACCCAGGACCCCCCGCGCGGGCGGACCTCGGCGTGCCGGCGGGACACGTTGGGGTCGTTTAGGACAATGTCGCAGCTCCGGCTGCGACCGAGAGTGACACCTTCGGAGCCAACCGCCAGTCGGCGACCTTCGAGCAGAAGGAGGGCCTGGTGCGCCCGACTCGGGGACCGTTCCTCAAGCGGCTCGGCCAGCCGGCCGGCCGTGCCGTGGATCATCGTTCGTGCCGGCGCCTGTGCTCCCAGCGGCGGCTGAGGCTCGGGGGCCGGTCGACCGCCCGGTTCTGGCTCCCGCGGGGGGTGGACAATTCCGGTCTGGATCCCGAACTCTCCCAGCCCGAGCTGCGGATCGGTCTCGAACTCGATCACCGGCCGGGCCATCAGCGTCAGTCCCTCGCGGCGCGCGTGCTCGAGCAGGTAGCCGGCCAGCTCATCGGCGAGGGCGCCCTCGTAACCGGAAAACCGCTCACGGTCGCGACGGGACAGGAAAACTCGGTACTCATGGGGCACGTAGGTGCGCGACAGTGACGAGGATTTGTGCTCCTCCATCTCTCGGGCGAGCTTGCGTGCGATTTCGACGGGCCGTACCTCGGAACGAAAGGCACGGCTGAAAGTGCCTTCGACGAGGCCGGCGATCTTGCTCTCAAGGGTACGGAGAACGCTCATGTCAGGGCCGCTGTGGACATTTCTCGGCGGGCCGTGAAGTCGGCCTTCAGCGCGTTTCCATGCTACGCGAGTCCAGACCCGGCGTCCGCATGGTCGCTCCACGCCCCGGGTAGGGTCCCTGCGGGAGGGCCGCCAGCGCAGCACAGGCCAGGGCACCCAGAAGGGCCGGGAGTGGGCGCAACGCCGCTCCGGTTCGCAGCGCGGCCAGAAGGCCTTCGCTCAGGCCGGCTATGACGAGGCCCCAGACCAGGACGGCGGCGACCCGCGGTCCCGTCCGGTCGTGGCGTGGTAGCAGCAACGCCCCCACACCCCAAACCAGAGCCGGCGCCAGGACGCCGGAGAAGAGCACAAAGTGGAGCACGTAGTGATACGTGTCATAAAGGGATGGCGTCCACGCGCCGGGTGGAGGTATCCGGGCCGGCAGGGAGACATAGAGACCGCTGCCGCTCAGAGCCTCGCCTGTGATGAGCCAGAGCCATCCCGCGGCACCCAAGATCAAACGCTGCCAGGCAGTCGAAGTTCGCGCGCTGACCGCCGGCCAGACGCCCGACAGCCCGATTACGCCCAGCGCTGGCACGGTGGCGGCCAGAGGCCAGCGAGTCGGGCGCCTGATCAGCAGAAGGACCGGCGGCACGGCCGCCAGCACGAGCAGCAAAACTGCGCCGGGGGTGCCCTGTAAGGCCAGCAGCATTACCCCCATGCCCAGGAGCCCGATCCAGCCCAGACGGGGCAGCGCCGCGACCAGGAGCGCTGCCAGACCCATCGCCACGATGGGCAGCACGGCTGGCGAGGAAAGCAGGGTGGCAGTGAACCAGGCCGTGGCGGTCGCCGCGGCCACGGCGGCGGTGACGCGGCCTGGTAACGACGGTTTCGGGCGTTCTCGGGCGAGGTCGCTTTTGCTCTGGCCGTGCCCGTCGGCAACGCGCGGCGCGGGGGGCTCCGATGCACGGGCCGGTGGCGCAACCGCCATTGGGGCCTCGCTCCGGGTCCAGCTTGGCCAGGGCGAACCCACGACTCCGGGCTGATCGTCGAGCTGCTCGATCGAGCCGTGCAGCACCTCTCGCAGCTCGGCGATCGTGCCTCGTTCCCGCGGTCGAGGGCGCAGAGCTCGGTCAACCGCGCACCCCAGCTCATGGGGCAGATCGCGCCGCTGGTGCCTCAGCGGCGGCAGGTGCGCTCCTAGCCGGCGCCCGCGTACGCCCGGGTGGCTCAGGCGCAATGGATTTGCCCCGGTGAGAGCTTCGTAGATCACCACGCCCAGCGAATAGAGGTCAGCCGAGGGCTGCACCTCGCGGCCCTCGGCCTGCTCGGGGGACATGTAGGCCGTGGTGCCGACCACGTCCCCGGTGCGAGTGAGCGAGTCGCCGCCGACCACGTGGGCCACCCCGAAGTCGGTCAGCTTGGCCAGGTCGGCCGTGGTGTGTGGCTGGTCCGGCATCAGGACGTTCGAGGGCTTGACGTCCCGGTGCACAACGCCTTGTTCGTGGGCGTACTCGAGCGCGTCGCATAGGGCGATCGTGGCTAGTCCGATGTCCTGGTCACCTAGTCGACGCTCATGAAGGAGCCGGCCGAGCGTGCTGCCGCGGACAAGCTCGGATACCAGGTAGGCGCCCTCATCGTCGACGGCCGCCTCGTACAGGGTGACGATCCCGGGGTGGTTGAGCCGGGCGGTGGCCCGCGCCTCGCGCTCGAACCGCCCCCCCACAACCCTCTCAAGGGGCAGCAGCTTGATGGCCACGTCGCGCTCCAGGCGCTCGTCCCGAGCCACCCACACGCTGCCGAAGCCGCCACTGCCCAGCCGGCGCCGCAACCGGTAGCGACCCAGGATGAGCTCCTCGGTGGCGGAGGCCGGCGACTTTGTAGCGCGGGTCGCTCCGAGACGGGCGGTGGCCGGCCGGCCGTGGGTAGCGCGCTCGGTCAGGGCGGTGGCCGCGCCGTCGGCTGCTGTGGGCGCGCCGCTCACTGATGGCCGGAACCGTCGTGGTTGGCCCATACCAGAGCCTTTTCCACGCCCGCGAGCCCATCCCTTTGGCTTGCCGCCGAGCCCGCCGTCATACTGCCCCTCCGATCCCTCCAAGGAGCAACACTTTGTCGTTCTTCGACGTGGTCGACGAGCCTCTCGCAGAACCATCCACTCGAACGCATCGACGTCCCGGCGGAGGCCGCGGCGGACGACCGCCCACCGGGAGACGAGGCTCGCCGCCGCGGGGACCTCGGGGCGGCTCGGGCCCTGCCATCAGGACCCGCCGAGTGGTGGCGCTGGCCTTCTTGGCAGTCGTCCTCGTACTGATCGTGATCGGGGTCAATAGCTGCGACTCGAGCCAGGCCAACAGCGACCTGAGGGACTACGCGGTGAGTGTGAACTCGCTCATGCAGTCCTCCCAGCAGACGGGTCAGCGGCTGTTCACGCTGCTATCCAGCGGCCAGAACTCCGGCAACGCCTCCAACCTGGCAGCCCAGGTGCACCAAGCGCACCTCACTGCCTCGGACCAGCTGAGGCGAGCCCGGGGGCTGACTGTGCCGGGGCAGCTCCACCTGGCCCAGCAGGAACTCGTACTGGCCCTTCGGATGCGCTCGGATGGCATCTCCAACATCGGCACGCAACTCCCCGCGGCGCTCCATTCCCAGTCGGCCAGCAACGCCACCACGTCGATCGCCGCCGAGATGGCTCGCTTCTATGCCTCTGATGTGCTCTACAAGGACTACACGCTGCCCAAGCTCATCAGCTCGCTCAAGCAGGCGGGCATCGCCGTGGGCGGTGGCAGTGGGGAGCCCGTCTTCCAAGGCCAATTCCTGCCCGACCTTCAATGGCTCACGCCCTCATTCGTGGCGGCCAAACTGAAGGCCCCGCCCGCGCCGTCGCAAGGCAAGTCCGGGACCACGTCATACACGGTCCAACCAGGCGACACTCTGTCCGGCATCGCCATCAAGACCGGGGTCGCGGTGGCGACGCTTCAGTCCCTGAATCCCGGGGTCAGCCCCAGTTCCCTCCAAGCCGGCCAGCACCTGAAGCTGCGCTGATGGCTCCGCGGGGATTCCGTCCACGCTAGTCCTCCGCGTCGACCCGCCACCGAAGGACCACGCCTGCCGGCTCCGGGCCGACCGCTCAAAGGAACCCCGGCTAGGCCCGCGTGTAGACGGCCATCGCAATACCGCTGCAGCGGACCCAGGGCTTTCCCAGAGGCACGCCGCTTATCCTTCCGCCCGTGAGCAGCCTGCACAGCACGGTCGGGATCCTGGCCATCGTCGGCGTGGCGCTGGCGGCCGTCGCGCTGCTCCTCTCTGGGGTTCTGGCGATCAGGTTGCGCCGGCTCAGTGCTAACCAGAAGGCCGCGGTGGGAGACGGTCAGCTCGACCTGGTGGGGCACGCCGCCGCGCTACAACGGCGCTTCGAAGCCCTCGACCAATGTGTCCAGGACGCCGCCACCCAGCTGAACACTCGCCTGAACGCGACCGAGCAACGCCTGGAGACCACGGTGTCCTACCGGGCGCTCGTGCGCTACGACGCCTACGGCGAGATGTCCGGCCGGCAATCAACGTCCATTGCCCTTCTCGATGCCCATCGATCGGGCTTGGTGTTGTCCTCGATCCACCACCGAGACCAGGCACGCCTGTACGCCAAGGAGATCCGGCACGGTGAACCGGAATACGAGCTCTCCCCGGAGGAGAACAAGGCCATCCGCCTGGCGCTTTCGGGCGACGTCGCCGATAAGGCCTCGCCCTAGCCGACGTCTCGGAGGATGGCCTGGAACGCCATGAGGGTGGGGTAGGACGCCATGAGGGTGGGCTACTTCGGGCCCGAGGGCACGTTCACCCAGGAGGCCCTGATCGCGTCTACTGACGTGGACGGGCTCGAGCTCGTTCCTCTGCCCACCATCTACGACACGGTGATGGCCGTCCACCACCGGGAGGTGGAGCGGGCACTCGTACCGATGGAGAACTCACTCGAGGGGTCGGTGAACGCCACCCTGGACGCGCTGGCCATGGAGACCGAGGACGTGAGCATCGTCGGGGAGCTCGTGCATCCGATCCGGCATTGCCTGATCGTCAGGCGCGAGTTGGAACTGGAGGAGATCGAAGCCGTGATCTCCCATCCGCAGGCCACCGCGCAGTGCGCCCGGTTCATCCGGGACCAGGTGCCGCAAGCCCGTGTGCTGGCCGGAAGCTCGACTGCCGAGGCGGTCAAAATGGTGGCCGAGCACGACGGCCCGTGGGCGGCATTGGGCAATCGGTTAGCCGCCGAGCGCTACGGCTGCTGCGTGCTCCGGGCCGACGTCGAGGATGTGACCAACAACGAGACCCGGTTTGTCTGGTTGGCCCCGGAGGGAACGCCGCCGGGCGGACCTCTCGGGAGCGCGGAGGGGCCGATCGGGCCGTGGAAGACAGCAGTCGTGTTCTGGGGCATCGGCTCCGAGGCGCCTGGCTGGCTCGTGGGCTGCCTGTCCGAGCTGGCCACCCGGGGCGTCAACCTGACTCGGATCGAGTCGCGGCCGCGCAAACAGGGCCTCGGGCGGTACATGTTCTTCGCCGATCTCGAGGGTCGGAGCAACGAGGGCCACTTGGCCGAGGCGCTCGAGGCGTTGAGCAAACGCGTGGAGGTCCTGCGCGTCCTTGGGTCCTTCCCGGCGGCCGTGAGCTGAGGGTCCGGCGGCGGTTCGGCTGGGCGGTGGGGCGGCGTGCGGTGCCACGATCAGGCCGCGCATCCTCCCTGTTTACAAGGAGTTATCAGGCCTGACGCTGGGAAGATCCGGCAGTCGGCGCCGCTACACTGGCCGCGAGCCATGGCCACATCAGCACCAGCGCGGGTGAGGTCCGCGCCGCTTCCCGAGCACCAGCGGCGCGGACGTGAAGGCGGCCGGGTGCTCGTGCTGAATGCGACTTACGAGCCGATCAACGTCTGCACGGTGAAACGCGCGGTGGTGCTGCTCCTCAAGGACAAGGCGGAGGTGATCGAGCACTCGGAATGGGCGCTGCGTTCGGCCACAACCTCGATCCAGCGCCCAACGGTCATCCGGCTGGTCTCCTACGTGCGCATCCCGCGCGACACCCATCGGCGCAAGATCACCCGCCGGGCGGTCTTCGCCCGCGACGAGTGGACCTGCCAGTACTGCGGCTCGCGGACCAACCTGACGGTGGACCACGTGATCCCGAAGTCCAAAGGTGGTACCTCGAGCTGGGAGAACATCGTGGCCTCGTGCGCACCCTGCAACCGCCGCAAGGGAGACGCGCTGGCACCACAGGTGGGAATGCGGCTGCTCAAGCCTCCCCGGACGCCCAGCCCCCAAGTGTTCATTCGAGTGGCCAGCCCCACAATCCCGACGGCCTGGATGCAGTATTTGCTGGCCTGAGGCGAGGGCTTGGCGGTTCGCTCGCGGGCCGGGGCGAGCGCATGGATTCGTTCGCGGGCCGGGGCGAGCGGGCGCGGGTGCAGCGTCACAAAGCTCACATCCCGCGCGGCGCTCAGTGACGCTACGTGGCTATAGGACCACCAACGTCACCGAGCGCCGGCGGTTTCGCGCGCTTTGTTACGTCACACTCCGATTCGGCCGTGTGTGCGGCGGTTGAGGCGCCGGCGTGCACGATCGTTGAGGCGCCGGCGTGCGCCCTGCGTGCGTCCCCGAACGGCCGGCGGGTCCTTCGCGTCCCCGCCGCAGCCGGCGCCCCCCGCGCCCGTCAAAACTCTGCTGCTCTTAAACGACGGAGGGCGCCCTCGACCGCGGCGCCCTCCGTGTACGTATTTGGCTGCCCTGACTCGCGTGAGCTTCACTTCCTGCCGGAGGGACGAGTCCCGGCGCTCGCCGCGACGGTGTCTCGGTTGGGACTCCGCCAAGCGGGGTCAGCCTCCAACCTAGCGGCCGGACACCTCCAGGGTCCCGCAAGAACTGTCAGACAGACGGACCACCTCCTTTCTCTGGTATTGAGGAGAGTAGCGAACCGGTGAGACAGCCCCTGTGGCACGCTCTCTTCGCATGGCACCCTCAGCCCTGACGGCCATGACGAAGGCGCCCAATCCCGCAGCCGGCCCGCTCGCCGAAAGCCCGCAAAATCAAGGCGGACCCAAAAGCCCGGTCGAAAACCCCGGCCAGAACCCGGTCGAGAACATCCACCACCCGGGCAGCCACGACGGCCGCCCAGGGCAGCCACTGCTCCTCAGCGTGGACTTCGAGGATTGGCACCAGCTGGTCCGGCGGCGCCTCGGTGTGGCTGGCTGGGATCAGCCGGGGCCGGCGTGTGCCCGACAGACGGAGGCGCTCCTGGATCTACTGGACGAGCTCGGTGCGCGTGCCACGTTCTTCGTCCTCGGGATGGCCGCTCGCGCCCATCCCGAGTTGCCAGGGATGATCCTGAAGCGAGGCCACGAGGTTGCCTGCCACGGCGACGCCCACATCCCGGTGCACTCCCAGTCCCCGGAGGAGTTCGCGCGTGACCTACGCCAGGCCAAGACGACTATCCAGGAACTGACCGGCCGGATGCCCGCGGGCTACCGGGCCCCGGCCTTCTCGGTCACCCGCGACTGCCGCTGGGCGTACGAGGTTCTGGTCCAGGAGGGCTTTGTCTATGACTCGAGCCAGCACGACTCGCCCTGGATTCGGGGTCGGATGCCCGGCGCGATCCCGGGGCCACACCCGATCGATCTACCTGGAGGAACGCTGTGGGAGTTCCCGGTGGCCGTGTGGCGCACGATGGCCGGCCCGCTCCCGGTGGGCGGCGCCTCGTACTGGGCCATCCTGCCCGTCCCGCTGATTCTCAGAGGACTGGCCCAGGCGGGCGAGCTGGCCGCCCTCTACCTGCATCCTCAGGAGCTCGATCCCCACGCGGTGCACGTCGAGCTTCCTGCCGAGGCACGACTACAGCAACGAGCCCGGGGTGCCATTCGCAGTGGGCAGCGAAACCTGGCCCGCCGGCGGGCGGCCGACGTGCTGCGAGCGGTCGCTGGACGACACCCCCTGATCTCGTATGGTGAGGCTCATGCCCAGCTCGTTGACCGCGCCGCAGCGCGTCCGTAAGCGCTTCACCAACCGGGCACGCCAGTTCGACGATCTCTACCAGGACGAGCGGCCCCTCGTTCGTCTCCTCCGCCCCGGGCTGGTCCGTCGCCGGCAGCTCGCAGTAGATACTGTGCGCTCTTACACGGAGCCCGCGGTGCTCGACGTGGGCTGCGGCTCCGGGCGGATCGGGGAGTTCGTTCTGGAGGCGGGGGCCTTTCGGTATCTGGGCATCGACTTCTCCGAGCCGATGATTGAGCTGGCGCGGGACCGCCTGGAGCGCTTTGGAGAACTGGCACGCCTGCTTACCGCGGATTTCCTGACCGCGCCCGTCGAGGGAACCTTCGACGTGGTGCTGGCCCTCGGATTGTTCGACTACCTGCCCGATCCGGAAGCGTTTGCGACACGGATGTACGAGCACTGCTCCCCCGGCGGCTGCGTGGTGGGCTCCTTCCCGGCCTGGTCGGTGCTGAAGGGGCCCGTACGGAAGCTCCGCTATGAGTGGCTCGGCGATTGCCCGATCTTCAATTACGACCGGGAGGGCCTCGAGCGCCTGTTCCGCGCGGCCGGGTTTGCCCGCCTCGAGTTGCGCGCGCCGGGCCGCAGCGGGTTCCTGGCGCGCGCCTATCGCGGGTGACAGACTTGACCGGGATGTTCCTCCCGCTGGCCACCAACTGGGCGACGATCTCGTCGCTGGCCACCGCGGCTGGAACCCTCGTCCTGGCGGTCGCCACTTTCTACTCCGTGCGCTCGGCCAATCGGTCGGCCCGCATCTCCGAGCAGGCCCTCCAGGAGCACCGCCAGCCGGTGTTTGTGCCGTCGCGGTTCGACGACCCCATCCAGAAAATCATGTTCGTCGAGCAGCACTGGGTACGCGCCGAGGGCGGCCGCGGAGTGGCCGAGCATTCTGACGGGGCCATCTACCTGGCCCTGAGCCTGCGAAATGTAGGTGCCGGGATCGGGGTCTGCCAGGGGTGGTACGTGACCTGCGGGCTGCTGCGCGCAATGACCGCGCCAACGCACGCCGACGAGTCGGCCTTTCGCACCCAGTCGCGCGACCTCTACATCCCCGCCGGCGACGTCGGGATGTGGCAGGGAGCGCTTCGCGATCCCGAGGAGCGCACATTCGGGGCAATCGCGCAGGCCGTCGACGCACGCGAGCCCGTCACCATCGAGCTCCTGTACTCCGACCAGGTAGGCGGTCAGCGGACGATCAGCCGCTTCGGCCTTCTGCCCATGGGCGAGGAAGGCTGGTTCGCCACCTCAAGCCGGCATTGGTTCCTGGACCGGCCCGGCCCGCGGTCCGAAGAGGACATACAGGCCACCGCGGAGTCGATTCTGCGCCGGATGGAGGCCGCCAGCGAGGAGGCTGAAGCCGCGGAGGAGGCCGAGATCGCTCAGGAGGCTGAGGCGCCCCGACGGGATGGGACCGCCTCGCAGCGGGTGGAAGGTGAGGACCTGCGGTCTGCACCCGTGGCCGCGCCAGACGGCGCGGACCGCGCCGACTAAAGACCTACTCGCCGTCGCCCGAGCCGTTGTCGGGCGACGCGGCGTCCCCGCCAGGAGCAGGCTCGTCCTCGGCCACCGGGGCCGCCGTCTCGGCCTCGGACTCCACCACGAGAGCCACCGCGCTGACCTGGTCGTCGTCGCGGAGGTTCATGACCCGGACTCCCTGCGACGCGCGGCCGTAGCGGTTGATGCCCCGTACGGAGGTGCGCTGGACCATGCCGTTCTGAGAGATGAAGACGAGCTCCTGGTGCTCGCGGACGACGAGCGCGCCGGCGAGCTGACCCTTGTTCGCGGTCAGCTGGATGGTCCTTACTCCCATCGTGCCGCGACCCTTGACCGGATAGTCGGGGATCGGCGTGCGCTTTCCGTAGCCGTTCTCGGTGACCACCAACAGCTCCTGGTCATCGCGGGCCACGTCCATGGCCAGCACCGCGTTGCCCTTCTGGGAGACGTTCATGCCCCGCACCCCGCTAGTGTCGCGCCCCATCGCCCGCGTCTGGCTCTCGCTGAACCGAGCCGCCTGCCCGGACCGAGAGACCATGATTATGTCGTCGTGGCCGCTGGTCCGGCGCACGGCGATCAACTCGTCATCATCACGGATGTTGATGGCGATGATCCCGTCGGCCTTGATCGGAGTGTTGTAGGCCGCGAACTCGGTCTTCTTGACCATCCCCTTGCGGGTGGCGAAGACCAGGTACTTGCCTTCGCTGAAGTCGCGCGTGGCCTGCACCGACTGCACTCGCTCGCCCTCGCGCAACGGAAGCAGGTTGACCAGCGCGCGGCCGCGCGCGGTCCGCGATACCTCAGGGAGCTCGTACACCTTCAGCCGGTAGACCTTCCCACGGTTGGTAAAGAAGAGCAGGTAGTCGTGCGTGGAGGAGACAAAGAGGTGCTCGACGTAGTCGTTCTCCTTTGGATCCGCGCCGGCCACCCCGATGCCGCCGCGCCGCTGCTGACGGTACGTGGACAGAGGGAGCGACTTGATGTAGCCCGAGTGGGTTATCGAGATGACCATCTGCTGATCGGCGATCAGGTCCTCGATGTCGATCTCGCCCTCGGCGTGAGTGATCTCGGTCCGCCGCTCGTCGCCAAAGCGGTCGGTGATCTCCTGAAGCTCCTCCTTGATCAGGCCGTAGATTCGGGCCTCGTCGCCCAGGATCTCCCGCAATTCTTTGATCCGTTCGATGAGGTCGGCGTACTCCTGCTTGATCTTGTCCGCCTCGAGCGCCGTGAGCCGCCCTAGCGTCAGCTGAAGGATCGCCTGGGCCTGAGTGAGGGTCAGGTCGAACCGCTTGACCAGGCCCGCCCGAGCTGTCTCCGGGTCGCGAGACCCCCGGATCAACGCGATCACCTCGTCGAGGTTGGCCAGCGCGACCAGATAGCCCTCAAGCACATGCGCGCGCTCCTCCGCGCGCCGCAGCTCGTACTTCGTGCGACGGATGATCACCTCGCGCTGGTGATCGACGTAGTGGTGGACCATTTCCCGTAGCGACAGCGTCCGGGGGACGTTGTCCACCAGCGCGACCATGTTCACGCCAAACGTCGTCTGCAGCGGTGTGTGCTTGTAGAGCTTGTTCAGCACCACCTTGGGGATCGCGCCGCGCTTGA
>JBPYDM010000037.1:0-2379 GCA_051986255.1 Solirubrobacteraceae bacterium | reverse complement strand
ACCTGGCCGTCGAGGCGCTGCGCACTCAGATGCCGGTTAAGTTCGAGACCTCCACGGAGGATCCTTGGCTGAACGCCGTGCTCATTGAGGCCTCGGTACCGATGCGGGCCAGTGCGATCCAGCAGGTACTTGAGCGAGCGCCGGAGGGGTCTGGCTGAGCGCGTTGTGCCGTATCAAGCGCGGAATCCGGGCGCACGCCGGGCGCGTCACCCCCTACGCCACCGCCACCGCTGCCGGATCGCCGACCGGGCTCGGAGCCCCGCTCAGGCGCCCCGGCTCCTCCTCCGTCGCCGGCGCCCGGGCCGGGAAAGCCCCGAACAGGGCCACCAGCACCATCGGGAAGAACCACACGACGTAGGAGTACAGCCAGTAGTTAGCCGCGATCTGAAGCGCGATGATCACCGCGGAGGCCAGTGCGGCCACCTCCACCAGCCCCCGCCGGCGGGGCAGGAAGGCCACAACGACGGCCAGCGCGACGGCCGCCCCCTCGACCAGATGCTGCTCCAGGCGCAACCCGCCCCAGAGCCCCCACACCGTAAACGGCGTGTTGCGGTTGGCCTGGTATGCGACCGTGTCGCGCCAGAAGGCGTGCCAGTTGTGGTCGAGGAACACGGGCAGCATGACCACCGCCAGCGTCGCGCCGTATGCCAAGACGTAGAGGACCAGCGAGCGCTTGCGCGGCCAGCGGTCTCCCGCGCCGCGCAGGAACAGCGGTCCCAGGGCCAGCGGAGCGAACTTCGTCAACCCGGCCAGCGCGCCTAGGACACCCCGCGCAGGCGCCGAAGCTAGGACGAGCAGCGTGGCCACCATCAGCAACCCGACCAGAGCGTCGTTGGTGTTGGAGGACAACGACCAGAGCGAGAACGGATAGGCCGCCCAGGCGAAGCTGAGCACGACACCCAGCGTGGGTCCCCGGATCTGACGTCCCAGCAGGAACAGCCCGAGCAGCATCAGCACGTCGAAAGCGATCGCGGCAGCGTGGGCGGCCGGCAGGTCATCCCAGTGGCCGCTCCAGCCGAAGATGGCTACGGCGGGGACGTAGGCGTAGTAGTTGACCGGTCCGTAGGTGTCTCCGGATCCGTTGGCGGCGGGCCAGTGGCCATACAGCGGCTTGTCGTGCATCAGGCGGTGGGCGCCGATCACGCCCGCGTAGCCGACGTCGATCACGTTCGAATCGGTCACGTTCAGACCGATCCGGAAGCCGAGCAGGAAGATGGTGGCGATGGCCACCCAAGCGACGGGCACGCCGAGGCTCAGCGGGCGGCGGGGCCGTCCCAAGCCGAAGGCCAAGAGCAGCATGCGGACCAGCAGGTAGAGCAGGAACAGGAACACCAGCGGGACCGACAGCCCGATCTGGGCGTGGTTGAACAGCGCCAGCGAGATGGAGAATCCCAGCAGCACCGCTAGGTCCAGGTGGAGCAGCGACCAGCCGCGTTTCCCACGCACCCACCGTCCGTCCTTCCTTCGGGGCCAGGGCAGGAAGGGAAACACGAACACGAGGCACATGGGCAACCACACGTACAGCGCGTTGACTCGCCGCCCAAACGCCCCCGGATACCCCCGGGCCATGGTCCAGGCCACCTGGAATCCAGTCCACACCTGGGTCACCTTGCCGGTGCCATCGCTGACGTAGACCTGAATGATCTCCTTCTGCTGACGTCCCCTGGAGAACCAGCTCACCTGCCAGTTCCCCGGGCCCTTGGTGTACTCGTAAGGCTTGGCGCCCGGCCACCGGCGCAGCTCGTCTCGCACCTTCGGATTAGCCGCGGCGATCCGCTCGACTCTTGCGGCCGTGAGCCGGTAGCCCTTGGGCGGCTGGTTGGGCGTGGTGATTAGTGCCGCGGTGTTGCCGGCCACGGCGGCACCGACCTCGGTCGAGGTCGTGATTGTGACCGTCCGGACGCTGCGTGTCGGGGAAGCCGCGGCTGGACCAGCGCTCACAGCCAGGACGAGGGCGGTCACGGAGACGAGGACCGAAAGCGCGCGGATGCCGCGCATCATGGCGGATCCAGTCCGCAGTTGGGTCAGGTCTTGAAGCTCCAAAGCTTCTGCGCGACGAAGTTCAGCGGCGTTCCGCAGGCGATGGCGATCGCCTGCGCCAAGTCCTTCGTCACACCCCCACTGACCAGCGCGACGAGCACGCCGTAACTCACCCCAAACACGACCGCCGAGACGGCGAAGAAACGGATCGCCTGGCGGAGCGGATGGGATTGGCTGGCCCCGAAGGTCCAGTGCCGGTTAAGCCAGAAGTTGTTGCTTACCGATACCACCCAGGCCACCACGGCGGAGAAGCGATAGTCCAGCCCGAGGAGGTGGATACAGGCAGCGAACACCGCCAGGTTGACCACGTATCCGGTGGCTCCGACCGCGCCGAAGCGC
>JBPYDM010000036.1:0-3055 GCA_051986255.1 Solirubrobacteraceae bacterium | reverse complement strand
GCCACACGCCCAGCCTGCCGTTTGCTCCGTGACGTTCTTCTCTCCTGCCTCATCGGCTCTGCTCTGCCCTGAGAGCGGTCCGCATGGTGCTATGGCTCACCCGGCACGTTGGAAAGATAAGACCGTTGCTTGTTGGCAGTGGTCAAGCAATCCGGGCCCACCTGAGGCCCCGATGGTCAAGTGATTTGGGCCCACCGTAGCCCCCTCCTCCGTAGGGTGGATTCCCTCGGGAATCTCCCACCCGTACGGAGGCAAGGACATGCATACGGTGGACGACTACGCCAAAATACGCACGGCCCACCGCGATCGCTGGTCCATCCGGCGGATCGCACGCACCTTTCACGTCTCACGACGCACCGTCCGCGAGGCACTGGCCTCTCCCGAGCCCGAGCCCTACACGCGCACCAAGCCCCCGCCGGCCCCCGTCCTCGGGCCCTTCACCGCGATCATTGACCAGATCCTCCGCGACGATCGCGACGCCCCGCCCAAGCAACGGCACACCGCCGCCCAGCTCTTCCGAAGGCTCCAGGACGAGCACGCCTACCCCGGCTCCTACCCCACCGTCCGCCGCTACGTCGCCGCCCACCGGCACGCCTCCCGCCCCACCTTCATCCCCCTGGCCCATCCTCCGGGACAGCGACTCGAGGCCGATTTCGGACACATCCACGTCGACTTCCCCGACGGCCGGCGCAAGGTCCCCGTCCTGGTCACCGTCTGGGCCTACTCCAATGCGCCGTTCGTCCTCGCCCTGCCCACCGAGCGCACCGAGGCCATCCTCCACGGCATGGTCCGCGCCCTGGAGTTCTTCACCGCCGTACCCCGCGAGGTCTGGTGGGACAATCCGAGGACGGTCGCGACGACGATCCTTCGCGGCCGGCAGCGCCAGCTCCATCCCCGCTACGCGGCCCTGGCCAGCCACTACACCTTCGAGGCGAAGTTCTGCCTGCCGGCGCAGGCGCACGAGAAGCCCGACGCCGAGAGCGGCGTCCGCGCCGTGCAGCGGCGGTTCGCCACGCCCGTGCCGCGCGTCGCCAACATCATCGAATTGAACGAATACATGAGAGTTCGATGTCTTGACGAGCGGCGCCGGGTCGTCCGCTCGGCCTCCGGTGCGTTCGTCATCAGCGACCGCCTCGTCGAGGAGCTCGCCGCGGCGGCGCCGCTGCCGGGGCGCTCCTTCGATGCCTGCATCGATCGCCAGGCCGTCGCCGACAAGTACCAGACGGTGGCCTTCGACGCCAACCGCTACAGCGTGCCGCGGCCCTGGGCGTTCCGCGCCGTGACGATCAAGGGCTACGTCGATCGCGTCGTCATCGTGGCCGGCGGCCAGGTCGTGGCCGAGCACGCGCGCTGCTACGACCGCTCGGTCCAGGTGCTCGACCCGGTGCATTACCTGGCGACGCTGGGGCGCCGACCGGCGGCGCTGGACCACGCGCCGGTGTATCGCGACTGGAAGCCGGCGGCAGCGCTGGCTGGACTGCGTCGCGAGCTGGAGGGCCGGCATGGGACGCCGGGGGGGACGCATCAGTTCATCCGGGTGCTGCAACTGCTGGCCGAGCACCCGCAGTCGCGGGTCGCCCGGGCGATCGCGGCCTGCCGTGCGGGGCGGGCGCTGACGGCCGAGGCGATCGTCCAGCGGACGCGGGCCCTGGCGGCGGCCGAGGCGGGGCAGTCGCCCCCGATTGATTGCTCATCAGGAACTACGAACATCCCACCGGTTTCGGTTCCCCCTCCTGATCTGTCGCGGTTCAACCGACTGCTCGGCGGGGACCTGGCGGCCGGGCGGGCCGGGGCCGAAGGAGGAGGGCCCATGCCAATCATCGAAACATGAGGCTGTGTCATCGGCTCATGTCCGGACGCCGTCGGGGCGTCCGGCCCCACACCCTCGAGTGCCCGGAAAGGAGTGATCGCATGAATGATCCAGTGACCGACCTGGTCAAGGCGCATCTGAAGCAGCTCCGGCTGCCGGCGATGGCCCGGGAGCTGGAGCGGCTGTCGCGCGAGGCGGCGGCATCGAACCAGAATTATGAACAATTTCTCCTTCGATTGGCCGAGGCGGAGCTGGCGGCCCGGTCCGCCAACGCGCTGGACAAGCGGATCAAGGGCGCGGCGTTCCCGGTGGCCAAGGACTTCGACACGTATGATTTCTCGGCGATGCCTACGCTGTCCAAGCCGAAGCTCCTGGAGCTGGCGCTCTGCGAGTGGATCGATCAGAAGTACAATTGCTGCTTCATCGGCTCCACCGGGACGGGGAAGACGCACCTGGCCACGGCGCTGGGCCTGGCGGCCTGTCGCCGGGGCCTGCGGGTGCGCTTCTTCACGGCGCCGGCCCTGGTCAGCCGGCTGGAGAAGGAGCAGAAGCAGTACACGCTCGACCGGTTCCTGGGCCAGATCGACCGGGCGGAGCTGCTGGTCTGCGACGAGCTGGGCTACGTGTCCTTCAGCCGCAACGGCGTGGAGCTGCTGTTCCGGCTGCTGACGGACCGGTATGAGCGGTCGAGCGTGGTGATCACGAGCAACCTGGCGTTCGCCGACTGGGCGCAAGTGTTCCAGGGGGAGCGGATGACCGCGGCGCTGCTGGACCGGATCACGCACCGGTGCCACATCTTCGAGATGAACGGGGAGAGCTACCGGTTCCGCGAGTCGATGCAGGCCAAGAAAGGCCGGAAGACCGGGTGAGCCCGGGCTGGTCACGGGTTCAGAGGATACGACGCGGGAGGACTGTTCGCACGGTCAGTTCTTGGTTATCTTGAGGTGACCCAGGTGGGCCCGGATTGCTTGACCAGGTGGGCCCGGATTGCTTGACCACTGCCAAATCCGTCGGACCAGCGAATCCACGCCCTGACCCTTCAAACCCTCGCCACAATTAACATTTCTCTCGGCAGGTTTACTAAGGCCGAACCCTTGGCCAAGCAGGCGTTGGCGATCAGAGAGGAGGTCCTCGGGCCGGACTCTCCGGAGGTCGGTTACAGCGTCGCCTGCCTGGGCTTGATTCAGTCGGGACTCGGCCGGCATGCGGCGGCCGAATCGCTCATCCAGTATGGACTGGCCCTCA
>JBPYDM010000035.1:0-8979 GCA_051986255.1 Solirubrobacteraceae bacterium | reverse complement strand
GCCGGCTCGGTGCCCACCGCCCGGCGTGGGCTGCCCGCCTTCCTCGTCCGCCGGGGCGGGGACCGGATCCTGTTCGACTGCGGCGAGGGGACCCAGCGCCAGCTGGCCCGTTCGGTTGGGCTGCTCGACCTGGACGAGATCTTCCTGACCCATTTCCACGCCGATCACTGGCTCGGACTCCCCGGACTGCTCAAGACGTTCGACCTGCGCGGCCGGGATCGGCCACTGGCCATCCATGGTCCCCCCGAGCTACGCGAGCTGATCGCCCTGGTCCTCAGGGCGGCCGGACGAGTGCGCTATGAGCTCCTGGTGGTCGAGCTCGAGCCCGGACACGTGCTCGAGCGCTCGGACTACAAGATCGTCCCGGTGGAGGTGGAGCACCGCGGGCAGGGGTTCGGTTACGTGCTCTACGAGGACGAGCGTCCTGGCCAATTCGATCCGGCGGCCGCCACCCGCCTGGGGATAACCCCCGGCCCGGAGTTCGGGCACCTCCAGCGGGGCGAGTCGATCCGGGGTGTGTCCCCGGACCAGGTCTTGGGGCCGCCCCGTCCGGGCCGCAAGCTCGTCCTGTCCGGGGACACCGTGCCCTGCCAGAGCCTGGCACTTGCCTCCTTTCAGGCCGACCTGCTGATCCACGAGGCCACGTTCGCCGCGCCCGAGTCCGACCGCGCCGCCGAGACGCGGCACAGTACCGCCGCCCAGGCCGCCGAGTTGGCTCGCGAGGCCGAGGTGCGGATGCTGGCCCTGACGCACCTGTCATCGCGTTACCCGGCTCGGGTGCTGCTGGAGGAGGCTCGGGAGATCTTCCCCAGCACGTTTGTGCCCCGCGACTTCGAGACGATCGAGCTGCCGTTCGCCGAGCGAGGCAAGCCGGAGCTGGTTTCCTGGGCCGAGCGGGGCGCGCCCGCCGGCTCGCCCGAGGCGGAACCCGAACCGGCGGGGGAGCTCGACCGGGCGCTCTCCCAAACCCCGCCTTCCGCTCCCGCCTGACCCGCTGATACGCTCCTCTTCGACTTCTTTAATCGGGCCCCGTGAGGCCAGGAAGGAGCATCGTGCCGGACTCCAAGGTCATTCTCGACCACGATGACATTCGCCGCACCCTGGTGCGGATCGCTCACGAGATCGTGGAGAAGAATCGGGAGGGGGAGATCGCCCTGGTGGGCATCCAGCGACGCGGTGCGATTCTGGCTTGCCGGCTCCACGCACTGACCAGCGAGCTGCTCGACCGTCAGGTCCCGCTGGGCTTCGCCGACATCTCGTTCTACCGCGACGATTTGGCGCTGCGAGCCAGCGCTCCCATCGTCCATGGCACGCAACTTGATTTCCCCACCGAAGGCCGCACGGTGGTGATCGTGGACGACGTCCTGTACACGGGCCGGACCGTCCGCGCGGCCATCGATGAGATCTTCGACTACGGCCGTCCCGCCCGGGTGCAACTGGCCGTCCTGGTCGACCGCGGGCATCGCGAGCTGCCAATCCGGCCCGACTACGTGGGCAAGAACCTCCCCACATCGGTCGAGGAACGGGTCAACGTCCACGTGGAGGAGATCGACCGTCGCGACGAGGTGACGATCGCTCACGCGGGCCCCGCTCGGCATCCGGGCTCGCCGGTCAAGGGGCCTTCATGAGTCGTCCAGCTGCCCCGGCAACGGGTCGGGTGGCGGCATGAGCGAACCCCGCCGCCGGCGAGGGGGCAGGGTATGACCCGCATCGGCCCACACCTCATCTCGATCGAGGATCTGGACCGGGCGGGTATCGAGCGCATCCTGGACCGGGCCGAGTCGTTTGCCGAGGTGTCCGGCCGCGAGATCAAGAAGGTCCCCGCGTTGCGCGGGCGCACGGTCGCGAACCTGTTCTACGAGGCGTCCACTCGGACCAGCTCGAGCTTCGAGCTGGCGGCTAAGCGCCTGAGTGCGGACGTGGTGTCGATCCGTTCGATCGGCTCCAGCGTCGAGAAGGGTGAGTCGCTCAAGGACACGGTGCAGACGCTGTCGGCCTATGACCCCGCGGCGATCGTGATTCGCTCGCCTTATGCCGGCGCGGCCCAACTGGTGGCTGGCTGGACGCCCGCCTCGGTGATCAATGCCGGGGACGGCAAGCACGAGCACCCCACCCAGGCCCTGCTGGACGTGTTCACCCTCCGCCGCCGCCTGGGGGCGCTCGACGGGACTCGGATCTGGATCGTCGGGGATGTGATGCACTCCCGCGTGGCCCGGTCGAACATCCTGGCCCTCCAGCGGATGGGGGCCGAGGTCACGGTGTGTGGTCCGCCCACGTTGATACCCCGCGGGATCGAGGCCCTGGGCTGCCGCGCGGTGGTGACACTCGACGACCTCGAGGAGGCCGATGTGGTTTACGTCCTGCGCATGCAGCAGGAGAGGATGCGCGACTCGTTCGTCCCCTCGCTGCGCGAGTACGCCACGCGCTACCAGGTCGATTGCTCGCGCCTCGCGCCGGGACAGCTGGTCATGCATCCCGGACCCGTGAACCGTGGAATAGAGCTCTCCGCCGAGGTGATCGACTCACCCCAGGCCCTGATCGGGGAGCAGGTCAAGGCTGGGGTGGCGGTGCGGATGGCCGTGCTGTACGAGCTGCTGGTCGGATCCCCGCTCCTGGCGGTGGCCGCGTGAGTCCGGCGAGCCGCCTGTTCGGTCCGGAGCGCCGGGGGGCCGAGCTGCTCATCCGTGCGGGCCACGTGCTCGACCCCCGGACCGAGCTGGACGGACACCACGACGTGCTCATCCGTGAGGGCGAGATCGCAGAGCTGGGGTCGCCGGGCTCGCTCAGCGCCCCCGACGAAGGCGAGGTGTTCGACGCCACCGGCAAGCACGTGTTCCCGGCGTTTTTCGATCCGCACGTCCACCTGCGCACCCCGGGGCAGGAGTACAAGGAGGACCTGACGTCCGGAACGGCGGCCGCCGCGGCCGGCGGCTTCTGCGGGGTGATCGCCATGCCCAACACCGACCCGGTGGTGGATGACGCGGCCGTGCTGGGCTCGCTGGTTCAGCGGGCTCGGCTCGAGGCGCGGGTGCCCGTGGGCTTCCTGGGTGCCATCACCCGCGGTCTGGAGGGCGATGAGCTGACCGAGATGGCCGACCTGGCCCATACCGGAGCACTCGGCTTCACCGACGACGGCAAGCCCGTCGTTTCGGCTGGGATCCTGCGCAAGGCGTTGGCTTACCAGCGGCTGTCGGGCGGCGTGATCGCGCTGCACGAGGAGGATCCCTCGCTGTCCCGGGACGGGGTCATGCACGAGGGCGCCGTCTCGGCGCGGCTTGGGCTGGCCGGCATCCCCTCGGTCTCCGAATCCACGATGATTTCCCGCGATGCGGCGCTGGCCGCCTACGAGGACGCGCGCGTCCACTTCCAGCACGTCTCGGCGGTGGAGTCCGTGCAGGCGATCGAGCAGGCCAAGGCGGCTGGCCTGCGGGTCAGCGCCGAGGCCACTCCTCACCACCTGACTCTGACCGATGCCGTGGTCAGAACGCTGGACAGCCGTTTCAAGATGAACCCTCCGCTGCGCTCGGAGGCCGATCGGCGGGCGCTTGTGCAGGCTCTGCGCAGCGGGGCGATCGACTGTGTGGCCACCGACCACGCTCCCCACGCCCGGCACGAGAAGGAGGTTCCGTTCGAGCAGGCGGCCATGGGCACCACCGGACTGGAGACGGCGTTCGCGGCGCTGTTCACCGAGCTGGTGCTGCCCGGCGAGCTGCCACTGGACGTGGCGGTGCAGCGAATGAGCGCCGGGGCCGCCCTGTTCGGCCTGACGACCCCCCGGATCCTGCCCGGCGAGGCGGCCAACCTGGTGGTGGTGGATCTGGAGGCGACCTTCGCGACCGGCGCCCGCGGGTACATGAGCCGATCTGAGAACTGCTGCTTTCACGGGCGCAAGCTGCACGGCAAGGTCATGCTGACCCTGGCCTCGGGCGGCGTGGCCTTTCGCGAGCGGATGCTGGTGCAGGCCGCGGGCACGCGATGAACACCGAGCGGCCCGCTTACGTGCTGCTCGAGGACGGCACTCGGTTCGACGGCCTGGCCTGCGGCGCGGATGCCCCGGCCGTGGGCGAGCTGGTCTTCACCACCTCGATGTCCGGCTACCAGGAAACGATGACCGATCCCAGCTACGCCGGCCAACTCGTCACCTTCACCTTTCCCATGATCGGCAACTACGGGGTGAGCGAGGAGGCGATGGAGTCTGACCGCATCCACGCCCGGGGGGCAATCATGCGAGCGGCGGTGGAGCGCGGCCGGTCCGGCTGGCTGTCCTGGCTGGCCGACAACAAGATCCCGGCCATCAGCGATGTCGATACCCGGGCCCTGGTCCGGCACATACGCGATCGGGGGGCCATGCGCGGCGGCATCTTCCCCGGGGCGGTGGACGAGGCCCGAGCGCGGGAGCTGCTCCTGGCCGAGCCCAAAATGACCGGCCGAGACCTGGCCCGCGGGGTGACCCCGGGCGAGATGGTCGTCCTGGATCCCGCCCACCCGGCGGCCGGTCCCCGGATTGCCATCATCGACACCGGGGTGAAGCGGTCCATCGTGGGCAACCTGCGCTCCCGCGGGGCCACGGTCGAGTTGCACCCCTGCACGGTGACCGCCCAGGAGCTGCGTGACCGCCGGCCCGACGCGGTTTTCCTGGCCAACGGCCCAGGTGATCCGGCCGCGCTGGACGACATCGTGCGCACGGTGCGCCGGCTCGTCGGCCAGCTCCCGGTGTACGGGATCTGCCTCGGCCACCAGCTGCTCTGCCGGGCGGTGGGCCTGGAGACGTACAAGCTGCCCTTCGGGCACCGCGGGGCCAACCACCCGGTCAAGGATCTGGTCACCGGCCGAGTGGAGATCACCAGCCAGAACCACGGCTTCGCCGTGCTCGGCCCGGATGGCTCCCGGACGATCGCAGGCGACTCCGCCGTTCGCTGGGAAACCGACTTCGGCACGGCCGAGCTCACCCACCTCAACCTCTATGACCGGACGGTCGAGGGGCTGGCGCTCAGGGACGTGCGGGGCGCCACCGTCCAGTACCACCCGGAGGCCGGGCCCGGCCCCCATGACGCGGTCCATCTGTTCGACCGATTCCTTGAGGAGATCGGGGGCGCTGACGGGAGCGCCGCGGGAAGAAAGTCACCTATAGCGACACTTTCTTCCCAAACCGTCCCAGGGGGCTCTAGCTGATGCCCCGCCGTGACGACATCCACAAGGTCCTCTTGATCGGTTCGGGCCCGATCGTCATCGGCCAGGCCGCGGAGTTCGACTACTCGGGCACGCAAGCCTGCCGCGTCCTGATCGAGGAGGGCTACGAGGTCGTGCTGGTCAACTCCAACCCAGCCACGATCATGACCGATCCGGAGGTGGCCACGACGACGTACATCGAGCCGCTCGATCCGCGCACGCTGGCCCAGGTGATCGAGCGCGAGCGGCCGGATGCCCTTCTGGGCACGCTGGGCGGGCAGACGGCGCTCAACCTGGCTAAGGCGCTGTACGAGGACGGGACGCTCGAGCGCTACGGCGTCGAGCTGATCGGGGCCGACTACGACGCCATCAATCGGGCCGAGGACCGCGAGCGCTTCCGGGAGACGATGACGGGTGCCGGGCTGCGCGTACCCCGGAGCGCCATCGCCCGCGGCGTGGACGACGCCCATGCCGCGGTGGCCGAGCTGGGTCTGCCGTTCATCGTTCGGCCGGCCTTCACGCTGGGCGGCACAGGCGGCGGGGTCGTGCGCTGCCTGGAGGAGCTGCGGGCGGTGGTGGGCCGTGGCCTGGCCGCCTCGCCCATCGGCCAGGTGCTGCTGGAGGAGTCGGTGCTCGGCTGGGGCGAGTTCGAGCTCGAGGTGATGCGCGACCGAGCGGACAACGTGGTGATCGTCTGCTCGATCGAGAACCTCGACCCGATGGGCGTGCACACGGGAGACAGCGTGTGCGTGGCTCCCCAGCAGACCCTGGCCGACAAGCAGTACCAGGTGCTCCGCGACCAGGCCATCGCGGCGATCCGAGCCGTGGGGGTCGAGACCGGGGGATCGAACGTGCAGTTTGCCGTCAACCGGGACACCGGGGAGGTGGTGGTGATCGAGATGAATCCCCGGGTGTCGCGCTCGAGCGCCCTGGCCAGCAAGGCCACCGGGTTTCCCATCGCCAAGATCGCCGCCCGGCTGGCCGTGGGATACACCCTCCAGGAGATTCCTAACGACATCACGCAGGCCACCCCGGCGAGCTTCGAGCCGGCCATCGACTACTGCGTGCTCAAGTGGCCGCGCTTTGCCTTCGAGAAGTTTCCCGGTGCCGAGGAGGGGCTGACCACACACATGAAATCCGTGGGGGAGGCCATGGCCATCGGCCGGACGTTCAAGCAGGCGTTTGCCAAGGCGCTACGTTCGCGCGAGCTCGACAGCCCGCCCCGGATCCCGTCGGAGGAGGCGGAGCTTCTGCGCTCGCTCGAGCAGCCCGGGGCCGAGCGCTTCGACCTGATACTGGAGGCGCTGCGCCGTGGGGTGACAATCGCCGAGCTGGGACGGCGGACCCAGGTTGCCCCCTGGTTCCTGGAGGAGCTCTCCGAGCTGGTCCTCACGGGTGAGGGCACGGAGGTGGGGGTGCGGGCGTTCAAGGCGGTGGACACGTGCGCGGCTGAATTTGCCGCCCAGACTCCCTACTACTACTCGAGCTGGGAGCGGTCGGGTCCGCGAACGCTCCAGCAGGAGGTGACCCGAGGCCAGCGGCCGAGCGTGATCATCCTGGGGTCGGGACCCAACCGGATCGGCCAGGGGATCGAGTTCGACTACTGCTGCGTGCACGCCGTCCAGACGGTCCGCGAGTCGGGGCGGGACGCGGTCATGATCAACTGCAACCCCGAGACGGTCTCCACTGACTACGACGTCTCAGACCGGCTGTACTTTGAGCCGCTGACACTCCAGGACGTCCTCGCGGTGTGCGAGGTCGAGCAGCCCGAGGGAACGGTGGTCCAGTTCGGCGGCCAGACGCCGCTCAAGCTGGCCGCCGGGCTGCACGCCGCTGGGGTTCCGATCCTGGGGACGAGCATCGAGGCCATCGATCTGGCCGAGGACCGCGCGCGGTTTGGGGGACTGCTGAGGCGCCTGGGGTACAACGCGCCTCCGTTCGCCACTGCCACCTCGCCCGAGGAGGCGCTCGAATGCTCGCTCGAGGTGGGCTTTCCGCTGCTCGTCCGGCCGAGCTATGTCCTGGGTGGGCGGGCGATGGAGATCGTCTACAGCGTCCAGGGGCTGCGCGACTACCTGGAGCGCGTGGGCACGCAGGTGGGGGGCGTGGGGATCCCGATCTACCTGGACAGGTTCCTGGAGGACTCGATCGAAGTCGACGTGGACGCGCTGTGCGACGTCGACGAAACGGTATGGGTGGCCGGGATCATGCAGCACGTCGAGGAGGCGGGCATCCACTCCGGGGACTCGGCCTGCGTGCTGCCGCCCCACACCCTGGGAGACGAGATGGTGGCCCAGATCCGCGAGCAGACGGAGAGCATCGCCCGGGCCCTGGGAGTGGTGGGACTGCTCAATGTCCAGTTCGCCATTCACGGCGACGAGGGGCTGCACGTGCTGGAGGCCAACCCGCGGGCGTCCCGGACCGTGCCCTTCGTGTCCAAGGCCATCGGCGTGCCGCTGGCCAAGCTGGCCTGCCGGATCATGCTGGGCGAGCGGATCGCCGAGTTCGACCTCAAGGAGGACAAGCTGCGGGCGCAGACCGGCAACGGGCACGTGTGCGTCAAGGAGGTGGTGTTGCCCTTCAACCGTTTTGCTGGCTCGGACGCGTTGCTCGGGCCGGAGATGCGCTCCACCGGCGAAGTCATGGGCATCGCCCGGGACTTCCCCACCGCCTTCGCCAAGGCCCAGGCCGCCGCCGGAGCCGGACTGCCCAGTCACGGGACGGCCTTCATTACGGTGGCCGACGGAGATAAGCCGGCGGCCACCGGCGTGGCCACGGTCCTGCACGATCTCGGTTTCCGGATCGTGGCCACCCGCGGTACCGCTCAGGCTATCCGCAAGATGGGAATTCCGGCGCAGACGATCAACAAGATCGGCGAGGGGTCCCCCCACGTGGTGGACTGGATCGAGGACGGGCAGGTGGACCTGGTGGTCAACACGCCGGTGGGAACCGGGGCGCGCACCGACGGCTACGAGATCCGCACCGCGGCCATCTCCCGCGGCATCCCGTGCATAACCACCATGGCCGGCGCGATTGCGGCGGCTCGAGCGATCTCGGCCGCCCGCCGGGGTGCGCCAGAGGTGGTCTCGCTTCAGGACATCCACGCCTCCGGCGAGGACGCGTACGCCTCCGGTCAAGAGATCCCCGCCTCGGACTCGGTGGTCGGTTGACTTCCGCTCCCGCCGCGAGCTCCCCTGGGGCGGACCAGCGGGTGCTGGCGCCGTTTGGCCGCCGGCGGGCGCAGATCAGTCGCCGTGACACCTATGGACCGTATGTGGTGCTTCGCTGCCTGGACGCCCACGGGCCGAGACCCCAGGCGGGCCAGTTCTACATGCTGGCCGCACTCGAGCGATGGGGCGGCGGTGAGGGCGGGCGTCCCTACCTGCCGCGAGCGTTCAGCGTGCTCCGAGCTGCAGATTCCGCGGGTTGCCTGGAGCTTCATTTTCTGATCGAGGACGTGGGCCCGGGGACAAGACGGCTGTGCGAGCTGGACCAGGGGGACGAGCTGCTGCTGGTCGGTCCTCTGGGCAAGGGCTTCGAGCCTCCCCGCGAGGACCGCCGCCCGCTGCTGGTGGGCGGCGGCGTGGGGATCGCTCCGCTGGCCATCAGCCAGGAGGACCTGGTGCCCGGCGCGTCCGCCCTGCTGGGCTTCCGCGACGGGGGCCGGGCTCGGGGGGCAGCTTTGCTCCGCGGAGCCCGGGTGGCCACCGACGACGGCAGCGTCGGCCACCACGGGCGGGTGACCGATCTCCTGCAGCGGGCCCTGGCTACCGAGGGGCACGGGCTCGAGGTGTATGCCTGCGGCCCTCC
>JBPYDM010000034.1:0-9983 GCA_051986255.1 Solirubrobacteraceae bacterium | reverse complement strand
CGACCCCGATGCCCCGCTGGTGGATGGCTTCACCCACTGGGTGGCCTACGGTATCCCGGGCGATGCCACCGGCCTGCCGGAAGGGGGCGGAGACGCCGTCGCCGGGAGCAACTCCTTCGGCAACCGTGGCTACAACGGACCCGCGCCACCTCCCGGGCACGGGACCCACCATTACTACTTCTGGGTGTACGCCCTTGACGAGGGCGCCGACCTTGAGCCCGGGCTGGATCGGCGGGCGCTGCTCGAGCGGATCGAGGATCACGTGATCGAGCAAGCCCGGCTGGTGGGAACGTACAAGAACGAGGGCTGACTGGCGCCGCCGGAGCGCCCCGCCCAACTTTGGCGAATGGGGTGTCCATCCGTCACCCAATTCGCCAGAGTTCCTGACCTCGCGCGCGTTCATGTGCCGGTATCCCATCCCACGGCTCGCCGTGGGCGCCGCGGTTTCAAAGCCCCAGGGCCGCTGCGGCGGACCGGACTCACCCGTTCGATTACGTATCCCGCGGCATCCGAGGCCAGGCGCAACGCCTGGTCGGTCGCACGACAGTAAAAGGGGGCGGCCCGCCCGGCAACTCGCAGGGGCAGCGTGATCAGTTCGCCGACCATTCCTGCGTCTACTACCCGGGCTACGAAAACTCAAGCGGTATGGTGCGCGTCCACACGCGAGGTGCTCGGTAGAGGAGGGCTAAGCATGGATCTGGATCCGCAAGCCATCATCAGTGGCGCGAAAAAGCTGGCTGACAGGGCCGTGGACGAGGCGTATTTCGCGACGCTGTGCATGCGCAGCGGCGCTGTCGGTCTGGAGTCCCCGCGCCGGGTGGCCGAGATGCTGCGGGCCTTCCAGCGGCACGGGCTCTTGGGCGGATCCATCACGGCCGCGGCCATCCGTCACGGTGATCGCGACGCCATCATCGACGAGGGCGGATCGCTCACCTATAGCGAGCTGGACCAGCGCTCCAACGCCCTGGCCAACGCGTGGCTGGATCGCGGGCTCCAAGCCGGCGAGGGCGTGGCCGTCCTGGTGCGCAACCACCGAGGGTTCCTGGAGTCAGTGTTCGCCGGCGCCAAGTGCGGAGCCCGCATCATCCTGCTGAACACGTCGTTTGCCGGGCCCCAGATCCGCGAGGTGGCCGAACGCGAGGGGACAGATCTCCTGGTGCATGATGAGGAGTACTCGAAGCTTCTCAGCGGCATCGACCCGCCACCCCGAGGACGCTGGCTGGCCTGGTCCGACGAGTCGGGCGAGGACACGCTGGACGCGCTGATCAAACAGGGCAACATCAGCGCTCCGCCCAAGCCGGAGACTGGCCCACGCATCACGATCCTGACCAGCGGCACCACCGGCACTCCTAAAGGGGCCCCCCGCAGTGAGCCAAAGTCTCTCTCGCTCCTGGGCGGGCTGCTGAGCAAGGTCCCGTTCCGGGCCCGCGAGACGACCGAGCTCTGCGTGCCGATGTTCCATGCGCTGGGCTTTGCCCAAGCGTTGGTGGGGGTTGGACTCGGCTCGACGCTGGTCATCCGCCGCCGGTTTGATCCCGAGGAGACGCTTCGGAGCCTGGAGCGCCACCGGGCCAGCGCCATGGTCATGGTCCCGGTGATGCTCCAGCGGGCGTTGGACACGCTCGAGCAGATGCAGTCAGAGCCGGATACCTCATCGCTGCGGATCATCTTCCTGTCCGGCTCACAGCTCGGTGCCGACCTGGCCCGCCGAGCCACCGAGGCGTTTGGCCCGGTGCTCTACAACCTCTATGGGTCCACTGAGGTGGCCTACGCCACCATCGCCACGCCCGAGGACCTGCGGGAAGCTCCATCATCGGTGGGCAAGGTGGTCCGCGGATCGGTGGTCAAGCTCTTGGACGAGAACTGTCGCGAAGTCCCACAGGGGGAGACCGGCCGCATCTTCGTAGGGAACATCGGCCAGTTCGAGGGCTACACCGGTGGCGGCGGCAAGGAGATGGTCGAGGGTCTGATGTCCTCGGGCGACGTCGGCCACTTCGATCAGAACGGCCGTCTCTTCATAGACGGCCGCGACGATGAGATGATCGTCTCCGGAGGAGAGAACGTCTTCCCGGCCGAGGTGGAGGAGCTGCTCAGCCACCACGACTCGATCTCGGAGGCGGCCGTCATCGGGGTGGACGATGAGCAGTTTGGCCAGCGTCTAAAGGCGTTCGTGGTCACTCGGGGCGACGCATCCCCTTCCGAGGACGACGTCAAGGGCTACGTGAAGGAGAACCTGGCCAACTACAAGGTCCCACGGGAGGTCGTGTTCGTGGACGAGCTTCCTCGCAACGCCACCGGGAAGGTGGTCAAGCGGGACCTCCAGGAGGGCCAGCCCGGCGCGGAGAGACAGGCGGGCGCGCGCGAGTGAGCCGCGCCGTGTCTACAAGTCCCGATCCCGACTTCCAGCGCTTCCGCGCCGAGTTCCCGGTGTTCGAGCAGATGTCCTACCTCAACGCCGGCACCGAGGGCCCCGTTCCTCGCCGAGCCGCCGAGGCCGTCCGGGCGCGGGTGGATCTGGAAACCGAGCAGGGACGGTGCGGGCGCCCCTATTTCGAGGCGCTGATGGGCATGGCTGGCCAGATGCGGGATCAGTGCGCCGGGCTCTTGGGCTGCTCGAGCTCCGAGGTGGCCCTGACCGGGTCCACCACCGACGGAGTCAATACGGTCCTGGCGGGACTCGATCTCCAGCGTGGGGATGAGATCCTGACCAGCGAGCAGGAGCATCCTGGGCTGCTGGCGCCCCTGGGGCGGGCTCGCCGCCGCCACGGCATCAACGTCCGAGTGGCCCCCTTTCCCGAGCTGGCGGATCACGTCTCCCCCAACACCCGGTTGATCGCCTGCTCGCACGTGTCGTGGGTGAACGGACGGGTGGTCGATGCCGACGCGCTGTCCGCCACCGGCGTTCCCGTACTGCTGGACGGAGCCCAGGGCCTGGGCGCGGTCCCGGTGGATGTGCACCGGCTCGGGTGTGACTTCTACGCCGCCTCGGGCCAGAAGTGGCTCTGCGGTCCGGAGGGGAGCGGGTGCTTGTTCGTGTCCGACCGGCGGCTCGACGAGCTCCTGATCCCCTGGCCCGGGTACGGCTCGCTGGCCGATTCCCAGCGACCACTTGAACTCGAGCCCGCCGCCGGGGCGGCCCGGCTTGATCACGGGTTCCCCAGCGGCATCCGCAGCGTCTGGACGCTGGCGTCCCTGGGCGTGCTGGCCGAGGCGGGCTGGGATTGGGTTCACGACCGGGCGGCCCGTCTAGCCGAAGTGCTCGCCGGCCGCCTGGCCGAGCTGGGGCGAGAGGTCGCCCCGCGCGGCCGCTCCACGCTGGTCTCCTGGCGCGTCGAGGATCCGGAGGCTGAGGTCAGACGGCTGGCCGGAGCCGGCTTCGTAGTCCGACACATCCCGGCGTTCCGCGTGGTCCGAGCTTCCGTGGGTGCGTGGTCCTCGGAGGAGGAGCTTGAGCGGCTGGCCCAGATGGCGGCGGTGGCGGCTTAGCGCTTCCCGGCGGGGCGAGGCGGCAAAGTAGATGTGCGACCAGGCGCGCCGCCGACCCCCCACTCAATCCCGGATCCGCTGCGGGCTCGCGTACACGTTCACCGACCCTTGCCGGGCAAACCCACACAGGGTGAGCCCCCGCTCCTTGGCCAGCGAGACAGCCAGCGAGCTCGGCGCCCCCACGCCGACCATGATCGGGGCGCCGGCCACGGCGGCCTTCTGGACCAATTCAAACGACAGGCGGCCGCTCACACACACGATCCTCTCGCCGAGCGGTACGAGGCCGTCCAGCAAGGCTCGTCCCACCACCTTGTCCATGGCGTTATGCCGTCCCACGTCCTCCCGCTCGATCAACAGTGTTCCGCCAAGATCGAACAGCCCCGTGGCGTGCAGGCCCCCGGTCCGCTCGAACGTCGGTTGCTCCAGCCGGTCCGGCAGGCTGGCGGCCAGCGCCCGGGTGACAACCGGTCCCTCGGGCAGACGCGCGCTCTGCACGGACACCTCCTCCAACGCGCCCTTGCCGCAAACCCCGCACGAGGAAGTCGTGTAAAAACGCCGCTGGCCGGGGTCGCGGATCAACGGACCCTCGACCTCAACGGTGTTGGCCGCGAAATCCTCGGTGGGGCCGGCGGTCCGCGGCCCGTCGATAAGCCCCTCCGTGTAAAGAAACCCTAACGCCAGCTCCTCGTCGTGACCCGGGGTGCGCATGGTGACGGCCAGAGGGCGCCCAGCCACCCGAATCTCCAGCGGTTCCTCGACGGCCACCTCATCCTCGCCCCGATCGTGTCGGACAGTGGAGTAGGGGGCGGGCACGGGGTAAACATTACGGTGGGGGGTAGCATTTGCCCGTACCCACGGAACCCGTCGGGTGCTTTTTGTTCAATGCGCTGGCGGTAGCCGCTTGCCACGGCGGCTGATTTTGGCCGGAAATCCGCTAGCTGATCGCATCCTCGAGGGCCGGAATAAACCTGGACTATGGGAACGAAAGCACGAACGGCACTACGAGGGCCATTGTTTCGCCTGACTCTGGCCGTGCTCGCATGCGTGGGCATCGTCCTGATCGCCTCGGGCTCGGAGGCCTCGAACTCTGACCGGGCGTTTCCGGCCGATGGAGGCCGAGGCCAGGCCGCCATCGCTCGGTCGGCTCTGGCCCGTGAGCCAGGGACCCCCAGCTTCCCTCTGGCGGCCCAGAACGGGATAAACCAGCTGATCGGCCTGGGTGGCCCCAGCCCGGTCTCGCAGGAGACAGACACCGGGCTCTGGGGCGGGCATTCGCTGCCCAACTGGTGGCAGTCGGCGCTGGCCCTCCTGACGCTGGTGCGCTACCTCGAGCGCACGCACAACACCCAGCAGGTCTACCAGCAGTCGATCCTCAAGCTCTACTCCCACAACGTGGTTCGGCCGAACACCCACGCGCCGCTGAATTTCGGCAACGAGTTCAACGACGACACGGGGTGGTGGGGGGTGGCCTGGCTCGAGGCCGCGCGGTACGAGCTGTACGTGCGCCATGACCTGACGGACGCCACGAACTTCCTGACCGTGGCCGAATGGGACGCCAACTTCATCTCCGCCCAGAGCCGGCGCTGCGGGGGGATCGAATGGGGGCTGGGCAAGCCCCCGGACACCATCACCGCAGCAGAGTATCTCTCCCTCGTCGCGGGCCTGTACTCCCTCCGCAACGCCCCCGGCCCGTTCCAGAACGCGGCCGAGGCGGCTCATTGGCGGGCGGACACGATGTGGTCCTGGCAGTGGCTCAGGGACAGCGGGCTGATCAATGTGAAGAGCGGCCGGGTGTACGACAAAGTCCTCGGGGGCAGCTGCAAGCGCTGGGGCGGTCCGCTGACCTACAGTGAGGGCTGGGTGGCCGACGCCCTGGTCAGGATGGGCGTGGCCTTCCATAACCGCACCTACTTCCGGGACGCCGAGGCATTCCTACGCTATGCCGTCGCGCCTTCGGACGGCCTGATCCAGAACGGCGTCCTGAGGGAGAAGTGTGAGGCGGCCCGGAACAACTGCCAGGCCATGCGCGGTCACCTGGATGTACCCGCCTGGAAGGGTCTGCTGGTGGACGCGCTGTCGGATTGGAGCTCCGTTACCGGGAAGAGGACGTTTCTCCGAATCATTCGCTCCCAGGCCACCGCGGTGGTGAATAACGACATCCTGGGCGCGGGCAGTGATCGCTGCGGCACCGCCGCCACCTGTCTGTTCGGTCAGTTCTGGATCCCGCCCAGGCACTTGGTCAGCTGGGCGCTAGGCGCCACCGTGGGGGCGCAAGAAAGCGCCATTGACGCGCTGACGAGCGCCCTGCCGTCGCATAACGCGCTGGCCACGCGGCCGTAGATTGGGCACCGCGGGGGCGGCGACGCGGCCCGGGCACCCCGGTCGCACACACGCGTCTTCAATTACCGGCTAATATAAACGCCCAATGGGTCACTCGAGCACGCGAACGCGTAGCAAACAGCTGGACGACATCGCGGAAGCCCTCCCTCAGCGAACCGCTGCGCTGCTGCGGTTGTTCCTGACCCGGACCAGCGTTCCCGTCTCGCGCACAGAAGCGGGGGTGCTGTGGGCGTTGGCCGTACGGCCGCACCGCATAACGGAGCTGGCCGCCCGCGAGCGGGTGACCCAGCCGGCCATCACGCTTCTGGTCAATCGACTTGCCGAGCGCGGTTGGGTCGAGCGGCACAGCCATCCGGAGGATCGGCGCGTGGTCATGGTCGAGCTCACTCCCGAGGGCCGAGACGTGCACGAGCGCCTGCGCGCCGAGTACCGCGCCCTGCTACACGAGGAGATGGCCACGCTGCCCGACGCGGATGTCGACACGCTGGCCCGGGCCACCGAGATCCTCGACCGGTTGATCGAAAGAATCGTGGCGCAGCGGCCGTGAGCCGGCGAATGACCATCAGGCGCGGCACCGCTCCGGGCAACGGCAATGGCCTCCCGGTGCACGGGGACGCTGCGGCGGGCAACGGTGCCGCCCGGAGAGCCGGCGGCATGCATCCCGACCATTACAAGTGGATCGCCCTGTCCAACACCACCTTGGGGATCCTCATGGCCACGATCAACCAATCGATCGTGATCATCGCCCTGCCCGCAATCTTCCGCGGGATCCACCTGAACCCGCTCGTGCCGGGAAACACCAGCTACCTGCTTTGGATATTGCTCGGGTTCCTGGTCGTGATGGCTGTACTGGTGGTGAGCCTGGGCCGCGTGGGCGACATGTTCGGCCGGGTGCGCATGTACAACCTCGGCTTCGCCGTGTTCACGCTGGGGTCCATCCTGCTCTCGGCGACCTGGCTGCAGGGCAGCGCGGGAGCGATGTGGATGATCGCCATGAGGGTGGTCCAGGGCATCGGCGCGGCCTGCCTGATGGCCAACTCTTCGGCCATCATCACTGACGCCTTCCCACCTGATCAGCGTGGGCTGGCGCTCGGAATCAACATGGTGGCCGCGATCGCCGGGTCGTTCATCGGTCTCGTGCTGGGTGGAGTTCTGGCCCCGGTGGCCTGGCGACTGGTGTTTCTGGTGTCTGTGCCGTTCGGCGTGTTCGGGACCATCTGGGCCTACCTGAAGCTTGAGGAGCGGGGGATCAGAACCCCAGCCAAGATCGACTGGATCGGGAACCTGACCTTCGCGGTAGGGCTGATCCTGCTGCTGGTGGGGATCACGTACGGGATCCTGCCCTACGGCCATCACACGATGGGGTGGACGAGCCCAAAGGTGATCGCCGAGCTGTCCAGCGGGGTCGCGCTTCTGGTGGCCTTCGCGCTGATAGAGCGCCGCGTCAGCTCGCCAATGTTCCACCTGGAGCTCTTCCGGGTCCGGGCCTTCTCCGCCGGGAGCATCGCCGCGCTGGTCTCGGCGCTGGCCCGCGGTGGACTGATGTTCATGCTGATCCTGTGGCTCCAGGGCATCTGGCTCCCCGAGCACGGCTACAGCTTCGCCAACACCCCACTCTACGCGGGCATCTACATGCTGCCGCTATCGCTGGGCTTCCTCCTAGCCGGACCGTTCGCGGGCCGGCTGGCCGACCACTTCGGGGCGCGTCCGTTCACCACCGGCGGCATGGTCCTGGCCGCGATCAGCTTCCTCCTTCTGATCTCCCTGCCGGTTAGCTTCCCCTACTGGTCCTTCGCCCTGGTGATCTTCCTCAACGGCGTGGCCATGGGCCTGTTCGCCGCGCCGAACCAGACCGGGATCATGAACAGCCTTCCGCCCGATCAGCGAGGGGCTGGTGCGGGCATGGCCGCCACGTTCATGAACTCGGCCATGGTCCTCTCGATCGGGGTCTTCTTCAGCCTGGTCATCGTGGGCCTTTCGGGGAGCTTGCCTGGCGCGCTGTCACACGGCCTTCTGGCCAACGGTGTCCCGCGTACGGACGCCCTGCGGATCTCGCACCTTCCACCCGTGGGCAGCCTGTTCGCCTCGTTCTTGGGCTACAACCCGATGGGAACGCTTCTGGGGCCCGCCCTGCACACGCTGCCGCACCACACGGTGTCCTACCTGACCGGACACCGGTTCTTCCCCACGCTCGTCTCGCACCCGTTCGCCAATGGCATTCACGAGGCCTTCTACTTCGCCGCCGGCTGCTGTCTCGTGGCCGCTGTCGCCTCGTGGCTGCGAGGTGGGAAGTATTACCACGGTGAGGTACCCGCGGCAGACGCCCCCGCGGTCGTGTCCGCGCCCGTTCGCCCCGCGGAGCTCGTTTCAGGCCGCACCGATTGATCGAGGCGCAGCGCTGGCGTCGACCCGCTCGCGGGTCCCGCGCGTTGCACAGGCACCCCGGCCTATGCGAGGATCGCGTCTGACAGCGTGGGGCGTGCGCGGTGGCGACGGGACCCAGGTACGCCAACCGAGAGGGGTCACAAGGTGAAGGGCACGGCCAAGCAGGCGATCGGACGGACGTCTCTCCTCGAGCCGATGATGGGGCCGTGATCTCCATCGACGTTGAGCTCGCGCTGGTCGGCGTAACCGCGATGCTTGAGCCCGCGACGCTGCTTGCGTCGACCCTGGCCCTCGTGGTCACCGACCGCCCGCTCCACGTGGGCACCTGGTTCTACGTGGGCGGGCTGGCTGTCACGCTCCTGATCGGAGCGCTAGCGGCATTCGTGCTCGGCAATGCCGCCGCCTCTCACACCTCGGAGCCCAAGACCTGGGTCGCGATCGTCACGCTCCTGGCCGGGCTTGGGCTGCTCGGCTACGGGCTATGGCTGCTTCTTCGTCCGGTGGACCGCGATCAGACCGCGCGCATCGCCGCGCGGATCAACAAGCTCTCGTCCGCGCCTGCGCTGGCGATCATCGCCGCCGGAGCGGTGCTCGCGAATCCAGGCGTTTTCATGCTGATCGCCGCCAAGAGCATCTCGCAGCTGAACCCGACCACCACCCAGTACCTGCTCGACTGGGCGCTGTTTGCGTTCGTGGCCCTGATCCCGCTGGGCACTGCACTGCTGATGCTGCTCGTCGCGCCGGGCTTCACCAAACGGCTGCTCGTCCCGGTCCGCGCGTGGGTGGAGCGGCACGCGCAGACGATCGCCGCGGTCGTCGTCCTCGGTCTGGCCGCATCCCTTCTGCGCGACGGCGTCGCTGGCCTGACTGGCTAGCCGAGGCTGGGAAGCGCCGTCGGGCCGCGCCGTGACCCGGATCAGTAATAGTCCTCGATCGTCATCGACCAGCGGGCGCTGTCATCGCCCGGGGTGACGCTTACCTGGTAAAGCCCTGCGCCGGAGCGGAAATTCTGCGTCTGGCTCTGGCCTTGGTTGAGGTCGAACTGGCTCCCGCTTGACCCGCCGTTCAGGCTCGCGACCTGGGCGCTCGGCCCCGAGCAGACGAAGATGAACGTGCACATCCCCTGATATCCCATGCCGTAGACGATCCGCCAGCGGGTGCCCCGGATCTGGAATGGAACAGAACGCCCCGCTCCGTCACCGGAAAACGACGTGAGCGGACGCCAGCGCGGTATCTCGGCGACGAACAGGCTCACCCTAGAGCCCGGAGCCAGTTCCGCACGGGCGCGGGGTCTCTGACCCGTCACCGTCCCTGGGTTCACTCCTGGCGCCGGGACCGGGCTTACGGTCACGTGCAGGCTCAGGCTGCGCAGGACCATTCGCGCATTGGTCGAGCTCTCACCTTCGAGCCGCGGGACACGGACGGGAGGCGGCGTGCCCTTCGACGGCTGGGCCAGCAGAATCCCGCCTGCGGCCATCGCCACCAGGACGGCGAGCACCCCGCTGAAGGCCGCCGCGGTGCGCCTGCGTGCCGAGGGGTTCAGATTCCGGCGCCGGCTCATCTGCGGGGCGACGAGCGTGCCGGAGGGCGTTCGCCCATGACCTGGCGCGCTCGCCGGGCGACGGGAGCCTGGCGCCCGCCGTCGTACTCCCTCCAGTTCTGTGAGCGTGGTTGCCGTTTCCGTGTGAGAGCGGGAGCGCACCTGGTCGCGATCCCCGGCGGTGCGGGCGGCCCGCAGCAGAGCGTCGCCCATTGCGCCGGCGCTCGAGTAG
>JBPYDM010000033.1:0-12716 GCA_051986255.1 Solirubrobacteraceae bacterium | reverse complement strand
CCACGCCGGCGGCCTTTGCCAGGTCGGGCATCTGCGCCTCCAGGCCCTCGGCGGCGAACAGCTCCTTCGCGGCGGCTAACACCGCTTGGCGATTTCGCCGGGCGTCGCACCTGAGCGCCCTAACGCGCCCGAGCGACTGCTCGGCGAGAGAAGGGCCTGTGGTTGGCGCTGTGGTCATCGGCCGTGGCTCGCGGGTAGGCAATTGTCGCGGAACTTCTCGACGGACTGCACTTGCAAGCGGAATCTCGATTCCGTATAGTATCCGAAACTGGAATTCGGATTCCACATACATGATACCTCAAAGGCCCATTCGAGATCCCAGCGTCCCCTTCGGGATCTCCCGTTCGTCTTAGAAGCAGAATCGAGAACAGTCAGAGCAAGAGGAGCACCGAGGTGAGAACCACAGAGGAATATCTAGACCGCCGTTGGATCGCGTTGATTCTGCTGTGCGTCGCGCAGTTCGTCGTAGTCCTCGACGCGTCGATCGTCAACGTCGCTCTGCCGAGCATCGGGAGGGGGCTGCACTTCTCCGAGCAGAACCTTCCCTGGATCGTCAACGCGTACGTGATCGCCTTCGGCGGATTCCTGCTGTTGGGGGGGCGCGCCGCCGATCTGCTCGGCCGGCGCCGCGTTTTCATGGCCGGCCTGGTGGTTGTGGCCGTGGCCTCGCTGGCCGCGGGATTCGCCGCCACCCAGGGCGAGCTGATCGCCGCCCGGGCGGCCCAGGGGCTTGGCGCAGCGATCATCTCGCCGGCCGCCCTGTCGATCGTCACCACCATGTTTCGTGATGGCGCCGAGCGGAACAAGGCGCTGGGGGCCTGGGGTGCCGTCGCAGGCTCCGCCGGCGCAGTCGGCGTGCTCCTCGGTGGCGTCCTGACCGATGCTCTCGGATGGCAGTGGGTGCTCTGGGTCAACGTCCCGGTGTCCCTGATCGCGCTCGCCCTGACGCCGGGGCTGATTCCGGAAAGCCGCTCCGAGTCCGCCACCCGACACTTCGATGCCGCCGGGGCAGTGAGCGTGACCGCCGGGCTCTCGCTCCTGGCCTACGCCATGCTGGACGCCAGCACCGCAGGCTGGGGGTCGGCCAAGATCGTGAGTCTGCTCGGGCTGGCCGCGATGCTGCTGGCGGCGTTCGTGGTGATCGAGTTGCGCTCGCGCGCGCCGCTCGTGCCCTTCCGCATCTTCCGACTGAGGACCCTGACCGGGGCCAACGTCGTCGGCCTTCTCCTCGGCGCCTCGCTGTTCTCGATGTTCTTCTTCATCTCGCTGTACATGCAGCAGGTGCTGGGCTACAGCCCGATCCACGCGGGCCTGTCCTATCTGCCGCTGGCGCTGACCATCATCGTGGCCGCCGGACTCGGGGGCCAGCTGGTGACCCGAGTGGGCTTCAAGCCAATCCTCGCCGGAGGGATGCTGCTGGTGGCGCTGGGCCTGGTGTGGTTCAGCCGGGTGTCTGTGGGTGGAGGCTTTGTCAGCGATCTTCTCGGGCCATCGCTGCTGGCGGCTATGGGACTCGGGTTCGGCTTTGTCACCTCCACGATCGCGGCGGTCTCAGGAGTCAAGGAACGCGAGCAGGGGCTGGCCAGTGGCTTGATCAACACCTCCCAGCAGATCGGCGGTGCCCTCGGGCTGGCCGTGCTCTCAACGATCGCTACGACGCGAACCCATCACCTGCTGGCCAGCCACGCGGCCAACCTGCCACACGCACTCACGTCGGGATTCCAGAGCGCCTTCCTGGCCGGTGCGGTTCTCGCGGCCCTTGGCTTTGTGGCCACGCTGGTCCTGATCCGCACGCGGGACAGTCGCACTCACCTCGAGATGGCGACCGCTCAGGCGGCCGCGGCGCGACCTTAGTCGCGCCGCGCCGCCGGGGCGCCCTCGCGGATACGCTTAGCTCATGGATCCCGAGCGCGCCCGTGAGCTCCTGGCGGCCGAGCGCGAGCGCATCGAGGCGGCGCTGGCCAGCCTCGAGGCGAGCGGCCCGCTGGAGGGGTCCGATCGCCTGGAGCCGGGCGATGAGGATTCCGAGGACCTGTACCAGGATGAACTCGACGAGGGGCGGCGTGAGCAACTGCGCGAGGATATGGCCGCCCTGGAGCAGGCGGAAGCGCGGCTGGCGGCCGGAACCTATGGCCTGTCCGTCGAAAGCGGCGAGATGATTCCGGACGCCCGGCTCGAGGCCGTCCCCACCGCGGAGCGCACGGTCGAAGAGGAAGAGCGCTATCGCCGCAGTTGACGCGGGCTAAAGCGCCGCGTGCCGCGCGGGCGGGCTTATCGCGCCGCCGCCACGGCAGGCTCCGGGCGACCGGTGGGCGGCTCTCCGCACAGCTCTCGGGCCAGCCGGTGAAGCAGCGCAGTCAGCTCAGGTCTGCGCTCAGCGTCCCGGTCGCCCAGGGCCTCGGCCAGAAGCTGACGACGGGCGGTCACGATTCGCTGCGTTTGTTCCCGTCCAGCTTGCGTCAGTTGTGGCTCGCCGTCCTCTCCGGCGATCAGGCGACGGTCGCGAAGCTCAGTCAGGACCTGGCCGATGCGGACTGCGTCGACCCCATCCGCCGCGGCCAGCGCACGGGCCCTGACAGGCCCGTGCTCGTCGATCCGAACGAGCGCCCAGATCGCTCCGGGGCTGATGTCCACGCCCGCGCGCTGGGCGATACGACGGCGGAAGCTCGACCGCTCCTCCGGCGTGGTCACCTTGGTCAGGGCCCGCTCGATCTCGGCCAGTGAATCGGACGAACGGGGTGCCGCCAAGCTGTCCTCGAGGCCCGTGCTTGCGGCGGGCGCGGTACGCAACTGACGCTCGGGGAGCATGAGGGCGAGCAGGAAGCCGACTCCGGCGACGCCCGCCGCCATCACGAAGACCGGGCTGAGCGCGTGGACATAGGCGTGCTGGTAGGCGTGGCGCACGGGCGCAGGCAGGCGCAGCACCTGCGCCCCAGTCAGCCGGCCGCCTTCTGCGATCTGGTGGGCCAGCGGCCCGCTCAGGCCGGAGCGGACCTGGGCCAGGGAGGCTCTCAGGTGAGAGCGGAGCTGAGTGGAGAAAATCGTCCCGAAGATGGCGGTACCAACCGAGCCGCCAATCCCCCGGGCCAGCGTAACCCCCGACGTCGCCGCCCCGAGGATCGAGAAGTCAACGGCGTTTTGGACGGCCAGCACAAGAACCTGCATGGTCGAGCCCAGCCCGAGCCCAAGCAGCAGTAGGTAGAGGGAGGAGCTCAGCGTGCTGGTCCCGACGTTGAGACCGGAGAGCAGCGCCAGCGCGGTGGTCATCAGGGCCGTGCCGAGGATCGGGAAGATCTTGTAGCGGCCGCGGCGGGTGATCAGCTGGCCGGACGTGATTGACATCACCATCACGCCGACCAACATGGGCACCAGCCGGAGCCCCGCTCCGGTCGGCGTGGCCGCATTCACGGTCTGGAAATACAGGGGGAGGAACGTGACCGTACCGAATAGCGCCAGACCGACGATCAGCGAAAGCGTTCCCGCGATCGCGAAGACCCGATCGCGCAGGAGGGCCAACGGCACGATCGGTTCGCGGGCCCGACGCTCAACCACCAGGAACAGAATCAGCAGGACCACCGCGGCTGCGCCGACGAAGATCACCTGGGGCGAGCCCCACGCCCAGGTGGTCCCACCGAGACTGGTGACCAGAACGATCGCGCTAAGGGCTCCGGCGAGCAGAGAGGTCCCGACGTAGTCAATCGACGGACGCCGGACCCGACCGGTCGCCGGGAGCGTGATGCTCAGAACAGCCAGGGCCACGAGTCCGATCGGCAGGTTGACGTAGAAGATCCAGCGCCAGGAGACGTGGTCCACGATCACGCCCCCGAGCAGCGGGCCGGCCACGCTGGCGATACCGAAGACGGCGCCGAAGATCCCCTGATAGCGCCCGCGTTCCCTCGGCGGCACGACATCGCCGATCACCGCCTGGATGAGCACGATCAGTCCGCCGGCGCCGAGCCCCTGGACGGCCCGGAAGGCGATCAGCTCGGTCATCGAGTGGGCCTGACCACAGAGGGCCGAGCCGACCAGGAAGATCACAATCGCCGTCTGGAGGACCCGCTTGCGGCCGTAGAGGTCGCCCAGCTTGCCGTAGATAGGCGTTACCACCGTCTGGCCGAGTAAGAACGCGCTGATCACCCAGGACAAATGGCTGAGCCCGCCTAAGTCGCCCACGATCGTGGGTAGCGCGGTGGCCACGATCGTCTGATCAAGCGCGGCCAGGAGCAAGGCCAGCATCAACCCGGGGAATACGAGCCTGAGGTTGACGCGCACGGCCGGTGCTCGGCCGGTCGCGGTGGCGGTGGCGGTGGACACCTGGAACCCTCGCGTCAGCTTATCTTTCGAGCAACGCCCTCCCGGTCGGGAAGGTCTACCTCGGCTCGGGGCCCGCGAATCCCCCAGAAGTAGGAGCCGGGTTTCGCCGCCTGGGGGGAGGCGCACCGGCCCCAAGTGGATCTACGCTCTGTGCGGGTGAATCGTCCGCTTCCCACCGCATTCGGCTGGCCGCTGCCGTCGTGGCTCCTTGACTACGGCCCGGTGGTGCTGATCGGGCTGGAGGGCATCGTGGCCATCAGGCTTCGCGTCGTTACGGACGTGAGCCCGGTTTTCCTTTGGCTCGGGTTGGCGGTCATCCTAGCCGCGCTTCTGGCGCGCCATCGGTCCCCGCTGCTCACGCTGGGGATCGTGCTCGTCGTGACGGTGGCGCTCGGCTTCGCGCCCCTCGTCACGCTGCCAACGCTGTTCGCTGTGTTCACGGTGGCCGAGTACGAGGATCGAAAGACGGTTCTCATCGCCGCAGTGGTCACCGCCGTCGCGGTGATCGTGGCCCACCCGATCCACGGCTACTCCGAGCACCTGCGGCAGGTGCTCGGGCAGATCGTTCCGGTCGGGCTGGCCGTGGCGCTGGGGCTGTGGCTGCGTGCCCGGGCCGATTACGTCTCCGGACTCCGCGAGCGGGCCGAGCAGGCCGACCGGGAGCGCGAGCTCCTGGCCGTCAAGGCCGTTGGCGACGAGCGGGTGCGGATTGCCCGCGAGCTACACGATGTCGTAGCGCACAACGTCTCGCTCATGGTCGTGCAGGCCCAGGCGCTCGAGGCCACCACCGCCGATGACCCCGTCCAACAAGCCGGGCTCCGGCGGCTGGCCGGGATGGGGCGCGATGCGCTTTCGGAGATGCACCGGATGCTCGGGGTGCTCCGTCTGGAGGAGGGCGGGGGCGCGGAGCGAGAGCCGCAGCCCGGCGTGCGCGACCTGGAGACGCTGATCGAGCAAACGGCTCAGGCCGGCGTCGACGTCCGGCTGGCCGTTGAAGGAGACGCTCGGGAGTTGCCGTCCGCGGTTGACCTCTCGACCTACCGGATCGTGCAGGAGGCTCTGACCAACGTGATCAGACACGCCCAGGCGCAGCACGCCATGGTGACGCTCGCCTACTCGCCCAGCCAGCTGCGGCTGACCGTGGTGGACGATGGTCTGGGCCCGGCTGTCGACGCCGCCAACGGTGGCGCCAGCGGCCAAGGGTTGGTGGGCATGCGCGAGCGGGTGGCGTTGTTCGGAGGCCGGCTGGAGGCCGGAGCGCGCCCCGACGGGCGCGGTTACCGGGTGGCCGCGCAGCTCCCGACGGACTGAGCCGTGCCCAAGCTGCGCGTGCTGATCGCCGATGACCAGCCGTTGATGCGGGCAGGCTTCCGGGCTGTGCTCGAGGCCACCGGCGAGATGGAGGTGGTCGCCGAGGCCTCGGACGGCCTGGAGGCGGTCAGTGCCGCGCGCGAGACCAGGCCGGACGTCGTCCTGATGGACGTGCGAATGCCGAACCTGGATGGGATCGAGGCCATCAAGCGATTGCCTGGACAGCGCGTCCTCGTGCTGACCACGTTCGGCCTGGACGAGTACATAGTCGAAGCGCTTCGGGCCGGCGCCAGCGGCTTCATCACCAAGGACGTGCCCGCCCCAGAGCTGGTTCGCGCCGTCCGCGTGGTGGCGGCGGGAGACGCCCTCCTCACCCCCGCGATCACCCGGCAGCTGTTGGATCGCGTGGCCCGTCGCCTACCCGCCCCCGTGTCCCACGGACCGGAGGTGTTATCCGAGCTCACCGAGCGGGAGCGCGAGGTGCTCGAGTTACTCGCCCGCGGGATGTCCAACGGGGAGATAGCCGCCGCGCTGGTGGTGGGCGAGGCAACCGTGAAGACCCACGTATCCAACGTGCTCATGAAGCTGGGGCTGCGCGACCGGGTTCAGGCTGTCGTCCTGGCCTACGAGGTCGGGCTGATCCAGCCGGGCCAGCGCTGACCCGCGTCTCCGCCTCAAGACGGAGCCGCCGCTTCGGATCATCCCCTGGCCGGAGGCTCAGATCGCGCCCGCGGCCGACGACAGACCTTCCCGCGGAATCGATCATGCCTGCCATGAACAGCACTCAGAACATCATCGAGACCCGCGGGCTGAGCAAGCATTTCGGCGAGCGGCCGGCGGTGCTCGACCTTAACCTGACAGTCCCGCGCGGCTGCGCGTTCGGCTTTCTCGGTCACAACGGCGCCGGCAAGACGACGCTGATCCGGATGCTCCTCGGCCTGACCCGCCCGGACGCAGGGACGATGTGTGTCTCCGGAAAACCGCTGCCCCAGGAGCGGGCCCAGGTACTGGCTAGGGTGGGCGCGATCGTGGAGGAGCCCCACTTCCATGGCCACCTCAGCGGCCGCGAGAACCTGAGGGTGATCGCCGCCGCCCGGGGACCGGCCGCCGGGGCGGGGATCGAGAACGCGCTCATCCGGGTGGGGCTGGTGGACCGGGCGGAGGACCGGGTCCGCACGTATTCCCAGGGCATGCGTCAGCGACTCGGAGTGGCCCGCTGCCTGCTGGCCGATCCGGAACTCCTGATCCTCGACGAACCGATGAACGGGTTGGACCCTGCCGGGATCCTCGAGTTCCGGAAGATGATCGCCGAGCTGGTGGGAGAGGGACGCACGGTGTTCCTCTCCTCACATCTGCTCGACGAGGTGGAGAAGACCTGTCACGCGGCAGCGGTCATCGACCGCGGCCGGCTGGTCGCCCAGGGCCCGATCTCTGAGCTTCTCACGGGCGGGCGGCGCCAGCTCGACATCGGCTGCGACGACGGCCACGCGGCCACCGACCTGCTCGACGGTCACCCGGCGGTGGCGGCCATTCGTCCCATCCCTGAGGGCGTGCGCGTGACGCTGGCCGGCGCCGACGGCGCAGCGGCCATCAACGCTCGGCTCGTGAACGCGGGACTGGCTGTGTTTCGGCTCGAGCCGGTGCACGAGTCGCTCGAGCAGCGGTTCCTGGAAATCACCTCACGAGTAGGAGCAGAGTCATGACATTCACCGTCGCCCGCCAGATGTTCAGCGCCGAGGTGCTGAAGCTGCGCCGCCAGCGCCCCCTCATGGCCTTCGCGGCCCTGCTCACGATCGGGGTGGTGGTGATCTTCATGGGTTACCTCGCCATCCGTCACGGCTCGAACCCCCTCAAATACCCGCCGGCCGGAGGGCTCGACGGGTTCGACCACGTCCTGCGCGCGCTCGGCGTTTACTTCGGCGGGCTGACGGCGATCTTGATCGGCACCGAGGCCGGGACCGCCGACCTGTCAAGCGGCGTTTTCCGGGACCTGGTGGCCACCGGTCGGAGCCGCTGGACGCTGTTCGCCGTACGCGTCCCCGCGGCGGTAGCGGTCACGCTGGCCTTCTCGGCGGCGGCCTTCCTCGTCGGTCTGGTGGCGACGTTCCTGTTCGCCGGCGGCAGTCCGACCCCAAGCTTGTCTCTGGTGCTCAAGGGCGCGGCGTGGATCGTCCTGGCCAACTCGATCGTGGCCGCGCTGGCTGTGGGCGTCGGATCTCTGACCGGGTCCCGCGGTGTCACGCTGACCGCGCTGATCGGCTGGGAGCTGGTGGCCAGCCCCATCATCCTCAACGTCACCTCCCTCGGAGGGGTACGTGGGGTGCTTCTCACCTCGGCGCTGGGACACCTGTCGCCCACGGGCAACTACGCCGGGCTGGCCATGAGCACGGCGGCGGCGGTGGCGGTCCTCGCGGGTTGGGCGGTCGTGCCGGCGTTGGTGGGGGCTCGGCGCACCGTCAGGCGCGACGCGTAGGCGCCCAGAAGCGACCCGCGACCTTGCTCCGCGCCGGCAGCGGCTTGCGGCACCGGCTGGTGAGCGTACGATTTGTGTATGACCGCGCTCGGCGTGTCGTTGTTGGTGATTGGGGCGCTGGTGGTCGTGGCCGAGGCGCACGTGCCCACGCTGGGCCTGCTGGGTGGTCCAGGGGTGGTTGCGTTGGTCGCGGGGGCCGTCCTGATCGTCGGGGGACTCGGCGGCGGTTTGGCCATCACGCTCGTGGCTGCGCTGGTCCTGGCCTGCGCCGGACTCGGGGTGGTGGCCGTGTCACTCCGAAAGGCCGTGTCGGTACGCCGCCGGAGGATTCGCTCGGGTCCCGAGGGACTGATCAGTCACCTGGGCGTCGTGCGCAACTGGGGTGAGCCCACGGGTCAGGTGGTGGTGGATGGGGCGCTCTGGAAGGCGCGCCGCTCGTGGGGAGACGAAGAACCCAGCCAGCTGCAGGCTGGAGATCACGTGGTGGTTGAGCGCCTCGACGGGCTGACGCTGGTCGTGCGGCGAGCCGACGAATGGGAGCTGATCCGGTGATCGTCGCCGTGGTGGTTGTGGTGGTGGTGCTGCTTGTGCTCGGCGTGACGGCCGCGGCGGCGTCTGTCCGGGTTCTCCGAGAATACGAACGAGGCGTGATCTTCCGGCTGGGGCGCCTGGTCGACCCGCGGGGCCCGGGGTTGATCATGCTGCTGCCGACGATCGACCGGATGGTCCGGGTCAGCCTCCGCACCGTAACGCTCGCCATTCCCCCTCAGGAGGTGATCACCCGCGACAACATTCCGGTGCGGGTGACGGCCGTGGCCTACTACCGGGTGATCGACCCGAGCCGGGCGGTCACCGAGATCGAAAACGTGCACCAGGGGACCCTGCAGATCTCCCAGACCACCCTGCGCTCGGTTCTCGGCGGCGCTGACCTGGACACCCTTCTGGCCGAGCGCGAGCACCTGAACGAGGCGCTCCAGCACGTGATCGACGCTCAGACCGAGCCGTGGGGGGTCAAGGTGACGACCGTGGAGATCAGGGACGTGGAGATCCCCGAGCGCATGCAGCATGCCATCGCCCGCCAGGCTGAGGCCGAGCGAGAGCGACGGGCCAAGATCATCAACGCGGAAGGCGAGGCCCAGGCGGCGGCGAAGCTGGCCGAAGCCGCGGATGTGATCGGGCTCAACCCCACCACGCTCCAGCTGCGTTACCTGCAGACGCTGCGCGAGATCGGCGGCCAGAGCTCGACGATTGTGTTCCCCATGCCCATCGACCTGATGAAGACGGCGGTCGAGGCGCTTGGTCGCGGCGATGTGGGCGATGGGGGGGAGGGGGCCGGACGCCCGGCGGCCAGCGCCGAGCTCCCGGGTGGCGAGAGTGCCGAGCTCCCGGAGGGCCAAAGCGCCGAGCTTCCGGACGGCCAGGACTCCGAGCTCTCGGATGGCCAGAACGCCCTGAAGTCCGGACCGTCACCCCGCCTCTCGCCGGTCGAGACCGGCGAGCAGGATCCGGTCGACGCCTGACCGGCCGGCATCGGGCTCAGCCTGAGTCCCACTTCGGGCCTGATCACTCGCCGGGATGGACCCTTGACGTCGCCATGACCAGTTCCTGACATCGTGATGACTTGACAAGACATCATTCTGATGTCATAATGGCGGCATGGAACTGGAAAGCTATGTGGAGGCACTCCGCGAGGATCTGGCTCGCGTGGCTGCCGTCGGCGACGAGTCGACGGTCCGGGCCGCTGAGCTGGTGGCTCTCGCGCTTGAGTCCTCGTTCGGTCGGCGTCTCCAAGAGGCGCTCGCCGAGGCCGCACTCGAGCTCTCGGCGCAACTCGAACAGGGCAGAGTCGAGGTCCGCGTGGCCGGCGGCGACACCGAGCTGGTCTACGTGGGCGATGAGCCGACCGTGGCGGCCGAGGCCCCGGACGAGGCGTTCAGCGCCCGGATCACCCTGCGCCTGCCTGAGAGCTTGAAGTCTCGGCTCGAGGCGGCAGCGGCCGCCCAGGGCCTGTCCGTCAATACCTGGCTCGTGCAGGCGCTCAGTCGCGGGCTCGAGCCCCGTTCATCCACCGGCGGCAGCCGCCGCCGGCTCACCGGCTACGGCCGAAGCTGAAAGGAGGCTCTGATGCCAGAGCAGCAGTTCGACACCCCCCGCCCCGTCCGCGTCGATGTCAGGGTGCCGGCTGGTCATATCCATGTGACCACCGGCGAGGGCGAGAAGTCAACCGTGGCCCTTGAGGGATCCCAGCAGGTAGTAGAGGCAACTCGCGTCGAGCTCAAAGGCGACCGGCTCCTCATCGACCAGCGTCGGAAGTCGTTCCGCAACAGGTTCGCATTTCCCGGCGAGCCGCTTCGCGTGCAGGTCCGCGTTCCTGACGGCAGTAGCGTTGAGCTGGCTACCGCCTCGGGCGACGCCGCGCTCGACGGCAAGTTTGCTGAACTCGAGATGAACTCGGCCTCCGGCGACGTTCGTGTCACCGGCGAGCTTGCCGGCGACGCCAGCGTCAAGAGCGTCAGCGGGCGGCTGGTCCTGCCCCGCGTGTCCGGCGACCTGGTCGTCCAGACGGTCTCGGGTGACGCGGAGGCGGAGGCGGTCGAGGGCTCCGTGTCGGCGCGGTCCGTCTCCGGTGATCTGCGCATCGGCTGCCTGCGCGAGGGCCGGGTGGACGTGCAGAGCGTGTCAGGCGACGTCGAACTGGGGATCGCCTCCGGCACGAGCGTTGACGTCGATGCCGGATCGGCATCCGGCGAGCTCAGCTCCGAGGTCCCGCTGTCCGGGACGCCCGGCGGTGACGCCGGGCCGACCGTGGTCATCCGCAGCAAGACAGTGAGTGGAGACTTCCGCGTCGTCCGGGCTGCCTGATTGCGCACTGCCGTACGCTATGCGCGAGGGCAATCAGATGATCCGGTACCTGATACTGACGGCGCAGGCCTGACGGAACGGTGGCTGAGCCAGCCTCAGACTCGGGCGAGCGTTCCGGCGCAGACAAGGCGGTGCCGCCTGGGCGGATGCCCCACGACAAGCGCGGCTGGCGAGTGGCGCCGGCGCCAGACGGCCGGGGAATGCCTGACGAGCACAAGCCACAGCCGCCGCACCGGCTTCGGGCCTTCTGGATCTTCGTCCTGGTCCTCCTGGCGCTGAACTGGCTGTCTGTCCTGTTCGTCGGGACCTCCTCGGAGCCGCGCGTCACCGTTCCGTTCAGCCCATACTTCATTAACAAGGTCGAAGCGGACCAGGTCAAGTCGATCTCCACCAAGGGCGACCAGGTCCAGGGGACGTTTACCAGCCACGTCCGCTACCCGGCAAACGACCAGAGCGCGCCGTCGACGAACCTGTTCTCGACGCAGGTGCCGTCGTTCTGGAGCAATGCCGCATTGACCTCGCTGCTGCAGTCCCACGGGGTGGAGGTCAACGCCCAGAACCCCAATCCCGGGACGTCGGTGCTGGCCACGATCCTGCTCGGGTTCGGACCCACGATCCTGTTGGTCGCCCTGTTCTACTTCCTGATACGCCGCGCCGGGGCCGGCGGCGGGATGGGGGCTCTGGGCAACTTCGGGCGCTCGCAGGCCCGGCGCGTGGATCCCCAGCAGATCCGAGTCACGTTCGACGACGTGGCGGGGATAGACGAGGCCAAGGCCGAGCTCACCGAAATCGTCGACTTCCTGAAGACGCCCGACCGGTACGTCAGGCTGGGCGGTCGCATGCCCCATGGCGTGCTGCTGTTCGGGCCACCCGGCACCGGGAAGACGCTCCTCGCCCGGGCGGTGGCGGGCGAGGCCCACGCCGCCTTCTTCTCGATCGCCGCCTCGGAGTTCATCGAGGCGATCGTCGGCGTCGGCGCCGCGCGCGTCCGTGACCTCTTCGCCAAGGCCAAGGAAGCCGCGCCGTCGATCATCTTCATCGACGAGCTCGACGCCATCGGCCGGTCGCGTCAGGGCTCAGCGGGCATCACCGGCGCCAACGACGAGCGCGAGCAAACGCTCGACCAAATCCTGACCGAGATGGACGGCTTCGAATCAACCGAGGCGGTGGTGGTGCTGGGAGCCACCAACCGTCCGGAGATCCTCGACCCGGCCCTGCTGCGCCCTGGCCGGTTCGACCGACGGGTGGCCGTGCAGGCGCCGGATCGGGCCGGCCGCGTGAAGATCCTTCAGGTCCACACCCGCTCGATCCCACTGGCCGACGACGTAGACCTGGAGATTCTGGCCGCCACGACCCCGGGGATGGTGGGCGCGGACTTGGCCAACCTGGCCAACGAGGCGGCTCTCCTGGCCGCCCGGCGCAACCACGACAAGGTGACGATGGCGGACTTCACCGATTCGTTGGAGAAGATCCTGCTGGGCGCCCCGCGCGGCATCGTGCTCAGCCCCGAGGACCGCGAGCGGACGGCCTACCACGAGTCCGGACACGCCCTGGTCGGCATGCTGACTCCCGAGGCCGACCCGGTCCGCAAGGTATCCATCATCCCGCGGGGGGTGGCCCTGGGGGTGACGCTCTCGACACCGGACTCCGATCGGGTCTCCTACTCACGGGAGGAGCTCGACGCCAAGATCAAAGTCGCGCTGAGCGGGCGAGTGGCCGAGGAAGTCGTGTACGGCAAGATCACCACCGGGGCTGA
>JBPYDM010000032.1:0-5307 GCA_051986255.1 Solirubrobacteraceae bacterium | reverse complement strand
TGGGCTACCGGCTCGATGGGCTCCTCCTACGCGGCACGGCCACGCAAATGACCACGGTCCGGATCGACCTCGAGCCCGAGGGAAGTGCCCCGGAAGATCTTGTCGGTGGTGGTCCGGCGCGCTAGCCTCTTGCCAAGATGCCAAGGCGGGCGATGCTCAGAGCCTCAGACCTCGATCGTGAGCAGGTGGCCGAGCGCCTGCGCCACGCGGCCGCCGAGGGCCGACTCGACGCGGACGAGTTCGAGGAGCGATTGGGAGAGGCGTTCTCGGCCCGAACCTATGGCCAGCTCGACGCCCTGGTGGCCGACCTGCCGGTTCCCGGGACAGGCGATGGCGGTTCGGTGCCCCTGTGGCTCCGGGCCGGCTTCGCTGTGGCGCTCCTGATCGGCGCGCTGGCCGCGGTGGCCATGGCCGCGCTGGTTCTGCTCGGAGCGGCGGCAGCCTGGCTGGCCTGGGGCTTCCTGATATGGGCTCTGTCGGGCAGACACCGCCGCGCCTTCCTCCGCTAGCTACTGGGACTTCTCGCCCAGTTCAAGCACGGCCAGGAACGCCTCCTGGGGGACCTCGATCCGCCCCACCTGCTTCATCCTCTGCTTGCCCCGCTTCTGCTCCTCGAGCAGCTTGCGCTTGCGGGTGATGTCGCCGCCGTAGCACTTGGCGGTCACGTCCTTGCGGTAGGCCTTGATCGTCTCCCGGGCTACGATCCGCGACCCGATCGCCGCCTGGATAGGGACGTCATACTGCTGGCGGGGGATCTTCGCGCGCAGCTTCTCGGTCAGGGTCCGTCCAGCCTCGTACGCCTTGGAGCGGTGCACGAGCATGGACAGAGCGTCAATCGGCTCCCCGGCCAGCAGGATGTCGAGCTTGACCAGGTCTGACTCGCGCAGGCCGATCAGGTCGTAGTCCAGTGAGGCGTAGCCGCGGCTGCGTGACTTGAGCTGATCGAAGAAGTCCAGGACGATCTCGGCCAGCGGCAGGTCGTAGGTGAGCTGCACGCGCTCGGGCGAGAGAAAGTGCAGGCCCGCATGGTCACCGCGGCGGTCCTGGCACAGCTCCATGATCTGGCCGATGTACTCCTTCGGCGTGAGGATCGAGGCCCGGATATAGGGCTCGCGGACCTCGGCCACGCGGGCGGGATCGGGCATGTCGTTGGGGCTGTGGACGGCCTGGATTGACCCGTCGGTCAGGGTGATCTCGTACTCCACGCTTGGCATCGTGGCCAGCAGCTCCAGGTCATACTCGCGCTCCAGGCGCTCGCGCACGATGTCCATGTGCAGCAGCCCCAGGAAGCCGCACCGGAATCCGAACCCGAGCGCGTCGGAAGTCTCCGGCTCCCAGCTCAGGGCGGCGTCGTTGAGCGAAAGCTTCTCCAGGGCGTCGCGCAGGTCCGGGTAGTCGTCGGAATCGATCGGAAACAGGCCGCAGAAGACCATCGGCTTGACTTCTCGGTAGCCGGGCAGCGGCTGGGTGGCCGGACGCCTGGCCGCGGTCAGCGTGTCGCCCACCCGCAGCTTGGTCACGTCCTTCAGCCCAGTGATCAGGAACCCCACTTCGCCTGGTCCGAGCGCCTGGGCCGAGGTCATCTGCGGGGTGAAGAAGCCGATGTCGTCGATGTCGGCCCGGGTCCCTGCCTGCATGGCCAGGACGGCGTCGCCCTTGGCGAACGTCCCATCCACCACCCGGATGTAGGCGATCACCCCCCTGTACTGATCGAATTCCGAATCGAAGATCAGTGCCCGGGGAGGAGCGGCGGGATCGCCGCCCGGCGGCGGCACACGGGCCACCAGCTCGTCCAGCAGCTCACTCACGCCCTCGCCCGTCTTGGCGCTGATCCGGCGCACGCTCTCGGCCGGCTCCCCCAGCAGCTCCGCTACCTCGGCGGCCACCCGGTCGGGCTCGGCGCCCGGGAGGTCGACCTTGTTCAGGCAGGGAATGAGCTCCAGCCCGGCGTCGATGGCCAGATATGTGTTGGCCACGGTCTGAGCCTCTACGCCCTGAGAGGCGTCGACCACCAGGAGCGCTCCCTCGCAGGCCGCCAGCGAGCGCGATACCTCGTAGGTGAAGTCCACGTGCCCGGGCGTGTCGATCAGGTGCAGCTGGTAGGTCTGACCGTCGCGCGCCCCGGTATAGAAGACCCGCACCGCCTGGGCCTTGATCGTGATCCCGCGCTCACGCTCGAGGTCCATCGCGTCGAGCACCTGGGCCCGCATCGCGCGGGGGTCCACGGTGTGGGTCAGCTCGAGGATGCGGTCAGCCAGAGTCGACTTGCCGTGGTCGATGTGGGCGATGATCGAGAAGTTGCGGATGTGGGCCTGGTCCGCCATAGCGACAAGGGTATTTGGGCGACGAGCGGCCCGGGGCGGAGTGAGGCCGACGCCGGGGCCTAGGGTCGCGACCCTAGGCGAAGCGCTCGAGAGCCTTGGGCAGCAGCCCCAACTCCTTGAGCGCACTGCGCCCGGCCACCCCCATCGTGAGCAGCCCGCCGAACAGGGCCACCGCGTCGATCGACTTGCGCCCCTGCTTGTCCCAGTAGTCGTCGTGGAGGTCCAGCCAGAGCGCGAACTCATCCAGCGTCAGCGCGGAGGCCACGCCGTAGATCGAGGCGCTGACTCGCGACCCCCAGCGGTTGCCTCCGGGTGGGGCGCCGAGGCCGTAGCGGTACGTCCAGACGTAGCCCAGGCCCAGCAGCCCGAAAATCCCGAACGTGCTGTGGTGGATGTGGGTGCCGCCGGCGCTGATGTTGCGAAACGGGCCTACCCCGGCCCGGATGGCGTGCGTGATGATCCGGGCCACTCCGAAGGCGGTCGTAAATCCGGCAGCGCTGAGGAAGGCCCGCTCGCGCCGAGGATCTGAGAAGTGACGCTCGTAGAAGCTCACAGTCTTCCGGGCAGGCTATCCGGCCTGGCCGGCCGGGGCCCGTCCCAGGCGCTGGCGGATCAGGAGCTCGATCTGCCTGGCCTCAGGGATCCGCATCGTGAGAGTCAGCCGGGCGTAGATGAGACAGGCGGTGGTTATGGCCAGGCCCAGGGAGACGATCTGAGCGAGGAGCCCTCCCCCGAGCAGGCTCTCCAATCCCTTCCACAGTCCCCAGGCCGCGGCGGCCATGATCGCGGTGGCCACCACGATCCGCACGGTGATCATCAGCGTCTGCCCTCCCTCCAGCCGTCCGTTGAAGCCGATCCGCAGCCGATAGAGCTGCAGGATCGTCATCACCAGGTTGGCCGACGCCGTTCCGATGACCAGACCGCTGATCCCCAGCGGCTTGTACAGGGCCACGCTGACGATCACGTCCACGACCATGTTCAGGGCGGCCAGCTTGGTGGGGATCCATGGCCGCTTGAGGGCGAAGAAGGTGCGGGTGAGAAGCAGGTTCAGCCCGGCGAAGGGCAGGCTGAAGGAGAACCAGAACAGGGCGGTGGACACCAGATGCGTCGAATACGGCGTGAACGCCCCGTGCTGGTAGACCACCCGGGTGATCGGCGTGGCCAGTACGAGCAGCAACGCCGCCGAGGGGATGCACAGGAGGTTGATCTGGCGCATGCCGTTGCCCACCGTTCGCCGCATCCCTCCCACATCCCGCCGGACAGCCAGCCTGCTCAGCGTGGGAAACAGCACGGTGGCCACGGCCACGCTGAAGATGCCCTGCGGCAGCATGTAGATCCGGAATGCGTTGTTGATGGCCGCCGGTGCGTGGCTCGACACCAACGACCCGAAGCCGGCGTTGATGAAGATGTCCAGGTTCACGATCCCGATGCTCATCGTCACCGGGATGAACAGGAGGAGCACCTGGCGGACGCGGGGGTCGCGCCAGTCGAGGTGGAAGCCCAGGCGGAGGTCGATCCGGCCGAGCGCGCCCACCACCATCAGGAGCTGGACCACCGTGGCGGCCAGCCAGGCTATGGCGTAGGCATAGATCTTGTTCTGGCCGTGGAAGCTCGAGTGCAGCACGACCAGGAGCACGATGATGACCAGGTTCCAGACCGCTGGGGCCAGCGCCGGGATGGTGAACTCGTCGTAGGCGTAGAGGATCCCCACCAGCAGCCCGGTCAGGCTGAGCAGTAACACCACGGGGAACAGCACCTGTGAGAGCCCGGCCGTCAGAGAGGCGCTGACGTGGCTCCCGGTGAACACCGGGACGACCAGGTCAGCCACGCCCAGCCAGATAACCGTCAGGGAGCCCAGTCCGAGCAGGATCAGCCAGAAGAGCGTCGAGGCCAGCCTGAACGCTTCGCGCTTGCGGCCCTGCTGGAGGAGCTCGGTGAACACCGGGACGAAGGCCGCCGACAGTGCCGCCTGCGAGAACAGGTTCGAGAACAGGTTCGGAACCTGAGAGGCCAGGGTGAACGCCGAAGCGGCGGCCGAGGTGGCGAAAAAGGCTGCCTGGGTTATCTCGCGCGCCAGGCCGGCGACCCGCGACGCCCCGGTGGCCGCGGCAACGATCGCGGTGTTCACCGCGAGGCGTCGCCGCGGCGGTTGAGGAGGTGGCGGCGTGGGCGCTTGTGGCTCGCCCGTGACGATCGCTTCGGTGGACACCGGGATCGCTATAGTACGCACGCACTGGGTCGGAGACCCGGGGGCTTTTTCGTGTCATGGCAAACATCCCCTCCCAGAAGAAGCGGATCGATCGGGCCCAGCGCGAGCGGCTGGAGAACCGCCGCTACACGTCCAAGATCAGGACGTACTTCCACCGGCTGGAGCGCGCCGTGGCCGTGGCCGACGACGATCAGGCTGAATCCGAGCATCGCGTGCTCGTCCAGACGATCGACAAGGCCGTCAAACGCGGAGCGATCCACCGCAACGCCGGTGCCCGCAAGAAGTCCCGGGCGGCCCGGCTTCGGCGCGGGCAGCAGGCGGCCTGATTCTCTAAGGTCCCGGCGGGAGGGGGCCGCTGGCCACGGCGGGGAGCTGCTGGCGCGCGCCGTCGGCCCGGCCGCGGCTGGAGCGCGCGCCGTCCGGAAATAGCCCAACCGCCCGCGCAGCTCGGGTGCACTGGGACGTTGACGGCCGCAGGTGCGGTCAACAACCCAATCCCGCCCTGGGCGTCACGGTTGGGACGTCCACGGACGGCGCGAGGGGCCCGGCCCGCCCAGGGATCAGCGGGCGATACGGGCGATGGCCGTCAGCGCGACCGTGTCCTCGCCAGCCGTGCTGCTGGCGCCGCCCCGCGAAGCCAGCTCCAAGTCGGCGATCTCCTCGAGCGCCCGCCGCAGCTGATCTGAGCCGGTGCTGTGCGCGTCGGCTAGGAGCCGGTCGGCGGCGCGCGAGGGCATGCGCAGGCCTCGTTTGACTTGCGCTGCCGGCTCGCCG
>JBPYDM010000031.1:0-19007 GCA_051986255.1 Solirubrobacteraceae bacterium | reverse complement strand
GCTGTCACCCAGCACCGCCAGCACGCGAGCATTCTCGACGTCCTGGAGCGGCTCGGGCTCGGGGGGAAGATCCTGGAAGAAGGGAGGCTGACGGACATAGGTGGAGTCGGGATCCCACTGGAACAGGCCCCCGGTCGGCACCTCGAGCAGGTGCCAGCGCTCGTCGCCCTCGAACACTTCGCCGTAACTCTTGCGGAACATGTCCGACTGGATGGCCGCTTCCACAGTTTCGGCCACCTCCTCCGCGTGCGGCCAGATGTCCTTGAGGAACACGGGCTCGCCCCGCTCGCTCTCGCCCAGCGGATCGTCGTACAGGTCGATGTCCATCGTCCCGGCGATGGCGTAGGCCACGCACAGCGGCGGCGAGGCCAGATAGTTCATGCGCACGTCGGGATTGATCCGGCCTTCGAAGTTGCGGTTCCCAGACAGCACCGAAACCACCGCCAAGTCCTCGGCGTTGACCACCTCGGAGATCTCCTCGGGGAGCGGGCCGCTGTTCCCGATGCACGTCGTGCAGCCGTAGCCCACCAGGTTGAACCCCAACTCGTCCAGGTACTCGGTCAGGCCGGCCCGGTCCAGGTACTCGGTCACCACCTTGGAGCCCGGAGCCAGCGAGGTCTTCACCCACGGTTTGACTCGGAGCCGTTTCTGGACGGCGTTGCGGGCCAGGATGCCCGCCCCAACCATGACGGACGGATTGGAGGTGTTGGTGCAGCTGGTGATGGCCGCGATGACCACGTGCCCGTGGTCGAGCTCGGTCTCCGTACCGTCCTCGAGCGTCACCGCTGTCCGCGCCGTCCTGCGATCTGCCACCTGGACGCCGCCGGTCTCGCCGCGGGGCTCGTAGCCCTCACCGTTGCGCACGTGCGACGAGATGGGATCGCTGGCCGGGAATGTCTCGGCCACCGCCTCATCTTCGGGACTGTCGTCCGGGACCATGCCGTCCAGGGCCTCCCGGAAGGCCGCCTTGGACTCGGTCAGGGACACCCGATCCTGGGGGCGCTTGGGCCCGGCGATGCTGGGCACCACATCGGCCAGGTCAAGCTTGAGCTCCTCGCTGAACGTGGGCGTCGGGCTCTCCGTATCGTGCCAGAGCCCCTGCTCCTTGGCGTAGGCCTCGACCAGCTCGATGAGCTCGGGCGGACGTCCCGAGAACTCCAGATAGCGGAGCGTCTCCTCGTCGATGGGAAAGATCGCGCACGTGCAGCCGAACTCCGGAGACATGTTCCCGATCGTGGCCCGGTCGGCCAGGGGGAGCCGGGCCAAGCCGGGACCGTGGAACTCCACGAACCTCCCCACCACGCCGTGGCGGCGCAGCATCTCGGTGACCGTGAGGACCAGGTCGGTGGCGGTCGCTCCCTCGTGGAGGGCGCCCGTGAGCTCGAAGCCCACCACCTGCGGGATAAGCATCGACAGGGGCTGACCGAGCATGGCCGCCTCGGCCTCGATGCCCCCCACGCCCCAGCCCAGGACGCCCAGCCCGTTGATCATCGTGGTGTGTGAGTCCGTGCCGACGAGTGTGTCGGGATAGGCCAGGCCAAGCTCGTCGTCGGTGAAGACCACTCGCCCCAGGTACTCCAGGTTGACCTGGTGCACGATCCCCGTCTCGGGCGGGACGACGCTGAGGTTGGCGAAGGCGCTCTGACCCCAGCGCAGGAACGAGTACCGCTCGCGGTTGCGCTCGAACTCGAGCTCGGCGTTGCGCTGGAACGCCTGGGGGGAACCGAATGCGTCGACCTGCACGGAGTGATCGATCACCAGCTCGCCCGGGATCAGGGGGTTGATCTTCTCGGGGGCGCCGCCCATCTCCCGCATGGCGTCGCGCATGGCCGCCAGGTCAACCACGGCGGGAACGCCCGTGAAGTCCTGCATGAGCACGCGCGCGGGCATGAACGCAATCTCCTCGCTGGGCTCGGCCTTGGCATCCCAGCGCGCCAGGGCCTCGATGTCCTGGCGGCGCACCGTTTCGCCGTCCTCGTGGCGCAGCAGGTTCTCCAGCAGCACCTTCAGGGAGAAGGGCAGGCGTGCGACGTCGTAGGAAGCCTGCAGGGCCCCCAGCCGGAAGATGTCCAGCGAGCGGTCACCGACGGTTAGCGTGTCCCGGGCGTTAAAGCTGTTCTCCGACAAGCGTCGCCTCCTGAGTCTGTGGTATTTCCACTTTAGGCCACGCCCGGGGACCTCAAGCTCCGTTGCCCAGGGACAGACAGCAGGGGGCACCCCGTCCGCCGCGGGGTGATTCAATTACCCACATGCTTCATGTGGTGGCTCACAGGTCGGGTCGAATCTTGGTGTGCCTGCTGGCGGCGCTTGCCGTGGCCTTCATCAGCGCCGGCGCGGCCGCGGCTCAGGGGGGAGGCTCAGCCGGGAATTCGCAGTACGTCGATCCGCTGGCGGGACACGGCTCCCACCATCACTCCGGCTCTCAGGGCCCCTCGACAAGTTCACAACCCCCCACCACTACCACCACCTCGTCAGGCTCCGGCAGTTCCAGCCCCCCAAGCTCATCCTCGCCCAGCGTGAGCACGCCCTCCTCGACGCCCGCTAACTCTTCATCAACCACCGCGAACGATCCGGGTCAGGCTTCCTCGCCCACCCTCCCCTTCACCGGGCTGAACCTCTGGGCCTGCGCGGTGCTGGGTGTGATGCTGCTGGCCGCCGGCGTGGTCCTTCGACGCGCTCTCACGCACGGCGAGTGAACGCATTGCGGGGTGGCGCTGGGGCGCCGTGACGGGTCCCTCGCCTGTGCCGCCGCGCACGTTCCGCTCGTTTGCCATCCCGCGTGGCGTCGAAGCCGAGGCACACGTCGTCATCAACGCCCGCGCGGCCGCGCGCACACAGATCGGCGGGGTGGAGCGGCTGGCCCGGGAGATGTCCGCCCGCCTCCCGCTCCTGCGCCCCGAACGCTACCGGGTACTCCGCCCGCCCCACGCCCTGGCGCACCGGACGGGCCACCTCTGGGAGCAGACCGCGCTCCCGGTCCTGGCGGGCCGGGAGGCTCTCATCTACTCCCCCGCCAACCTGGCACCCCTGGCCTCGGGACGCAATGTGCTGGTCATCCACGACGTGGCCGCGCTGCGCCATCCGGAGTCCTACTCGAAGACCTACGCCTCCTATCAGCGTCTGATGCTGCCTCTCCTGGCCCGGCGGGCCCGCCGGTTGATCACGGTGTCGGAATTCTCCAAGGGCGAGCTGGTGGACGTACTGGACGTCCGGCCCGAACGGATCGACGTGGTGCCGCTGGGGGTGGACGAGCGGTTCTCACCACACACCGATCCCGGTCCGGCGAGAAGTCGATACTGGCTCGAGCGGCCGTATGTGCTCGTGGTGGGCACGCCCTCGGCGCGCAAGAACCTGGCCGCTCTGGAGCCCGTGCACCGGGTCCTGGTGCAAGAGGGCGCCGAGCTCGTGTTGGCCGGCTCTGACCGGGGGTACCTGCGGGCCGGACCGGTGGCCGGCCGCCGCCTGGGATACATCGATGAGGTTCTTCTGCCCGCCCTCTACGCCGGCGCCAGGTGCGTGGTTGTGCCCAGCCGGTATGAGGGATTCGGGTTGCCCTGTCTGGAGGCGATGGCCTCCGGAACGCCCGTGGTGTGTGCCCCGTTTGCGGCGCTGTCCGAAACGTGCGGCGAAGCGACTCTGTTGGCCGATCCGGACGACCACAGCGTCTTCACCGACGCGGTCATGGTCGCGTCGTTTCAGGAGCCGACGCGGGCACGGCTGATAGCCGCTGGCCTGACCCGGGCGCGGGGTTACTCCTGGCAGCGAACCGCGGAGCTGACCGACGCGGCCATCACGAACGCCCTGGGGGAGCCGAGCACAATCGCGATGCGAATGTCCCATTGACGCGGGGGCTCAGCGCTTCCGTGAAGGCTGTGACGGCTGCGGTGCGGGTCGGCTGCAGAGGGTCGATCCCGAACCAGCCCTGTGGGGTTCTCGGATTGGGCCCCGGGGTGAACCAGGCGTACAGCAGAGCGGCGGCCACTCCGCAATCCGTGTGGCGCAGTGCGGTGAGCGTCTGGAAGATGTCTCGGGGTCGCGCCGCGGCCGAAGCGGAGCCCCGGCCGTCCGGCCGGGTCATCCAGCCGAATTCCGTGACGTACAGCGGCACGCCCGGCATGCCCAGGGACCGGAGGGTCAGGCGTGCGCGGCGCACCCGGGCCAGAACGAGCTGGGGATCGCGTCCGTAAGGGTGGATGCCCACTCCGTCGATGTGGCCCCGCAGCTCGGGCTCGGCCGCCAACAGGGCCGGAAGAAACCTAGTCGGCTGTGTGAGGCCGCCGATGATCACGCGCGCCTGGGGCTGCATGGAGGTGATGGCGACGCGGGCCCTGAGGTAGAGGCGCGCGTAGGCGGCGGGATCCGGCTGGGGCTCCCAGAAGGTGGCGTTGTCAGGTTCGTTCCAGATTTCGTAGGTCTCCACGGGCTCTGGATGCAGCCCTGGATGCGTCCGCCAGAACGAGCCCCCCGGTCCGTAGCGGGCCGCCAGCGCGCCCGCGTAGGCGGCATAGGCCACCGGTGAGGTCGGCCCAGAGTGGTCCACCCCCGGGAGTGACCGCGCCCAGGGCGGGGAGTAATCGATGACCGGCAGCCACTGCAGCCGGTGGGCGGCAAGCGAGGCCGCGATCCGGTCGTCGAATCTCCAGTTGTAACGCGGCACGCCGCCCGCCGGCGGCTCCGGCTCGGTTGCCTCCCAGGGAGCGTCGGCGCGCACGAGCGTAGCCCCGCTGCGGGCCAGAGCTGAGAGTTGAGCGTCGATCCGGGCCGGGCCGTAGATCCCCAGGCTGAAGAGCACTCCGACGTTTGCGCCCAGCTGCTCGCTGGTGGGCACTGGACGGGCTGGGGGGCCTGCCCGAAGCGGCCCGGCACGCAGCGGCGAAGACGGTCGCCGCAGAGAGGGGGCGGGATGTGGGTGGCTCGGCCCACCTCCAGAGGCCACGACCAGTACGACGGCCAGCACTCCGGCCAGCGCCACAGCGCCGGCCGCGATGATCACCTTCAGGCGAGTGCGCTTAGTGGCCACCTCTACCCACCAGGTTCCGTAGCCTGATCAGGCCTCGCTGCGTCGGCGGCAGCGGATGCACCAGGACTGAATCGATATAGCTCACCGGCACCCGGCGGCTGGCCTGGACTCGGTTGCGCTTGGCCAGCAGCGTGGGCAGATGACGCACCGCGTCGAGATAAGCGCCGGCGATGGCCCGGAAGCGCCGGCGGCGCACGTCGTTGGCCGCCATCAGCACCAGCCCGCTCAGGAACTTGGGCAGATACTTCCAGCAGAGCGGATGGGGCAGGTTCTTGACGTACAGATAGATGCAGTTCCGGATCGCTTGGTAGCGCCCGAAGTTGGCCATTGTCGAGCTGGTTCCCATGAGGCGGTGATAGGCCACGGCCTCGGGCTCATAGCGCGCCTTCCATCCCATCAGCTGGGCGCGGAAGCCCAGATCCTGGTCCTCGAGGTAGGCGAAGTAGTCCTCGTCGAACAGCCCGACGTCTCTGAGCATCGCACTGCGGTACAGGCTGGCGCCCCCGGAGCCACAGAAGACCTCCCTGAACGCGGGGTCGTCATATTGACCATGGTCGACCTCGTCGCGGCCTCGGGGATACGCCCACCCCCAGGAGGAGTAGAAGTCCCCGGTGCTGTCGATGTGCACGCGGTCGTCGAGCATCAACTTCGACGTCACCGTGCCCGCCTCGGGGTGTGACCTGGCGGTCGCCAGGAGCCGGCCCAGCCAGTCACTCTCGGCCACCGCATCGTTGTTGAACAGGGCCACGAACTCCACTCCTTCCGACAGCGCGTGCTCGATCCCGCGGTTGACCGCCCCGGCGAACCCATGGTTGCCATCCAAAGCCAGCAGCGTGACCTCCTGAAAGCTCTCGGAGACCAGCTGGCGTGAGCCATCCGTTGATGCGCCATCGACGACGATGATCTGGGCTTGTTTGGTCTGATGAATGAGCGAGCGCAGGCATTCTTCGAGAAAGCGCGCGCCGTTCCAGTTGGGGACCACGACGGCGACCTCTGCCACCGCGCGAGCGTAGCGCGCCACAATTCGGCCACCGCCAGTCGGACGCCCGATACGATGGCCGCTTGCAGGTGAATCTGGACTGGTCGCTCCCGGCCAGCGTCTCCATCGGCGCGGGGACAGCACTGTTCGTGGGCGGCACTTGCTTTGACGCCGAGGCGGAGATCTCATCGCTTCGCTTTGTCCTGGATGGCCACGAGCAGGGGGTGTGGGCCCACGGGATGCCCCGGCTGGACCATCTCCGGGCGCTGCATCCGGCGCTTGACTTAGAGAACGGCGGCCCGCTCGAATTCGACCCGAGCTCAGCCGAGGATCCCGCCATGCGGAGCTACAGAAGCGGGTTCTGGGGTCTGGTGCGGATCGGCCCGGATCCAAGCGACTCACGGCTGGATCTCCTGCTCAGGGCGGAGCTGGACTCGGGCGTGGAAAAAACCGCGTCTCTGGCCACGATCGCCGTGGCCGCGCGCACAGCCTCGATCCCCGACGCGTCGTTCCCTTCTTCACTTGCTCCGAGGGTGGCTATATGCATGGCCACCTACGATCCCCCACTCGACCTGTTCCAGCGTCAGATCGATTCGATCCGAGCCCAGACGCACGAGAACTGGGTCTGCCTGATCAGCGATGACTGCTCAAAGCCCGAATGCTCCGAGCAAATCGCCAAGGTGATCGGTGGTGACCCGAGATTCGTCCTTTCCTCTTCGGAGCGACGCCAGGGCTTCTATCTGAACTTCGAGCGAGCGCTGAGCATGGTCGGAGACGATGCCACCCACGTCACCCTGGCCGACCAGGACGACTTCTGGTATCCGGAAAAGCTCGAGACGCTACTAGCCGGCATGGGCGGAGCGCACCTCATCTACAGCGACGCCAGGATCGTGGGACGGCGCGGAGAGGAGATCTCTCCAACCTATTGGGGGAGGCGCCGTCGCAACCACGATGACCTGTCCGCGCTGCTGATGGCCAACTGCGTGACCGGGGCGGCGTCTCTGTTCCGCCGGGAGGTCCTGACCTACGCGCTCCCATTCCCTCCCGCGCAGTTCGCGCACTATCACGACCACTGGCTCGCACTGGTGGCTGGCATGTTGGGACGGATCGATTTCATCGACCGGCCGCTGTACGACTATGTCCAGCATGGGCGGTCGGCGCTGGGCCACGCCGCGGCCACGCGCGTCGTCAGCTGGCGTCAGCGCGCCGCCAAGATCACGGGCGACCCCCACGAGCGTGTCCAGTTCTACCGGGCGCGCTACTTCAGAGATGTTGCCCGCGTTGTGGCCTTCGCCACGATTCTGGACATGCGCTGCGCTTTTCGGGCCTCCGCTGACGATCGTCGAGCCCTGGAGCAGTTTCTGGCTCTGGAGCGGTCCTGGCCCGCAATGGCTCGGCTGGGCTGGCGCGGCGCCCGGGAACTGGGCGGTCAAGCCGAGACGCTGGGCGCCGAGTGGTCGCTGCTGACGGCTCTCCTCTGGCGCCGGGCCGTCTCGGTTACCGCCAGCCGCCGGCCCAGACGGCACCTGCGCCTGGAGGCGATGCCCCCGATCGGCCTGGCCCCGACCGCGGAGCGGCGAACGTTGGGCGATCCTGCGTCCCGGCTGGTGGCCCAGAAGATCGCCCCGCTCGAGCTGGCGATTGCCCGGTCGGCTCCCCGGCGGGTCAACGTCCTGATTCCGACGATCGACCTCGAGCATTTCTTCGGCGGCTACATCACCAAGCTCAACCTCGCCCGTCGGCTGGCCGAGCGCGGAGCCCGCGTGCGCTTGGTGACCGTCGATCGGGTCGGTCCGCTTCCCCGTGGCTGGAAACGCAGGGTCGAGTCCTACGGCGGGCTGGCCGGCCTGTTCGACCAGATCGAGGTGGAGTTCGGGCGGGAGGCGGACCGCTTGGAGGTCAGCCCTGAGGACTCATTCGTGGCCACGACGTGGTGGACGGCTCACGCAGCCGCGGCCGCCTGTGAGGCACTCGGCCAGGATGGATTCGTGTACCTGATCCAGGAGTACGAGCCCATGACGTTTCCCTGGGGAGCCCTGTCCTCACTGGCCAGCCAGTCCTACCGCTATCGCCATTTCGCGCTCTTCTCGAGCGAGCTGCTGCGGGAGTACTTCCAGCGGCACCGGATCGGCGTGTACGAGCAGGGCCGGGCGGCCGGGGAAGCCTGCTCGGCCTCGTTTCAAAATGCCATCACCAACGTGACCGCGCCACCCGGGGCGCAGCTCGCGGCGCGCGCGCCGCGACGGCTTCTGTTCTATGCCCGCCCAGAGCCGCATGCCACCCGCAACATGTTCGAGCTGGGCGTTCTGGCCCTGGCCCGGGCTCTCGAAGAAGGCGCCTTTCGCCGAGGCTGGGAGTTCCGCGGAATCGGGACGGTCGCGGGTTCCAGACGGATTGATCTGGGCGGCGACGTAGAGCTCGACCTGGTGCCGCGAGCCGCCCAGCGCGACTACGCCAGCCTGCTGGCCGAGCACGACGTGGGTCTGGCGCTCATGTACTCGCCGCATCCCAGCCTGGTCCCTATCGAGATGGCGTCGGCCGGCCTGTTGACCGTGACCAACACGTTTGAGAACAAGACCGCTGCCGCCCTGAAGAGGATTTCGTCCAACCTGATCGCCGGCTCGCCGACGGTCGAAGGCATCTCCGAAGCGCTACAGGAGGCCGAGGCGGGGGTCGAGCAATTCGAGCGGCGGCTTCGCGGCACGAACGTGGCGTGGAGCCGGGATTGGAGTCAGTCGTTCAACGAGGCTTTGCTGGATCGGCTGGAGGACTTCTTAGCGTTTCAGGCGCAGGCTGCATAGACTGGTCCGATGGGGCGCGTGCAGCACGAGAACGCTGCCCGCCCGCGGCCGAGTGCCCGGGTGGCGCTGATCCACGACTTCCTGCTTGACATCCGGGGCGCGGAACGCGTGTTCCTCGAGTTGTGTCGTCTGTGGCCGGAAGCCGACCTGTACACGGCTATCTACGACGAGGCAGGCACCGAGGGCAGGTTCGCGGGCCGCAACGTATACACGTCCTATCTTCAGCGGCTGCGCCCTTCAGCCCGAACCTTCCGGACGTTGTTGCCGCTGTATCCCTCGGCGATCGAGTCGCTGGATCTGAGCGGGTATGAGCTGGTGATCTCCAGCTCCTCGGCCTGGGCTCACGCCGTGCTCTGCGACGAGCAGGCCATTCACGTGACCTACTGCCACAACCCCTTCCGCTATGTGTGGAACGATCGCGAGCGGACCCTGGCCCGTCGGCGGGATCCGCTCAGCCGGTCGCTCCTGCGGGGCCTCTTCCGCCGTTGGCGGCAGTGGGACTGGATCGCCGCTCAACGGAGTGATCGCTTTCTGGCCAACTCCCGCATCACTCAGTCCCGGGTCGAGTCCTATTTTGGTCGGACCTCGACGATCGTCCATCCGCCGGTGGAGACCGAGCGGTTTTCGCCCGGTCCGGTGGGCAGCCACTACGTGCTCGTGTCCGAGCTGATGCCCCACAAAGAGATCGACATCGCGGTGGAGGCGTTCAACCACCTGCGCCTGCCGCTGGTCGTCGTAGGCGACGGGCCCGACTACCGTCGCCTGCGGCGCCTGGCGGGTCGTACGGTCAACTTGGCGGGGCGGCTTACCGATGCCGATGTCGCGCAGCTGCTCGGAAGCGCCCGGGCCCTGGTCATAACCGCCGTGGAGGAATTCGGCATCGTGGCGGTGGAGAGCCAGGCTGCCGGACGTCCGGTGATCGGCCGGCAGGGCGGCGGCGCGCTGGAGACGATCGTGGACGGAGTGACCGGCTGCCTGTGGTCGGGCGGTCCAGCGGAGCTGGCCCGAGCTGTAGTCGAGTTCGACGACTCAGGCATCGATCCGCGGGCCTGTGTGGGCAACGCCGCCCGGTTTGGCGCGCCGGTCTTCCGGCGCAGGCTCGTCTCCCAGGTGGCGGAGACTATCCAAGCGCGATCTCAGGCCGGCGCCGGTGAAGCGCGGCTGAGGGCTGCGCAGCGGACGCTGCGCGCAGCCGGATCCAGTCGCAGCCGCTGACCGGGCGACCCAGGTGGTGCGGCCAATAAGCATGCGGATGTGCACGCTCGCAGTCGCTCGAGCGGCGCTTCTGGCCGGGCCCACGGTGCTGGCCTTTTTTACCGGTGGCTACTTCGACGAAGCTCGGGACTGGGCCGGGCTCGGAGCCTGGGTCCTGGTGGCCGTGGCGGTCGCTCTGCGTGCCGGCCGAGCCCCTCGCTCCAGGTCAAGCTGGTTCGCCCTGACCGGGATCGGACTGCTGGCCGCGTGGACGCTGGCTTCGATCGCCTGGGCGCCGATCGCCGGCGATGCCTACGGCGCCGGACAACTCGTCGTCCTATACGCGGGAGCCCTGCTGGCCGCGGCGCTGCTTCTGCAGTCCCCGTCCGTCCGTCCATGGGTCGAGCCGGGGCTGGCCGCGGGGACCGTGATCGTGATCGGCTACGGGCTGTCGGAGCGCTTGCTGCCCGGAGTGCTGCACTTTGCTCGCTCGGTCAGTGCTCAGGGCCGCCTGGAGCAGCCGTTGACGTACTGGAACGCCATGGGCGAACTGGCCGCGATCGGGTTTGTTCTGTGCGCCCATCTGTCCGGCGACCGCGAGCGGCCGCGCTGGATCGGGGGCGTGGCCGCGGCTGCCTGCGCCCCACTGGGACTCGGGCTGTACCTGAGCTTTTCCCGGGGAGCGCTGTTTGCCTGCGTCGCGGGGTTGATCGCCCTGGTCGCGGCGGCGCCCCGGCGCGAGCAGATACAGGCGCTCGGCATCGCCGTGGTGGTGGGAGGGCTGACCGTGGCCGGTGCGGCGCCGTTCGCCGGCGTGACCTCACTGGCCGGTCCTCTGACCACTCGGGAGCGTCAGGGAGCGATCGCCCTGGTGGTGCTGGTGGCGGCCATGGTGATCGCTGTCGCGGCCCACCTGCTAGTGGTCCGGCGGGGCTCCAGCCACGCCCTGCGCTTGCCCAGGCGAGCGGGTTGGTTGGTCCTCGCGCTGATCTGTTGCGGCCTGGCCCTGGCCATCGCCGTGGGGGCCAAGGAGACGACGGGTGCGCCGCAATTGGGCGGCGGAGCCGGGCGCCTGATCAGCCTCCAGAGCAACCGGTATGCATATTGGCACGTGGCCCTCGAGGCCTTCGCGGCTGAGCCCTTGCGCGGCGTGGGGGCGGGCGGCTGGGCCGTGTGGTGGCTCAATCACCGCACGGTCAACGACTTCGCCCAAGACGCCCACTCACTACCGCTTCAGACGGCGGCCGAGCTGGGCGTCGTGGGACTGGTGGCGCTGGGGATGCTGTTCGGCGGGGTGGCCGCCGCTTCACGCACCGCGCACCGCGCGGCCCCAGGACTGACCGCCGGCCCGCTGGCAGCGCTGGTGACCTACGCGGTCCACGCTCCGCTGGACTGGGACTGGCAGATGCCCGCCGTGACGCTGGTGGCGGTGGTGCTGGCGGGGTTTGTGGTGGCGGTGGCCGAGTCTCCGGCGGACCGGGCGGCGCACCAGCACCCGGACCCGGACGAGTCGGCTACAGCTCCTCGGCAATCCGCGGCGCCTGTCGTCTGAAGATCCGCACGCCCAAGACGCACACGATCACGTAGATGGCGCTCGGGACGACGATTTGCGCCGGGCCGTGAGCCACCGGCGCGTTGGGGTCGATCATCCATCGTCGAGCCAACTCGAGTATCGGGGTGAGCGGGTTGAACGACACGAGCGTGAACAGCGTGTGGTGGCCCTCCAGCTTCTGAAGGGGATAGATGATCGGGGTCGCGTAGAACAGAGCCGTCACGAACACCGTCCAGATGATTCCGATATCGCGATAGCGCGGATACAAGGAGGAGAGGATCATCGACACCGCGGTAGTGAGCCCCAACAGAAGCACGAGGAGGAAAGGGAGCAGCAGCCAGGTCACCATCGGCGTGACGCCGAAGGCGAGCATGAAGATGATCGTCACGACCAGGTTCAGACCGAGGTTGAAGCAGCTGGTCAGCACCACCGCCAGCGGGATGACTAGGCGGGGGAACTGGGTCTTGCGGACGATCGCCTCCTGGTTGACGACCGACCCCACGGCCGCTGAAGTGGCCTCCGAGAAGACGCCGAACAACACGATGTTCATGAGCAGCAGCACGGGATAGTGAGGGATGTCCTTGAAGCGGATAAGGTGCGTGAACACCTCGAGCAGGACCGCAAACAGCAACAACGGCCGGCCCACCGACCACACGTAACCGAGCACTGTTCCGAAGTAGGAGCGCTTGAACTCGGTAGAGGCGATCAGATAGAGCAGCTCGAGCGTCCGCCGCCATCCGCCGCCGAGTGCGGATGGTCCGCGAACCTCGCGGAGCTGGGGCGCGGAATCAGTCACCGGGCTGCTCAATCGCGACCGCGAGCTCCGTCTGCACGGATACGCTGCCTGGCCCCCCTGTCGTGCCGTACACGACGAAGTCCAGGAGCCGCAGGAGGTGCAGGGCCAGGTCCTGCTGGTTGCGATTACGAGAGACGATCGTCTGGACGTAGTACCGGCCGGGAAGCAGGCGGTTTTCGATCTGGCCGGAGATCCGAGCGCGCTGCCCGGCGCGCAGGATGTTGGGCGTGCCCCCCGGGGGTCCCAAGGGGAGATTGAAGCCGAACACGGTGACTCCACCAGCGGTCAGGAAGTGAAAGCCGAACACGGGCTCGACCAGATCACGCCGGGCCTCAACGATCAGGTTGAGTCCGATCGGCTCATCCTGCTCGACGTTGTCCACCCGCTCGCCGGCCGGGTTCTCCAGCCAGGTATCGATCACGCGCACGTTGACATCGGGGAGATCGCCCGCGATCCGACTGTCCGTCGATCCCGCGAAATTGAGGCGGTAGTACCTCAGCGCCGTCTCCTCGGGATCGCCGATGTAGTCGATCTCGCCGTCGTGGATCAGCATCGCTCGGTCGCAGAAGCTCTGCACCGAAGCCATGTCATGAGTGACCAGCACGACCGTGCGGCCGGCATCCCGCCGAGCGCGAAAGACGTCGTTGCACTTCTGGGCAAACGCAGCGTCGCCCACGGCCAGGACCTCGTCGATCAGCATGATGTCCGCGTCCGCCTCCACCATCACCGCGAAGGCCAGCCGGACCATCATCCCCGAGGAGTAGTTCTTGAGCTTCAGATCGGTGAACTCCTCCAACTCGGCGAACTCGAGCACCGCCCCCAGGCGCCGTTGCGCCTGCTGCCTACTCAGACCCATCAGCACGCCGTTGAGAATGACGTTTTCCCGGGAGGTCAGCTCAGGGTTGAATCCCACCCCGAGCTCGATGAATGGCGCCAGGCGACCGGCCATCCTGATTGAACCTCCATCGGCTCGATAGATGCTGGCCATGATCTTGAGCAGCGTGCTCTTGCCCGAGCCGTTGCGCCCGACGATCCCAAAGAACTCGCCCGAATGCACGTCGAAGGAGACATCCCGCAGGGCGTGCAGCGCGTGGTAGGTGGGCCGCCTTATCGGGTGAGTCACGCGCTCCTTGAACGTGTCGATTCGGTGATCCGGGATCCGAAACGTCTTTTCCACATGCCGGGCCTCGATCACGACCGGCTGGTCCACTACCGCCATCCCTCACGCCCCCGCTCGCCAGCGCCGCAGCCTCGGCTGCTCGAACCGCGGAGGGTCCGGAAAGCTGGCATCGAACAGCCGGCGGCCGGGCCGCGGCGCCCAGCCGACGAGCACGACCACAAGCCATCGCCAGAGGATGCCGCGCACGAGGGCGAACTCCCCGCCCAGCGTTTCGTCGCGGCCAATCAGCCGTCGGAGTGGGCGGCAGGCCAGCCAGGCAAAGGCCGCGGGCGAGGTGGAGCTGGCGACGAACCACTTCAACGCCCGCCGCTTGCGGACGCTGAGCATCGCCCCGCAGCGGAGCAGAAGCGTCTGGGCCTGCACCTGACGGAGAAGGTAGCCGCCGAAGTAGGCCGAACGCAGGCCCCGAGAGCCGGCCAGCGGAGTCGCCCGCTGGCGCTGCACGAGGTCCCCCGACACCGCGGCGGAGTGCTGCACGTAGTCGTATAGCGGTCGGTCCACGTAGGCGATCTCACCGCTGGCCAGCGCCACCAGAGCCAGCCAGTGGTCGTGGTACCACGCTCCGGGACCGTTGGGGAATGGAATCGCCAGGTCGGCCACCTGGCGACGAAACAGCATGCTCGCTCCCGCGATCGTGTTGGCCACCAGCATCGAGGCCAGGTTGCGGTGGTCGTTGCGCCGACCGTGCCACATTGAGTCCCGGAGCACATGACCGTCAGCGTTGATGAGGCGGGCATCGCAATAGGCCAGCTGGGCCGGGCCGATGGCGGCGCGAAGCGCAGCAAGCTTGTCGGGATACCAGTGGTCGTCCTGATCGCAGGGAGCCATCAGCTCGGTCCCGTCGGGAGCCAGGGCCAGCGCGCGCTGGAAGTTGAGGTATGGCCCGAGCCGCTCCTGCGCCCTGGTCACGGCAAAGCGTGGATCGCCACCGATGGTGCTGAGCATCCGCTCGAACCGCTGCGGCGGAGTGGCGTCGTCGCTGACCACGCAGATCCAGCGCTCATCAGTCTGGGCCCGCAGTGAGTCGATCTGGCGGGCAAACAGCGCCGGCTCAGGGTCGTAGGTGGCCATGCAGACCGCGATCGTCCCCGAGGCCGGCGCTCCTGCTGGCCAGGGCGAGGCAGCTGGCTGAATCACGTCGACTGCCCCGAGCGAGACGCGCTGCTCGGTGCCTCCGGATACCCGGACCGCCGCTTCGAGCTCCAGCCGGCCGGGCGCGCCCTGGCCCAGAATCGGCACGGTGGACCAGAATCCACTGCGGTAGCTCCGCTCTTCAGGGTCGTTTCTTTTGACCCGATGAAACCATTCCCACAAGTCGCGTCGGGCCATCCGGGTGGCCGCCGGCCGGTTGCGCTGCCCGCCGATCACGATTTCCAGACCGGCTACCGGCAGATGGCGGTGAAAGCAGTGGCCGTAACAGAAGACCGCCGTGGGCTGTCCCACGAACAGGTAGGCCGGCAGTGGTTGCTCCAGCCTGACGTGAAGGTCAGGGTCGGCCGCTCTAGGGCTTGCCGGCTGGGGATCTCGAACCGTGACCACGGGCGCTCAGGGTACGCGAGTGACATATCATCGCCTGGGCATGGTGCTGGCCGGTTCCGCTCACGATCCCCCGAGCGTGGCGGCGACCAAGCTCATCCAGACGATTGAGCACGAGTTCCGCCAGGGGCTCGACGCGGCCCAGGACCCCAAGGCCAGGGGGCCGGGGCCTGATACCGAGTCGCTGCGCGTCGCGTACCTCGACCTGCTGAAGCTGTGCCTGTGCGACCTCGCGGGCACGGGCACCATGTCCGTGGCCCGGACCCAGCAGGGGCACCTCATGTCCCGAGAGCTCGCGGGCGACCAACGGCGACTGCGGGCCGCGGGCATGGACTGGCCTCTCCACGGGATGACGATGGTGGGCCTGAAGCGATTGGACGACCTCCAGGCGTGCGTCGAATCGGTGGTTCGGGACAGCGTGGCCGGCGACCTCATAGAGGCTGGATCCTGGCGGGGTGGGGCATCGCTCCTGATGCGGGCCACGCTGGATACGCTCGGGGGCGGTGATCGGACGGTGTTCGTGGCCGACTCCTTCCAGGGATTTCCCGAGGCCTCCGGTGATCTGGCCAAGCGCTACGACCTGTCCCTCGATCTGGCCGGGTGCGACTTTCTGGCCGTACCGCTCGAGGAGGTGAAGGACACCTTTGCCAGACTCGGAGCCGAGCACGGGGTGGCCTTCATACCCGGCTTCTTCCAGGACACCCTGCCCGCCCTGGCCGAAAGACGTTGGTCGATCATCCGCCTCGATGGCGACACCTACGAGGCGATCTGGAGCGGGATGGAGTCGCTGTACTCCGGGCTGTCGGTCGGGGGCTACTTGATCGTGGACGACTATCTCGTGCTCGATTCCTGCCGTGAGGCGATCGACGACTACCGTCGCGCGCACGCCGTCAGCGAGCCGGTCGAAGAAGTCGACTGGAACTGTGTGCGCTGGCGCAAGGAGACCGAGGGTGTGTCCGCGACGCCGCACGCCCTCGTTCCAGCACCGGTGGGTCCGGCCCCGAGGCCGGTGAGGCGCGCGCCGCGCACACGCGTGCCGGGGATCGAGGAGGTCGCGCTCAGCGAAGAGAACGAGCGGCTGTGGGAGCGGCTGGCGGCGGCGGAGGCCGAGGTCAGGCGGTTGACCTCCTCGCCGGTCCAGGGTCCTCGGGCCTGGCTGCGGCAGCGCCTCCGAGCAGCGAGGCGCAGGAACCGTTGATTGCCTTCGGCTCGGCCGTCACCGACCCGGACATCTACCGGCGGTACGCGGAGAGGGGCATCGATCTCGTCCGCGAGCCGGACTCCCGGGTTTTTGCCAACGTGGCCGCCGGCACTCTGTTTCGCAACTACAACACGATCCTCGACCTGGCGGCGGAGTGTGAGGACCTCGAGGCGCTGGTGCTCGTCCATCAGGACGCCGAGATCGTCGATCCTGAGTTCTGCGCCAAGCTCCGTCAAGCGCTGAGCGATCCCGAGGTTGCCGTTGTGGGTTGCGTGGGCGCGGTCGGCGTACGCAACATCGCGTGGTGGGAGGGATCGGTGACCTGGGGCTCCTTCATCCACCGCTACTCCGAGCTGGGTGGTGGCGACCTACCGGCTTTTGCCTGGGATTCCAGCAACGTGCCGCCCACCTCGCGGTTGGGAGTGGTCGACACCGTCGACGGCTTCGTCATCGGTGTTTCGCCCTGGGCCGTACGCAACGTTCGCTTCGACGAATCGCTGGGACGGCTCCACGGCTATGACTTCGACTATTGCCTTCAGGTTCGGGAGTCCGGGCGCAAGGTCGTGACCGCCGACTTCAAGGCGATCCACCACCACTCCCTCGACCTCGTGAGCAATCCCGAAACCTGGGTGCAAGCGCACATGCGGATCGCCGAGAAGTGGGATGGCCGGATGCCGAACGTCGGAGTCGCCGGCGGTGACTGGAAGCTCCGGGCACGGCGGGCCGAGGCCGAGGCGGCGGTCAACCAGGCCCTGGGCCGGAGCAATGAGCTGAAGGGCCAGGCGCAACTTCGTCAGCTTCAGCGGGACATGAAGGTGATGGAAACCAGCATCAGCTGGCGCATCACGGCTCCTCTGCGTCTGGTCAATCGCTGGCGCCGGCAGCTGCTGCGCCGGCCGGAGCGATAGTCGCGGCCGCGCCGAGTTAGCCCGGTCGCCCTCTACTCCCCGAGCGCCTGGCGGATGCGCTCCCGACTGATTGCGGGCGTGCCTCGACGGGCCAGCCGCGATATGGCCAAAGCCAGCGAGAACGCTCGTGACTCCAGCAACTCACCGAGGATCGCCTTCGAGGGCTCAAGACGCTCGCCACGCCAGGCGGCTCGAATGCCCTCACGCTGCCAGGAGGCCAGGTGGAGCACGCGATTGGCTTCCAGGCGCTCCAGCAGCGGGTTGCGGTCCCAGGGGGCGAGGATCGTCTCGAGCTCATCGGTGTAGGAGGCCTGGCGTTCCCAGATGACACCCAGGCCGAAGAAGGCGGGCACAAGGGCGAAGCGCAGCTCATCGCGTCCCTCCAGGAAGTCCTCGATCGCCGTCAGGACACCGTTGCGCCCTCCGCCTTCCCGGACGGCCGGCCAGCGGTAGAGGAGTCCGGCCTCTTTCAGCCCTGTTTCGCCCGGGAAGATGTATCCCCCCTCGACCGTCTCCTGGCGGTGCTCGGCGGGGATGTTCTCAGGGGCGTAGTAGCTGTCGCGCCTGGCATGTGGCCAACCGACGTCGTGACAGATCAGCAGGGGCAGGTCGGAGTCGCCGCTCTCGGCGATCAGCCGCAGCTCCTGACTGACCGTGTAGTAGTTGTGGTCACCGTCGATGATGACCGCGTCAGCCCGGGGGAGGGTGGGCAGCGCCTCCAGGCTCGTGGCCCGGACCAGCTCAAGCTCGGGGTTCTCCTGCGCCAGGGCCACCAACGACTCTTGGGGATCGGGGTCGATCGAGATCACCTTGGTCCCTGAACCCCGGGCCCAATCGAGCACAATGCGGGTTAGGTCGCCGGCGTAGGCGCCCACCTCCACCACGGTTGAGGGCGCGGCCGCGTCCAGCACGGGCAACCAGATCTCGGCCAGATTGGCCAGCGAGTGCCCCCACCGGCCGGGGTCGGTCTCCATCGGGTCGATCTTCAGGTCCAGGCGCCCCAAGAGCCGCGAGTGTAGAGACTCCGCGGTGGCGTCCGCCGGATCCTGACTGACGCCATAATCCGCCTCGATGGGGGCCATATCAGTGCACCAGGATCGATCGGGCCTGCAGCAGAGCGGGGCGTCGGAGCTTGCCCGAAGGTGGCCCGTTCCGCCAGGGTGGGCCGTCCCGGGGGTCCTCTGCGCGCTCACCGCGCTCGGATTCGCCATACGCGCCGTCAACATCACGCAGGGGATCTACGGAGACGAGCTGTCCACCGCCTGGATCGTCCACGGTCGCAGCCTGGGTCACGTCATCAGCCTGGTGTACAGCGACGCCGAGGTCACGCCACCGCTGTCGTTCGTCCTGGCTTGGGCAAGCCTGAAGATCGGATCGAGTTGGGCGTGGCTACGACTGCCCTCGCTGCTGGCCGGTACGGCCACGATTCCGATCGTGTACGGCATCGGTGCCCGCACGTCCGGCAAGACGGCCGGGTTGATCGCGGCCGCCATCACGGCGCTCAGCGCCGTGATGGTCATGTTCTCCACCGAGGCCCGCAACTACGCGGTAATGATGGCCGCCGTGTCCGGGAGCACGCTGTCGGTGCTGCTAGCGCTCGACACCGGACGCCGCCGTTGGTGGGTGCTCTACGGATTCTGCTCGTGTGTGGCCATGTACAGCCACTACTCGGCCGCGTTCGTGCTGATCGTCCAGGCCGCGTGGCTCCTGTGGCGCCAACCGCAGTCCCGGCGAGCCGTGATCCTGGCCAACCTGGGAGCCGCCGTCGTGTATGCGCCGTGGATACCCGGGTGGATCAAGGACACCCACTCGGTGACGATCCCGATCATCAATGCGCTGG
>JBPYDM010000030.1:0-2026 GCA_051986255.1 Solirubrobacteraceae bacterium | reverse complement strand
TCGGGCTGCGACAGCAACACGTGGAGCGCCAACACGTTCAAGACGGCCAACCAAAGCTGCATCAGGTAGCCGACGGCCAGGAGCGAAAAGCGAGCTAGGCCTCCCGTCCCATCGCCCGGCCAGCGCGGGCGAGCCAGCCCGGAGGCATCCCAACCTCGGCGCGTTTGTTCCGGGCTGGGACGTTGACGGCCGTGGGGACGGTCAACGTCCCAACGCCGCTCCAAACCGGGGGCATTGGGCTGTTGACGGGCACGGGACGGGGGCGGGATGTTGACCCGCATGGCTCGCCCGCCTGCCCGGCGATCTCACGGCGAAGCGAGGGGAGGCGTGCGCCTACAAGCCGTGTTGGGAGACGTGCAGCGCTCGCTCCGCGATCTCCACCACCCCGTCGCCGAATGTCTTGAGGTACGGATCGTCGGTCGAGCCGGCTAGCGCTCGCTTGTAGTTGCCCTCCATGAACACCACTGCCTTCCACAGGGCGAACGTCACGTACCAGTTGAGCGCGGTCATCGACCGGCCCGAGCGCTGCTCGTAGCGGTCCACCAGCTCCTCGCGGGAGGGGAACCCCTCCAGCCGGGTGACCGTGTGGAGGTTGAACTTGGACTCGGGGTCTCCGGGCTGAGTCCAGTGCATGACCATGTAACCGAGATCGGCCAGTGGATCGCCGATGGTGGCCATCTCCCAGTCGAAGATGGCCCGTAACTGGGCGGGAGCATCGGCGGCGAACATCGTGTTCCCCAGCCGATAGTCGCCGTGAACGATCGTGGCCGGGGGCGACTGGGGCATGTTCGAGCGCAGCCAGTCGCCCAGCTGCTCCACCGCGGGGAGCTCCCGAGTGCGGTTGTGCTCCCACAGCCCGGTGAAGCGCCGCAACTGCCGCTCGAGGTAACCCGAGGGCTTGCCGAAGCCCTCCAATCCCACGGCCGCCCAGTCCACCGCGTGCAGCTCGACCAGCGTGTCGATCAGCTGATCGGCGATCCGGCCCCGCTCCTCCGGGTTGTCCAGAGCGGGCGGCATCGAGTCCGTGATCACCTCTCCGTCCACCCGCTCCATGAGATAGAAGGGCGCACCCACGATGTCAGGATCCTGGCAAACGGCCAGTACCCGGGGGACGCGCACCGGCGTGCGCTCTAGGGCTAGGAGCAATCGGGCCTCTCGCAGGACGTCGTGCGCGCTGGGAGGAAGTGGTCCCCTGGGCGGCCGCCGGAGCACCACCCCGGTGGACAGCATGAACGTGACGTTGGAATGTCCCTCCCCGACGAGCGCCGCGTCCAGGCCGGCGGGCGCGTCCAGGCCGTTTTCTGCGAGGAAGTACCGAAGCGGCTCGATGATGAGCAGCGGCTCACGCTCGTTCGCCGTGGCCTCTGAACGGGTGCGGACGACGTCGTCGGGGGCAAGCGTGTTCACCGTGGCTGGAGCCTATCGGGGGCGGGATAAGCTCGAATCAGAGAGCCATGCCCGAACTGCCCGAGGTAGAGATCACCGCCCGCCTGATCGATTCAGCACTCGGCGACGCGCGGGTGGAGTCCGCCTTGGCCCCGGGGCTGAACGCGCTGAAGACGTTTGACCCGCCCCTCACGGCTCTGGAAGGGCGCGGCGTGGAGCGTGTCGGGCGGCGGGGCAAGCTCCTGCTGCTGGAGTTCGAGGACGAGTTGGTGCTCCTGATGCACCTCATGTCGGCGGGGCGCCTCCAACTCTTCGACAACCGCGCATCGCTGCGGGACCGCACGTCGCGGGTCCTGGTCAGGCTGGACGACGGCCGCGAGCTGCGCCTGCGCGAGTTCGGCACCCGGCAGCGGGCCTGGGCCAAGCTGCTGCGGGCACAGGAGGTGCAGGACGACGAGACGATCGCCCGCCTGGGCCCGGAGGCCTGGCCGGATCCGCCGGCGCTTGAGGAAATGCTCGATCAGCCCCGACCGCTGTATGCCCTGCTCCGCGATCAGCACGTGATCGCGGGAATCGGTCGCTCGTGGGTGGACGAGATCCTGCACTCAGCCCGGCTCTCGCCGTTCAAGCGGGGCGCGGA
>JBPYDM010000029.1:0-2853 GCA_051986255.1 Solirubrobacteraceae bacterium | reverse complement strand
CCAGGTTGATCGAGTTGACGATCGCCCGTCCCGGGATCTGCTCCAGCGCCAGCTCGATGACGTCGGGCTCGGTGGAGTCGACCTGGATCGGAGCCGGCTGCGAGAGCGAGATCCGCTTTACCAGCTCTCGCATCTGATCCGCCTCGTCCTGTCGCTCGGTGAGCGCGACACAGATGTCGAGGACGTGGGCGCCTCCCTGGACCTGGTCCTCCGCGACTCGCACCAGCCCGTCGTAGTCGTCCGCCAGCAGGAGCCGCTTGGCCCGCCGCGAGCCCTGGGCGTTGACGCGCTCGCCGACCAGGGTCGGGCTCGGGCTCTGGACCAGCGGCGTGGCGGCGATCATCGAGGACACGTGGGGGATGCGCCGGGCCTCCCGCCACCCCGGGGCTCTCCCGCCTACGCGCTCGGCGATCGCGCGGATGTGATCGGGCGTGGTGCCACAGCAGCCGCCGGCGATCCCCACCCCGTAGTGCTCGACGTACTCCTGCAGGGTGGCCGAAAGGGGGCCTGGCTGCTCCGGAAAGATGGTCTCCCCGTTCGGTCCCTGCAACGGCAGCCCGGCGTTCGGGATGCAGCTCACCGGAAAGGGGCTGTTCTCGCCCAGGAAGCGGATCGCGTCGCGCATGTCCTCGGGCCCGGTCGAGCAGTTGAGGCCCAGGACGTCCACCCGCAGGGCGCCCAGCGTGGTCAGAACGGCGTCGATCGGCGTCCCCAGGAGCATGGTGCCGCCCTGAGGCAGCAGGGAGACGCTGCACTGGATCGGCACCTGCCGCCCGGTGGCCCGGAACGCGGCGCGGGTCCCGAACACCGCCGCCTTGACTTCCAGGATGTCCTGCGCGGTCTCGATCACGATCAGGTCGACGCCGCCCCGCAGGAGCCCGGTGGCCTGCTCGGTGAAGACCTCGACCAGCTCCCGGAAGGTGATCCGGCCCAGGGTCGGGTCGTCGGAGGCGGGCAGCTGCCCGGTGGGCCCGATCGAGCCGGCGACGAAGCGATGCGCGCCCGCGGCTTTGCGGGCGATCTCGGCGGCACGCTGGTTGATCTCCAGCGTGTGCTCAGCGAGGCCCCACTCCTCCAGCTTCAGGCGCGAACCCTGGAAGGTGTCGGTCTCGATCACGTTCGCGCCGGCCTCGAGCATCGACAGATGCACGCCCTCGATCACATCGGGGCGATGCAGGACCAGGGCCTCGTGACACTTGCCCTCGAGTCCCCCGTAGTCCTGCTGAGACAGGTCGAACTGCTCGAGGGTCGCACCCATCCCCCCGTCGAACACGGTGACGCGCTTGTGAACGTGATCCAGGTAGTCGCGCACTGTGCTGGTACAGGCTACCAGCGGGCTGTCTGAGGACCCTTCACACCCGTAAAGGTCACAGTGCGGGCAAAGTGGCGCTATCCGGCGTCGGATCAGGTTACTTTGCCCGCAAAGTGCTCCTATTCGGGCCGAGGTCAGCCGCGCTGGGCCCGGATCGTGGACTCCACCGCGCTCACCATCTGGTCCAGGTCCTGCTCGGTGTGCGCGACCGAGAGGAGACCCCCGCCGTGGAAGAGGTCCACGCCGCGCTCGTACATAGCCTTGCGGAACGTCTCCAACCCCGGCATCCCTCGTCGCAGGCGCACCAGGTCGAGCTCGCCTTTGATTTCGTCGCCCTCCATCCAGATCGGGCAGTCGGCCCCGATGTAGAGATGGAACAAGGACCCCACGTGGTATGCCGTGCCGGGCTCGTCGAGCGCCTGCAAGACCCCGTTGATGCCGTCGCAGAGCCGGTGCGTGCGCTCGTTGATGGTCTTCTGAACCGACCCGTCAGCCAGCTGGTCGAGCCCCGCGATGCCCGCCGCCGCGGAGAGGGGATTGGCGTTAAAGGTGCCCTGCTGCGTCACCTTCTCGGTACGGCCGCCAGGCTCGTCGTGGAAGGCCAGCCAGTCCATGATGTCCGCGCGCCCGCCGACAGCACCGCCCGGCAGCCCACCCGCCAGAGCCTTGGCCATCGTGGTCAGGTCGGGCATGATCCCATAGAACTGCTGGGCGCCGACAGGGGAGAACCGGAACCCGGTGACGACCTCGTCGAACACCAAGACGGTCCCGGTCTGAGCGGTCAGCTCGCGCACCGCCTGCAGGTAACCCCTGGCCAGCGGAACGTCGCCCAGTCCACCGCCGCTGGGCTCGAGGATCAGCCCCGCGTAGGCGCCGGTCTCCAGCTCCGCCCGGAGGGCCGGCACGTCGTTGGGGAGGATCGCCTTGGTCAGCGTCACCCCGAGGGGGTTGAACCCGACCGTGCCAGGCTCGGTCAGGCTGGCACCGGCACCCACCGTCGCCTCGTCGTGCCAGCCATGAAAATGCCCGGCCAGCTTGAGGAATCTCGACCGTCCGGTGAACGCGCGGCAGAGACGCCACGCCATCATGGTGGCCTCGGTGCCGCTGGAGGTGAACCGGACCAAGTCGACCGAAGGCATCAGGCGGCAGACGCGCTCGGCCCACTCGACCTCCAGCGGGTGGCCGGCGGAGAAGTGGGTCCCCAACTGGACCTGGCGAGTCACCGCGGCCACCACAGCGGGGTTTCCGTGGCCCAGGATGAGTGCGCCGTGCCCCATCCCGCAGTCGATCAGCTCGCGCCCGTCCGCCGTCCACTTGTGCGAGCCCTGAGCTCGCTCCACGTAGAGCGGGAAGGGCTGGAAGTGGCGGCTGTCGTGCGCGATGCCGCTGGGGAGCACGTGAAGGGCCCTCTCGTGTAGCGCCTCCGAAGTGGGGTACTCGCGGGCGAAATCGAGGTCGGGCGTGGCCATTTCGACCTCCACTCTAGTCGGCGACAGGGACCGCACACGGCTGTCACGCCCCGATCCCCAGACTCGGCCCCG
>JBPYDM010000028.1:0-23672 GCA_051986255.1 Solirubrobacteraceae bacterium | reverse complement strand
GTATAGACCCCTCAGTGGCAGGCCGCATGTCCCAGCTGATGGCCTGGACCAGACGCGCGCCCCGACTAACCGTGCGACGGCTGTTGCTCGTGACCTCGCTTGCGCTAGTGGGGGGCGGAGCGGCCGGTAGCGTCGCCCTGGGAGCCACCTGGGGGGGAGCGGGAGCGGGTCCCTTGCACTCGGGCGCCATCCTCCACGGCGCACGAGCATCGTCGGTCCCCGACTCGGGGGGCACGGGCTTAGGGCCGCCCTCCGGCGGACGAGGATCGGGTCTGTCGGGTCGAGGAGGCGCGGTTGGCGACCGCGGCGCCCCGGGACCTCGCCGCAGCGGCCAACCCAAGGCCGGGCCGCTTGGCCATAAGGCCATGTGGATTTGGTACGTAGCCGACTCCAACAACGGCAATCTGCCGTCGATCATCGCCACCGCGCACCGGTACCGCGTGGACACGCTGATCATCAAGAGCGGGGACGGAACCTCTTACTGGTCCCAGTTCAGCAAGTCGCTGGTGAAGTCCCTGCACAGGGCCGGGCTGGGCGTATGCGCCTGGCAGTACGTCTACGGGACAGAGCCGGGGCTGGAGGCCAAGGTGGGCGCGGAGGCCGCTCGCGCCGGGGCGGATTGTCTGCTGATCGACGCCGAGATCGAGTACGAGGGCAAGTATGTCCAGGCCCAGAAATACATCCGGGACCTGCGCGCGCGGGTCGGAGCGCACTACCGGCTCGGCCTGGCCAGCTTCCCCTACGTGGACTTCCACCCCTCCTTCCCCTACTCAGTATTCCTTGGCCCGGGTGGGGCTCAGTTCAACGTGCCGCAGATGTACTGGCTGGACATCGGCGACCCGCCGGAAAATGTCTACGCGCACACGTTCAGCTACAACACGGTTTACGGGCGACCCATTCTCCCCCTGGGGCAGGCGTACAACAGCCCCCCGGGCGGCCAGATCAGGCGCTTTCGCCAGCTCCGCTGGGTCTATCACGCCCCCGGGATCAGCTGGTGGGATTGGCAGAGCGCCGCCCCGCAGACCTGGCGGGCGCTGAGCGCGCCGATCAAGAGACTCGACGCCACCCCCCAGACGCAGATGCCGACGTTGTCGCAGAATGGCCTGGGAGGCATCTCGGCCGGCGACTTGGTGGTCTGGGCCCAGGAGCACCTCCTCAGCGCCGGCTACAGGCTGACGATCGACGGCATCTACGGCCCCCGGACCCAGACGATCGTGCGGCGGTTCCAGGCCGCCCACCATCTTCCGGCGAGCGGCGAGGTCGACCCTGCCACCTGGGCCGCGCTGCTGCGCTATCCACCGGCCAAGGTCACGTGGACGGCCAGCGGAGCGACCGCGGCCCGCGCCGGCGCCCGTACACTTCCGCCACCCGTCTCAGCCCGCCTGCCGGCGCTGGCCTACGAGATCCCGCCTCACCTGGGCGCCGGCTCCCCCAGCCGCGTCAGCCGGTAAGCACCGAGCCTTGGGGGAGGCTGAGGCGCTCGGCCGTCCGGACCGTCACCGCGCCCCGGACCTCCACCCCGGCGCCGAAGGTCACATCGCCCTCCACCCTCAGGCTGTCGGCCCCGCGCAGGGAGGGCGGTCCCGAGGGAAAATGGCCGTCGAACTGGTCAAGCATTCCGTAGTAGCGCCGGTCCAGGTCCACCAGCGGGAGCCGCCCTTCCCGTTCAGGCGCCGGTTCAACCACAAAGTCTTCGCCCAGGCGGTAGACGTCTGACCTGATCACCAGCAGGTCATTGGTCGTCTTGACGGGCACGAACCGGCTTCGGGGCACGCACACGAGCCTGGCCCCCGGAAAGCTCTGGATGGCCGCCCCCATAGCGCTCTCGAGCTGGATCACCGGCGTGGAGCTGGGATCGCGCGGGTCCACCGTCTTTCGGTTGACGATCAGCGGAAGCTCTATGACGCCTTGGCTACCCTCCAGAAGCTCCGAAAGCTGCCTCAGGTCGAGCCACACGGTGTTCGCGTTGTAGTAACGCCAGCGCTGGTAATCGCGGAACGATTCCTCCTCGTCGGGAGGGGTCTGAGCGATCTCTCGGAGCACGAGCTGCCCATCGGAGCGCCGGCGTGCGATGTGCCCACCCTTGCGCTCGGCCGGGCTCCCCTCGATCACCTCCATCAGGAAGGGGATCTCCTGCGAGGCCACGAAGCCGGCGATGCGGGGGTCGATGCGGGCGCCCATGTTGTCGGAGTTGGAGATCATCGCGTAGCGGAATCCCTCCTCGAGCAGCCTGCCGAGCACACCTGACCGGCGCAGGGCGCCGTAGACATCCCCGTGGCCGGGCGGGGACCACTCCAGGGCCGGGTTGGCCGGCCAGCGCGCCGGCTGCATCCGCTCCTCCTCGAGCTTGGGGATCATGCTCTGCATGAACTCGATCGGAAGCCCGACGTCGAGCTCCGGGTGATGAGCCAGCGCCTCGAGGGTGGGCTCGCGGGTGGCCTGGCTGTTCATCAGCAGCAGGGGAAGGCGCACGCCGTAGCGGCGACGGAGGGACAGTGTCTGACCGATGATGATGTCCAGGAACGTGAGGCCCCGGTGGGCCGGCACCAGCGATTTGGGTTGCTGCAGGCCCATCGTGGTGGCCAGGCCACCGTTGAGCTTGATCGACACCACGGGCTCGAGCGCCTCGGGCGGATCTGCTTCGCCCAGCTCGTCCAGCCCGGGGACGGCGGCGGCCGTCTCGAGCTCCGAGCTGCTGATCAGGGCCGACTCCCCGCCGGCCACACGCTGGTAGGCGCGAGCGAAGGCTCTGATGGCCTCCTCGGGCTCACCCGCCACCCGCATCTTCTCCTCAGCCGCGCTGCGCCCGTCGCCGTTCATGAGGTCATTCTCCTCTCCACCATCCGCGCCCCGGGGCCCGGAAGGATCTCGAGCGCGTCCGCCGGCGGCGCCTGGCCCGGCGGCATCAGGCCCAGCACGTGCCCGCCGAACCCGCCGCCCATGAGCCGTGCGCCGGCAGCCCCGGCGGATTTGAGGCGCGCCACCGCGGCTTCGACCGCCGGGGTCGAGACCTCGTACAGGTCGCGCAGGCTGGCGTGTCCCGCGTCGAGGAGGCGTCCCAGCTCGGGAAGGTCGCCCCGCTGGAGCGCCCGGACGGTCTTCTCCACGCGGACGTTCGACCCCAGCACGTGGCTGAGGCGCCGGCCGAGCGGAGCGGGGAGCCGCGCGAGGTCCGCGGGGAGGGCCTCGCGGAGGCTGTGCAGCCCGAGAAGGCGGCAGGCCCGGGCGCATTCATCGCGACGCTGGTTGTAGCCCGAGGTCGCGTTGGCGTGCCGCTCACCGGAGGCCAGGGACACGAGTCGCCACCGGCCCAGCTCGAGGGGGATCGGCGTGATCTCGAGCGAGCGGAAATCGATACGCAGCGCGTGGCCCTCCTGGCCGAACAGGCTGGCCAGCTGGTCCAGCAACCCTGTGCGCGCGCCTACCCAGTCGTTCTCGATGCGCGAGCAGAGCCGGGCCAGGGCGACCCCGCTGGGCGCAGGCTCGGGCCTGGAGGCGAGGCCGGTCAGGGCGAGCACCAGTGCCACCTCGAGAGCGGCCGAGGAGCCCATCCCGGCTCCAGGGGGCACCGTGCCGGTGATCTCAAGATGCGCACCGGTCAGCTGGACGCCGGCGCGCTGAAGCTCCCGCACGGCGCCGCGCCCGAAGTCCCGCCAGCCCCCAGCGGGAGCGAAGTGGTGCAGCGGGAAGCTGTCGGTCTCCCCCAGATCGCGCGCCTCGATCTCGATCCAGGGCTGCTCGAGGCCACGGCCGGCCACCCGCACGTACTGGTTGATGGAGAAGGGCAGGGCCAGTCCCTGGTTGTAGTCGGTGTGCTCACCGACCAGGTTGACCCGGCCCGGAGCGATGGCTACGACGCTGCGCACACTCGGCCGACCGCCGCCACGAACTCCTCCACGTCGTCTTGGGTCGTATCCCACGAGCACATCCACCGGACCTCGTCCAGCTCCTCGTCCCAGACGTAGAAGTCGAACTGGTCCAGCAGCGTCGAGATGGCCGTCCGGGGGAGCCGAGCGAACACCGCGTTGGCCTGGACCGGACGTGTGATGTGCACTCCCTCGACGGCGGCCACGCCCTCGGCCAGGCGTGCCGCCATGGCGTTGGCCTGGTGGGCGTTGCGCAGCCACAGGTCGTCGCGCAGCAATGCGTCGAGCTGAACGGCCAGGAACCGCATCTTGGAGGCCAGTTGGAGTGACTGCTTGCGCAGGAAGGGAAAGCCCTCGGCCAGCTCCGGGCTGAGGAACACGACAGCCTCGGCGCCCAAGAGACCATTCTTGGTGCCCCCGAAGGACAGCAGGTCCACGCCCGCCTGGGTGGTGAGCTCGGACAGGGGGCGCTGGAGCGCGGCGGCCGCGTTGGCCAGCCGGGCGCCGTCCATGTGCAGGACCAATCCGCGGCTATGGGCCAACTCGGCCAGCGCGCGGATCTCCGCTAGCGAGTACACGGTCCCCAGCTCGGTGCTCTGGGAGATTGAGACCACCCGCGGCTGGACGGCGTGCTCGTCCCCGATCCGGACGATCAACCGCTCCACCAGCTCCGGAGTGAGCTTGCCATTCTCGCTCTGGGCGCTGAGGACCTTGACGCCGGCGATGGCCTCGGGGGCACCGCACTCGTCCATGCTCAGGTGGGCGGTGTCGGCGCAGATCACCGCCTGCCAGGGCTGGCAGGCGGCCCGCAGACAGAGTACGTTGGCCGCGGTTCCGCTCCACACGGGATAGGCCAGCACCTGCGGCCCAAAATGCTCGCCGAACCGATCGGTGAGCTGCTCAGTCGCCGGATCGTGTCCGTAGCCAAATGTGTGCCCGGCGTTGGCCGCCGCGATCGCGGCCAGCACCTCGGGATGGATGGTGGCTGCGTTGTCTGAGGCGAAGCCGCGCCGAGCGCTCACGAGGGCGCGAGCTTAGCCTTCACCGACGAGCGAGGACCGGGCGGCGAGTCCTACTGAAGCTCGACCGGCTCGATGCCCTCCTCTTCAGGCAGGTCGAAACCGAAGATCTGGCCGTAGAAGCTGAGCTCAGCTTCCAGGGCTCGCCGGATGTTCTCGGCCCGCCGGAAGCCGTGCTGCTCTCCGGCGAACGGAAGGTAGGCCACGGGCACCCCCTTGCGTTTGAGCGCCTCGACGATCATGGTGGCCTGATTGGGCGGGACGACCTCGTCCTCTAGGCCCTGAAGCACGATCAGCGGACTGGCGAAACGGCCAATATGCTCGATCGGCGAGCGCTCGCGGTAAAGGTCTCGCATCGCGGGATAGGGACCCACCAGACGATCCAGGTAGTGGCTCTCGAACTTGTGCGTGTCGAGCGCCATCGCCTCGAGGTCGGCTACGCCAAAGTAGTCGGCCCCGGCCGCGAACACCGCGTCCTCCCGGGCCAAAGCGGCCAGCGTGGTGAACCCTCCCGCCGACCCGCCTCTGATCGCACACCGGTCAGGGTCGGCGCGCGCCTGTTCGGCCAGCCACCGGGCGGCCCATAGGCAGTCCTCCACGTCCACCACTCCCCAGGTGCCGCGGAGCAGATCGCGGTACCGCCGGCCAAACCCGGTTGAGCCGCCGTAGTTGACGCACAACACCGCGAATCCACGGCTCGTCCAGTACTGGATGTCGATGTCCAGCTCCGGCACGACCTGGGCAGTGGGACCGCCGTGCACGTCGACCAGCAGCGGAGGAAGCTCGTCGACCGGACCCTCGGACCGCGGGTGGACCGGCTCGTACAGCAATCCGTACGCCGTCCGACCACCGGCGGAGGGGAACGCGACCGGCTGGGGTACCGAGATGTAGTCGTCGGGGACGCCGAGCTGAGCGAGATCTCGCGGCGCCCTTAAGGTCTCGACCGCGGCGACGTCGGCCTGGTCGGCGAGCGCGATCCGCATCACTGCCGATTCTGACTGGGGACTGGCCGCCACCACGACTACCGAGTCCGGTTCCGCGGCTCGCATGGTGTAGACCGAGGTCAAGGGGAGGTCCACATCGACGACCTCGCCGTCTGGGACTCGCACCGAGACGCCGTCGAATCCGTCGCGGATCCGAGCGAACACGATCCGCCCGTCGGGCAGGTGGGCGTACCGCGCCGACATGCCAAACTGCCACTGGGGCATCCCGATCTCCGCCTCGAGTGCGGTCAGCGCCTCCACTTCGCCGCTCTCCGGGACCCAGCGGTACAGGTTCCACCATCCGGTGCGATCGCTGATGAACACCAGCGATCCATCGGGCAGCCAGTGGGGCTCGCTGACGGACTCATCAGGGCCACCGGCGACGAGGCGCCGCTCTCCCTGGGGATCCCCGGCGTAAAGCCGGGTGCCGTCCCAGGGCATGTTCGGGTGGTCCCACTCCAGCCAGCAAAGCTGGCCGTCAGGACTCCACCGGGGATCGGAGACGAAGTCCGGGCCGCTCACTAGCACCTCGGGCGTAGAGGGCTCATGGGCGGCCAGGCGAACGATCTCGTTGCGGACGTCCGCAATCCTGCCCTGCCGGGGATGGTGCTCCCGGACGCAGGCGATCCACTGCCCGTCGGGGCTGACGTCGCCGTCGGCGTAGCGGTCTCCGCGCGGGAGCTCGGGGTGCGGCGTCAGCGCCGTGGGCAGGCCGGTCTCGGGGTCGCGGCGGTACAGGCGCTGGTCATCCCAGGCGGCATACCAGACCACCCCGTCGCGAACCCACCAGGCCCCGCCGCCGTACTCGTGGACTGTGGTCCGCACGTTGGCCTCGGGGGGCAGAAGCTCGGTCAGGGTGCCATTGACGCTGCGGCGGACCAGCGTGGTCCGGCCTCCCTCGGCCGGCCGACCCTCGGACCAGATGACGTCGCGGCCATCCACGCGCACATCCGACAGGCGGACCGCCTGCTTGACCACGACCTCGGAGGTGACGGGCGTGGCCCAGGAGCCGTAGGGCTCAGTTTGCTTGGCGGAGGAGAACACGGCGCGCAGCGTATCGAGACACCGCTGCGACCAGGCGACGTACACATGGCTAGCGGCCAAACCTTCACACACCTGTGTTAATGTTGGCCCGATCCCTGGTAGCATCGAGGTGGTGCGCGACTTTCTTTCCGCCGCGCGCGAGCGCGTGATCGTCTACGACGGCGGGATGGGGGCGACGCTCGAGCAGTTCGACCTGGACCTCGAGCGCGACTACCGTCTTCCGGGACGCTGTCACGAGGCGCTCGTGCTCAACCGGCCCGACGTGATCGAGGGTGTCCACACCTCGATGCTCGAGGCAGGCGCGCAGGTGGTGGAGACCGACACCTTCCAGGGCTCCCGGCTGAAGCTGGACGAGTGGGGCCTGGGCGATCACACCCACGAGATCAACCTCAAGGCAGCACAGATCGCCCGCCGGGCGGCCGGCGAGCATCGCTTCGTGGCTGGGTCGATCGGCCCCACCGGATACCTCCCGGCCAGTGATGACCCGACCCTGGGCCAAATCAGCTTCTCCGAGCTGGTGGACGTGTTCACCGAGCAGACCCGGGGGCTGACCGAAGGCGGAGCCGATCTGATCATCATCGAGACCGCCCAGGACATCCTGGAGGTCAAGGCCGCCGTACTCGGGGCTCGGCAAGCCTTCCACGAGCTGGGGCGCACGATCCCCATCCAGTGCAGCGTCTCGCTTCTGCCCCAGGGCGGGAAGATGCTGCTGGGCACCGACATCGCTGCCGTGCTGACCACGCTGATGGCGCTCGACGTGGACGCCATTGGCCTGAACTGCTCCACCGGGCCCGAGGACATGCGGGACGCCATCCGGTACCTGGGCGAAAACTCGCCCGTGCCCGTGCACTGCATCCCCAACGCGGGCCTCCCCAGCCAGGGCCCGAAGGGTGAGACGATATTTCCGGAGCAGCCCGAGCCGCTGGCCGCGGTCCTGGGCGAGTACGTCGACCGCTACGGCATCTCGATCGTGGGGGGCTGCTGCGGCACCACGCCGGCCCACATCGCCGCCATCGTCGAGCGGTGCGCCGACCGCGCGCCGGGCCAGCGGCCGCAACCCGGCCCGCCTCAGCTCAGCTCGATGATGACGGCCACCCCTCTGGTCCAGGACCCGCGTCCCACGCTGGTGGGCGAGCGGGTCAACTCCCAGGGCTCACGCCGAGCCAAGGAGCTGCTGCTGGCCGAGGATTACGACGGCCTTCTCCGGGTGGCCGAGGATCAGGTGAGCGGCGGCGCCCATGTGCTCGACATATGCGTGGCCCTGACCGAGCGCCAGGACGAGGCCGAGCAGATGCGCCAGGTGGTCAAGCGCATCAGCCTGACGCAACCCTCGCCGATCCAGATCGACTCTACCGAGCCCGAGGTGATCCAGACCGCACTGGAGCAGATCCCCGGGCGGGCGGTCGTCAACTCGATCAACCTGGAGGCGGGGCGAGACAAGCTCGACCGAGTCGCGCCGTTGGCCAAGGCGCACGGTGCCGCGCTGATCGCCCTGACCATCGACGAGGAGGGCATGGCCAAGACGGCTCAGCGCAAGCTCGAGGTGGCCCAGAGGATCACCCGGCTGTGCTGCGAGGAGCACGGCCTCGCCCCCGAGGTCCTGATCTTCGACTGCCTGACCTTCACCCTGACCACGGGGGAGGAGGAATGGCGCTTGAGCGCGGTAGAGACGATCGAGGGCATCCGCCTGGTCAAGGCGCAGATCCCGGGGGTCAAGACGTCACTGGGGGTCTCCAACGTCTCCTTCGGCCTGTCGGTGCCCGCCCGGAGCGTGCTCAACAGCGTGTTCTTGCACCACTGCGTCGAGGCTGGGCTGGACCTGGCCATGGTCAACCCCAACCACATCACGCCGTATGCCGAGATTTCCCCGGAGGAGCGGGAGCTGGCGGACGACCTGGTGTGGGGCCGCCGCCAAGATGCGCTCGAGCGGCTGATCGCCCACTTCGAGGAGCATGGTTCGGCGGGCGAGGCGGAGGCGGCGGGCGCCGACCCCACCGAGGGAATGGAGCCCGAGGAGGCGCTGCATTTCCACATCCTGCGCCGGCGCAAGGAAGGGGTGGACGAGTGGATCGACCGCAGCGTGGAGAAGATCGGTGCCGTGCCCACGCTCAACGGCGTGTTGCTCCCGGCTATGAAGGAGGTAGGCGACAAGTTCGGTGCCGGAGAGCTGATCCTGCCCTTTGTTCTGCAGTCGGCCGAGGTGATGAAACGAGCAGTGGCCCGGTTGGAGCGCTATCTGGACCGGATCGAGGGCTACACCAAGGGGACGGTGGTGATCGCCACCGTGTTCGGCGACGTCCACGACATCGGCAAGTCGCTGGTCAACACGATCCTGACCAACAACGGCTACCGCGTGATCGACCTGGGCAAGCAGGTTCCGATCTCGAGCATCCTGGACGGGGCGGTAGAGAACGAGGCCACGGCCATCGGACTGAGCGCGTTACTCGTCTCCACCTCCAAGCAGATGCCGGCCTGCGTACGCGAGTTGCACGAGCGAGGGCTCGGGTTCCCGGTCCTGGTAGGCGGCGCGGCCATCAACCGCAACTTCGCCCTGCGGGCGCTTTATCCCGACGCGGAGGGCGAGGAGATGTATGAGCCGGGCGTCTTCTACTGCAAGGACGCCTTCGAGGGACTGGCCAAGATGGACCGCCTGATCGACCCGGACGACCGCGAGCTGCTGGTCTCAGAGACGCGTGAGGCGGCCAGGCGGCTGCGCGAGCAGCCGGAGTCCGACAAGGACGATGGGCCGCCACTGACCGACGCGTCCGTGCGGAGCGCCGTGGCCACCGACAATCGCATCCCGGAGCCACCTTACTGGGGCGTTCAGGAGATCGAGGTACCGCTGGATGAGGTCTACCCTCACCTGGACACGCACGTGCTGTTCAAGCTGCACTGGGGCGGGCGCGGCGTCAAGGGCGCGGAGTGGCAGCGCCTGGTACGGGGTGACCCCGAGGCCGGCGAGGAGGGCTTCCAACCCCGCCTGGAGAGGATGTGGCAGGAACAGTCTTACCTGAAGCCGCGCGCCCTGCTGGCTTACTTCCCCTGCAATGCCGAGGGCAACGAGCTGATCGTCTGGGACCCGGAGGCCCCGGGTGAACGAGAGCTCGAGCGCCTGGTATTTCCCCGCCAGCCCCGTCATGACCGGATCTGCCTGAGCGATTTCTTCCGCCCGCGCGAGACAGGCGTGCTTGATGTAGTGGCTCTCCAGGCAGTCACCGCCGGGCCCGAGGTAACTGAGCTGACCGGACGTCTGGAGCGCGAGGGGGCGTTCGCCGAGCAGCTGTTCGTCCACGGGCTGGGGGTTCAGGCGGCGGAGGGTATGGCGGAATGGCTCCATGCCCGGGCACGGCGCGAGCTGGGAATGGAGCCGGCCCAGGGGCGCCGCTACTCCTGGGGCTACCCCGCTTGTCCTGACCAGTCGGAGCACGAGAAGGTCTTCCGGCTGCTGGGCGCCTCCTCGATTGGCCTGCGCCTGTCCGACGGCTATGCGGTTGAGCCCGAACAGTCCACACTGGCCATCGTGGCCCACCATCCGCAGGCGGTGTACTTCGGGATGAAGTCGGGCTTCCTACCCAAGAGCCCGCGCCAGGCTGCGGACGAGCTGATCGCCGGCACTGACAAGGACCCGACGCGCCTGGACGAGCTCATTTCCGAGCCAGCGTAACTTCGAGGCCGTCGTCGCGCGCGGGCCGGGGCGGGTCAGGGTGCAACGTCACAAAGCCCCCGTCTCGAGCGCCGCTCAGCGACGCTAAATGGCTATAGCCCCACCAACGTCACCAAGCGCGCGCGCTTCCGCGCGCTTTGTGACGCCACACGACATTCTCGACCTCAACACAGGCCACACGACATCCTCGAGCCCACACAGCCTGCCCGGGCCAGCGCGCCAAACAAGCCGGCCCCTGGGTCAATCGCGTTTGCGCCGGCTCATCGCTCCACCGGCCACCAGAGCTGCGACGCCCAGGAAGATCGCGCCGAAGATGGCCCACATCTCGAACGTCCCGGAGCTGGCGTGCGATCCCATCTCGTTTCCAATCCAGACGAAGTACATGCCGAGGAGAGCGAAGATCGCCACACCTCCGGCGAGGCCCTTGGTCCGCCCCCTCTGCGCCGAATTCTCGGACTGGGAGGGCTGCCCCACCTCCGCGCGGCCAGACTTCTCAGGGGCGTTCTCCCCTTCGCGACGCTCGGACTCGCGCAGTTCCTCGTCTTCGCTCGGGGTCGGTTCTCGGTTGTGTTGTGTGTCCGTGATAGGCACCACAGACCAGTCTTGCCAGCGACGCGCGAACTCAATCGTCGGCTCCCGCCCCGCTTGAGCCTCTCGTTATTCGGCGCTCGGGCCCGCCGAAGCGCGCTTTCCGGACGGGCGCCTACGCCTCCGCCCGCGCCGGGCTCGCGCCGCGCGAAGTCGGGCGGGCGGGCAGCTTGACCGGGGTGGCGTGCATGGCTCGCATCCGGACCTCCTTCCACGACATGCCCTCCTTGAGGAGCGCGGGCATGCCCATGAGGATGGCGGTGCTCACCTCAACCGCCTGGAGGATCACCCCGTAGGCCACGCCGGTGCCGAGCCCGACGTGCCACCCGGCGTGCAGGACAGCAGCGCAGGCGGCCTGGAACACACCGAGGTTGGCCGGCGTGGCGGGCAGAACGGCGGTCACGTTGACTGCAAACAGGACCGCGGCCGCCGCGGCAAAGCCCGCCTTGTGACTCAAGCCCAGGGCGACCAGCAGCATGTAGCAGGACAGCGACTGAAGGCCCCAGGCGGTGAGCTGGGTCCCGGTGGCGATCGCTCCCAGACGGGGCTGGCGGAACACGGTGAGTCCTGCCCGCACGCGGTTCAGCGCCCCGCGAACCTGTCCGGCGAGAGCGTGGAGGCGCGCGAAACGCTCGGTGGCTGGGTGGCGCAGAAGGACGGGCATGACCAGCAGCACCAGCAGCAGCACCGCGGGCGCGATGGCCACCGCCATCAGCGCGTTCTCGTGACCGGCGAAGATGTCGACCGAGGAGAACATGATCGCCCCGAGGATCACCAGCGCCAGGATGTTCAGCAGTGTCTGGGAGACCACGGTTCCCAGCACCACGGGGAAGTAGCGGCGGGGCTGTCCGGTGCGGCGAGCTACCACCAGCGCACGGGACGGCTCGCCCAAACGAGCCGGCAGCGTGGAGGACATCAATACGCCGATGAACGTCCCCTGCATGGCATCCGACAGGCGGACCCGGACCTTGGGCATGGCCGCCTTGAGGATGGCGTGCCAGGACAAGGCCCTAACCGCCATCGCGCTGCACATGATGGCCAGGGCCAGGAGGACAAAGGTGGGACTCGAGTCGATCAGGGCGTTGACGATGCTGCCGATGCCGATCTTCTGCACGGCCAGCACGGCCAGAGCGGCGCCTCCCAGCGTGACCGCCGCCACGGCGGCTCGGCGAGCCACCGCCAGGCCCTTGCTCCGCCGGGCCGCCGGCGTCTGTGGCTGCAGGCTGTCAAGCCGCCGGGGTGGCACGTAGGGCTTCAGATCGGCCGGCCGTAGCCCGATCTTGACGGCCGCCCGCTGGGCCGTTCCCTCCGGCTCGGGCACCGCGATGGCCTGCTCATACACGTCCATTACTTGTGCGGCCACACGCGGCCAGGCAAACTGCTCCACCTTCGCCACAGCTGCCCGCGCCATCCGGCTCCGGCGCTCAGGCTCATCGTGGAGATCACGCAGGACCTCGGCCAGTGCCTGGGCATCTCCCGTCGGCACCAGTACTCCGTCTACGCCATCGCTGACCACATCGCGATAGCCGGCGATGTTGGAGGCCACGACCGGGGTGCCGGCGGCAAAAGCCTCGGTCAGCACCATGCCGAAGCTCTCGCCCCGCAGCGACGGGGCACACAGTAGGTCGGCCTCTTCCAGCTCCCTCCACTTGGTCTCATCGTCCACCTTGCCCAGCACACGGACATCCCCAGCATCGAGCATCAGCGGGGCAAGTTCCTCGTGCGTCGGTCCGATCACCGTGAGCTCGGCCGGAATGTGATCGTGGAGCGCCTCGAAGGCCCGGAGCAGCAGGGGCAGCCCCTTACGCTCCACCGCCTGACCGACGAACAGGATCCGCATCCGTTCGCTCGGCGGGCGGCTCGCCCCGCGAGCGGCCCGAGCCGGATCCAGTTCCACGCCGTTGGGGATCACGGTGTAATGCCCGCCGAAGAAACGCCGGGCCGTCCAGGCAGATGCCTCCGAGACGGCGATTCGGGCGTGCAGGCGGTTGAAGACCCGTCCTGCGCCGAGCACCCTGGCCACGCTGTTGGACAGGAGGTTCTCGTTGTAGGTGTGGAAGGTGCCGACCACCGGAAGCTTGGTGAAGTCGGTGACCACCCAGGGCGGAATCGGCGAGATCGGCTCGTGCACATGCAGGACGTCATACCGGCCGGTCCGCAGCTCCCGCTGAGCGGCCGCTAGGGCAAACGGGGTTATCGAGAGGTTGGACACCGCACCATTCGCCTTGAAGCCGACCGTGCGGCCCAAGGGCACCACGTAATCTGGAAGGGTCACCGGTTGGGCACCGGCCCCGCGGTGCAGTGCGGCGGAGAACCGCCCAGGCGGATCGAAGGGGGCGAGGACTCGGACGTGATGGCCGTCGTGGAGGAAGCGCTCCGCTAGGGCTTCGATGTGACGGTTCACACCCCCCGGATACGCCCACGAATACGGGGACAGAAGGGCTATCCGCATATATCCCAATCCTAGAGCCTCAAGGCGCCAACAACTAGCTATGACGGCCGTAATGCGAACGCCCGGAGCCTGGCCCCGGCCCGCGTATCATCAACCCCGATGCCCCCCTCGAGGCATTTCGTCAAGTACACGTTCCTCAAGGTGGACCCCGGCTGGCGTCGGCTCGACGACGAGCAGCGGGCCACCGACAAGCGAGAGTTCATCGCCGCCTGCCAGGACTTCGCCGACGGCCACCTCCTGCGCGCCTTCTCGTTGGTGGGAACTCGGGGCGACGCCGACCTCATGATTCTCAGCCAGGCCCAGAACCTGGACCGCATCCACGAGTTCCATGTGGTCCTGGCCCAGAGCGGCCTGATGAAGTGGTGCACCACGCCGTACTCGCTGCTGGCCATGACCAAGCCCTCGGAGTACTCGCCCGAGTCGCGGCTGGAGGTGCGTGCCGCCCACGGCAAGTACCTATTCGTGTACCCGTTCGTCAAGACCAGGGCCTGGTATGGCCTCTCGCCCGAGGAGCGGTGGCGGATCATGCAGGAGCACATCCGGGTGGGCCGCGAATATCCATCCGTGGACCTGAACACCAGCTATTCGTTCGGGCTGGACGACCAGGAGTTCGTGGTGGCCTTCGAGACGGACAACCCGGCGGACTTCCTGGATCTGGTTCAGCGCCTGCGGGCCACCGAGTCCAGTGCCTACACGCTGCGCGACACGCCCACGTTCACGTGCATCTCCTGCTCGGTGGAACGCGCGCTGGGGGCGTTAGACGGGGCCGCGCTGACACTCACCGCGCCATGAGCGCCCAGACGGCCGGGCTCAGCCACGATTTCAGTGGGGTGCGTGATATCACCGTGATCGGGGCTGGTCCGGTGGGGATGTGTACCGCTTTCTGGGCGGGCATGCGCGAGGCGTCCTCGCGGATCATCGATTCGCTGCCCGAGCTGGGAGGCCAGCTGACCACGCTCTATCCCGAGAAATGGATCTTCGACGTCCCTGGCCATCCCAAGGTGCTGGCCCGGGATCTGGTCGAGATGCTCCGCCACCAGGCAGTCGATCAGTTTGACGTGCCCGTGCATCTGAACACCACAGCCAACACCATCTCCTGGGAGGGAGAGGGCGAGGATCGGCTTGTGGTTCTGCACACCGACCAGGGGGAGCTGCGCTCCCGGACGTTGATCGTCTCGGGGGGACACGGAGCGTTTGAGCCCAAGAAGCTCCCCGGCTACGACATGACCGAGTGGGAGGGACGCGGCGCCCATTACATCGTGGGCGAGAAGTCGATGTTCGCAGGCAAGCGCGTGATGATCGTGGGCGGTGGCGACTCGGCCTGTGACTGGGCGATCAACCTGCTGGACACCGCGGCCGAGGTCCGGCTGGTGCACCGGCGCGAGGGCTTCCGGGCCCACGAGCTCACGGTGGGGCAGGTGCTGGAGGCCGCCGACCGGGGCGACGTGATGCTCCATGTCCCGTTTCAGATCAAGGAGGTCTCGGGTAACGGCGGCGTCGAGCGCGTGCGGCTGTTCCACTCGGAGGACGAGGAGAACGAGCTGGAAGTCGAGGTTGACCACATCCTCCTCCAGCTCGGCTTCAAGACCGCGCTGGGCCCGCTCAAGGAGTGGGGCTTCGAGATCGAGAAGGGCGCGATCGTCGTCGACCAGCTGATGAAGACCTCGCTGGAGCGGGTGTGGGCGTGCGGGGACATCACCACCTTCGCCGGAAAGCTCAAGCTGATCGCCACGGGCTTCGCCGAGTCGGCCATCGCCGTGGCCCAGGCGGTGCACGAAATCCGGCCCGAGGTGAAGATCCAGCCCAAGTACTCGACCAACACCGGCGTACCCGGGGTCGTTGCCGGCCAGCCGTAGCGGCGCGCGAGCCGGCCACCGCGTCCGGCGTCCACGCCGCCTGGACTCCCCCTCGGCGGTCAAGCATCTGCGCGACGCCGACCCCGTGCTGCGGGAGCTGATCGACGAGCTGGGCCCGGACGGCCTGGGCGACGTTCGGCGCGGACGTCCCCCAACCGATCACTACGGCGCGCTGGTGCGCTCGATCGTGGGCCAGCAGCTCTCGACCAAGGCGGCCCGCGCCATCTACGGCCGCCTGAGCGATCGCTTCGGCGGGCGCGCGCCCACCCCGGTCGAGGTGCTGGCCGAGGATCCGGAGGAGCTGCGCGCGTCGGCCGGCCTGTCCCGAGCCAAGGTGGGCTTCCTGCGCTCGCTGGCCGAGCACGTGCTCGACGGCTCGCTGGAACTCGACCGCCTGGATGAACTGCCCGACGAACAGGTGACCGCCGAGCTGATGGCGGTTAAAGGCCTCGGTCCCTGGACGGCCGACATGTTCCTCATGTTCCACCTCCAGCGCCCGGACGTCCTGGCCGTGGGCGATCTGGGGATCAGGCGCGCAGTCATGCTCCGGTATGGGCTGGAGGCGCTTCCCAGTCCGGCGGAGCTGGAGGTCCTGGGCGAGCAGTGGCGCCCGCACAGGACCCTGGCCTGCCTGTATCTGTGGCGCTCGTTGGACGCGGTTCCAGGGTAGGGACGCGAGGCTCAGGCCGGCGCGGGGGGGCGGGCGCGAGGACGCGAGGGCGGCGCGAGCGCGGTGCAGCGTCACAAAGCCCGCCCCCCGAGCGACGCCTCGTGACGGTACGTGGCTATAGGACCACCAAACGCACAAAGCTCCGGCGCTCGGGCGCGGTTTGTGACGCCACACGGCATCTCAACGCCCGACACAGCCGAACCCACCCGCCAGGGAAGGCTCCCCACCGCGAGCCGTCTAACGGCTAGACGGCCGAGACTTCTTCTTCTTCGGCTACTCGGAAGGAGGATCCGCAGCCGCAGGCGGCGATCACGTTGGGGTTGTCGACCTTGAAGCCGGCGCCCTGAAGGCCGTCCACGAAGTCGATGGTCGAACCCTGGACGTAGGGCAGGCTCGGGCCGTCCACCAGGAGACGGATGCCCTTGTCCTCAAACACGCTGTCGCCGGCGCGCTGCTCGTCAAAGGCGAGGGCGTACTGAAAGCCGGAGCAGCCACCGCCCCGGACGCCGACCCGGAGGCCAGCCGTCTCGGCCACGGCGCTCTGGGCGGACAGGAACTCCCTGACCTTCTCGGCACCTTTATCGGTGAGCGCGATCATGCTTTACCGAGTATAGCCATGGGCCGGGTGGCGCTACGCTAGGGACGTGTCAGCAACCACCGAGGAGCTGAAGCAGCGGATCGAGGCGGGCATCCCGGGTGCGCACGCTGAGGTCAGCGGCGACGGACACCACTTCAACGCGGTGGTGACCGCGTCGGCGTTCCGTGGCCTGACGCGGATCGCCCAGCACCGCTTGGTATATGACGTCTTTGGGCCCGAGGTGGGCGATCGGATACATGCACTGTCGATCCAGACTCGGGCAGACGATTGAGAGGACCCACGCCTATGAGTGAGAGCACCAATCCCCTTCGCGACGAAATCCAGAACGCGATCTCCCAGAACCCCGTGCTGCTGTTCATGAAGGGCACACCAGAGCAGCCGGCCTGCGGCTTCTCCGCCCGCACGGTGGCCATCCTGCAGTCACTGGGAAAGCCATTCGCAGCTGTCGACGTGCTGCCGGATCCGCGCATCCGGCAGGAGCTCTCGGCGCTGTCCAACTGGCCCACCATCCCCCAGCTGTTCGTTGACGGCGAGCTGATCGGCGGGTGCGACATCGTGACCGAGATGTACCAGTCCGGCGAGCTACAGCAGGCGCTGAGCCTGGACGTCGGCGCGCCCCAGAGCGAGCTGGAGCCTGAGCCGGTTCAGGCCCCACCACTCCCGATCGAGAACAGGCTCTGACAGCCGGCCGGACCTCGTCGCTGGCCGCGCTCAGTTTCGACGGCAAAGCCCTCGGAGCGCTCGACCAGCGCGAGTTGCCCTGGCGCGAACATATCCTTGTCCTGACCACCGCCGCCGAGGTGGCGGAAGCAATTCGCACGCTCGCCATCCGAGGAGCTCCGCTCATCGGAGTCGCGGCGGCGTACGGCATCGCGCTCGAACTCAAGCGGGACGCCTCCGATGAGGCGCTGAGGCGGAGTTGCGACCTACTGCGTGACGCCCGTCCCACCGCGGTGAACCTCGGCCGGGCGGTGGATCGCGTTCTAGCCGCCGCCGAGGCAGTCGCTCCGGCGGACCGGCCGGCGACCGCGCTGGCCGAGGCGGAGACGATCCGCGCCGAGGAGGAACGGGCCAGCGAGGCCATCGCGGGACACGGGGCCGAGCTGTTGGGGGACGCTCGCGTGTTCCTGACCCATTGCAATACGGGCGCCCTGGCCGCGCCGGGACGCGGGACGGCACTTGCCGTGATCGCCGAGCTGGCGGCTCGCGGAAAGCCAATTTCGGTGATCATCACCGAGAGCCGCCCCCTCCTCCAGGGGTCACGGCTCACCGCGTACGAGCTCGATCACCTGGGGATCTCCTACCAGCTGATCGTGGACGCGGCGGCCGCGGGATTGATGCGCCGAGGCGACGTCGACGCGGTAATGGTGGGCTGCGACCGGGTGGCTGCCAACGGCGACGTGGCCAACAAGGTCGGGACCTATGGCCTGGCCCTGGCCGCTCGCGCCGCGGGGATCCCCTTCGTGGTGGCCGGTCCGACCTCGACGATCGACATGGGATGCCCGAATGGACACGCGATCAAGATCGAGGAACGCGATCCCGGCGAAGTGCGGTCCGCCGCCGGCATTCTGCTCACTCTGCCTGACGGTCCGGCCCGAAATCCCGCCTTCGACGTGACTCCGGCCGACCTCGTGAGCGCGCTGGTGACCGAACGCGGAGTGCTCAGCCCGGTTGGGGCTGAGCAGATCCGGACTCTCTACGCCACTCCAAGTGCTCGATGATCCGGCGCGAGTCCGATATGGCCTGGCCGTCGATCACCAGCACCGGCACCCGGCGCTGACCGCTCAGCGCCTCGACCTCCGGTCGCCGCGAGCGTCGCTGCGGCACGACCACCTGATGGAACGCAATGCCCTCGCGCCCCAGCGCCCTGGCTACCCGGCCGCAGGGACATAGCCAGTTCGTCGGAGTGGAGCAGCGGTAGAGCGTGGCCACGAGCCCACGATACGCCCGCTGGTAGGGTGCCGCGCGCATGCCGGTGGCCATCGTTTCCGACACCTGCCACTACCTGCCGGCGGACATCGCCGCGGACAACGGCATTCACCAGGTCAGCCTGTATGTCCATTGGCAGTCCGAGACGTGGCGAGAGAGCGAGATAACCGATTTCACCGCCTTCTACGAGCGGCTGGGCACCTCCACCGATTTGCCCAACACCTCTCAGCCTTCGATAGGCGATTTCGTGGCCGTTTACGAGCCATTGCTCGAGTCGGGCCACGACGTCGTCTCGATCCACCTGGCCGGCGGGATGTCAGGCACGGTGGCCTCAGCCGCCCAGGCGCGCGAACAACTGGGTCCCCGAGCTGAGCGTGTCCACGTCATCGACTCCGGAACGGCCTGCGGTGGCCAGGGGCTGGTCCTGCTGGCCGCCGCGGCGGCTGCCCGCGACGGGGCTGATGGGGACGCCGTGGCCGACCGGGCACGGCGGGCGCGGTCGGAGCTGAAAATGTGGTTCTCCATCGACACGCTCGAGTACCTGCGCCGCGGTGGGCGTATCGGCGGCGCGCAGGCCTGGCTGGGCTCCGCCCTGAGCATCAAGCCGATCCTCACCGTCGAGGGGGAGATCACCCCGGTTGAGCGAGTCCGCACCTCACGGCGCGCGTTCGAGCGGATGGTGGACCTGCTGCGCGAACGGGCCGAGGCGGGGGCGGATGCCTGGATGGTCCAGCACATCCAGTCTCCAGATCAGGCCAGGGAGCTAATGGGGAGGGGAGTGGAGATCTTCGGGTGTGAGCCCGCGTGCCTGAGTGAGATAGGGCCGGTCATCGGGGCACACGTGGGGCCGGGCCTACTCGGGGTGGGAGGCCTGCCCAGCTCGTATCTGAGGTAGGTCCGGTTCGGGCGGGCTCAGCGTTATCGGCTCTTGTCCCCACCGCCCAGCATGGCGGTGAATGCGGCCAGGCCGCCGCCCAGGATGAAGCCCGCCACTGCAGCCACCACGATGGCCTCGCGCTGGTGCTCGCGCAACCGCGAGCGCCAGTCCGTGAGGCGCGTAACCTCTCCGCGCAGGCGCTCCAGCGACTGCCCCAGCTCCTGACGGTTGTGCTCGATCGACGCCCGGATCTCCTCCGGAGTCCGGGCGGGCATCAGGTCTTTTCCCCGGCCTCGGCCGCCACGGCGGGCTTCTCCCCGGCCTCGATCGCTCCGGCAGGCTCCTCCCCGGCCCCGATCGCTCCGGCGGGCTCCTCACCTGGCTTTACGCTCACCGTGTCGCGGATCTTCTTCGCCTCGTTGATGGCCATGTCCGGCTTCGGCGCGCCGACATTCAGCTTGCGCCAGGCGAACAGGAAGGCGGCGAGCGTCAGCACGAGCAGGATCCCCGTCACGATCGCAAAGCCGATCCAGATGTCGCCGGCGCCCGAGACGAGGATCGCGTCAAACCCCCAGGCGAGCGACATGAGGGCGAAGAGGACCATGAAGACTCCAAAGACCCCTCCCGCCACCACGGCCACCGTACCCTTGGCGATGCTGGTCAGCTTCTGGGTCACCTCGGTCTTGGCCAGCTCGAACTCCTCGCGGACGAGCAGGCTGACCCGGTCGGAGACCTCGGTCACCGTGGCCGCGATGTTGTCGCCGTTGACGGGCTTCTGTCCGTTCTTAGCGGCCAAGGCGTTTGAGGATCATGGCGATTACAAAGCCGGCGGCGAAGGCGCCCGCGACGACTATCTCAGGACGCTCAGACGCGACCTGAGCAGCGGCGCCGACGGCCTTCTCCTGTGCCGAGGCTGGGGCCGACGCGCCATCGCCAAACTGCGTAGATGACGGATCCGCGGTGGCCGTGGGCACCTCCACGGCCGGGGATGAGCTTTGAGTCTCGTCGGTCACTCTGGCGGTTCCTCGTCAAACACGCGCTTCCAGATCAAGGCCGACACCCGCGCGGCCAGCAGCGTGGCCAGGGCGCCGGTTCCGGCCAGCAGACCTGACCAGAGGAGGCGTTTGATCAGCGGGCTCTCGCTCATGAGTGCACCATTCTTTCAGACCGACTGACCAGCACAACCCACGCGGCGGCTCCTCGGCACCGCGGGGCGCGCATGAGTCGGGTCGTGTGAGGTGTGCCCAAAGACTGCCGGGTCGAAACCCGCTGCTTAGGGGTTCAGGCGCCCGCGCCTCCTCGGCGTGCCCGACCTCACCGCTCCAGACCGCGGCAGATGGTCTCCACGATCATCATCTTGGCCCGCTCGAATTGATCGACGTCGACCGGCGCGGAGTCGAAGATCCACCCGGTCAGGACCTGCTCGATCAGTCCGTAGAAGGCCAATGCGGCAAAGGGCGGCTCGATCTCGCGCCGGAACGTCCCGTCCCTCTGGGCGCTGGCCACGATCGAGGCGATCTGGGCATAGGCCTCGCGAATCTGCGCCAGGTGAGTGCGTCCGAAGGTGTTGGCGGCCCGGGTGACCTCGACGATGATCACCTTCATCAGCTCGGGGTCGTGCCGGTAAGAATCCACGATAAAGCCGGCGATCGCCGCAAGTTTCTCGCGGGCCGAGCGCTCCCGCGCGTCGGCGTCGGCGATGGCCGACAGCATCAGGTCCCAGCGCTCCAAAAACAGCGTGTCGAGGATCTCCTCCTTTGAGGAGAAGTAGTGATAGACCAGCCCGTAGGCCACCCCTGCCTCGTCTGCGATGTCCGCCACCCGGCAGGTGTGGAATCCCTGGCGAGCGAACACACGAACGGCCGCATCCAGGATCACGCGGCGCTTGTCCGTGGGGCCAGGCCGCTCGCGCGGGCCAGCGCGTGTGCCGGGCGAGCTGCGCGGGACCGCGCTCATACGAACACGTCCGCCCGCCGGTGGGTCAGCGCCGGGAGGCGGCGGCGAACCTCCTCAAGACGCGAGAGATCGAGATCGGCCACGATCGCCGTCTCCTCGTCGGGCGCGGTGGCGAGCACCACCCCCCACGGGTCGATGATCATCGAGCGGCCGCCCGAGCGATGCCCCGGGGGGTGGGCACCGATCTGGTTGGGAGCCACCACGAAGCACTGGTTCTCGATGGCCCGGGCCCGGAGCAGTACCTCCCAGTGATCTCTAGTGGTGGCCAGCGTGAACGCGCTCGGAACGGAGATGACCTGGGCGCCGCGGGCCGATAGCGCGCGGTAGAGCTCGGGAAAGCGCAGGTCGTAGCAGATGCTCATCCCCAAGTTGCTGCCATCGGCCAGCTGCGAGACCACCACCTCGCTGCCCGCCTGCTCGTGATCGGATTCGGCGTACACCACTCCATCCACCTCAACGTCGAACATGTGCAGCTTCCGGTAGGTCGCCAGCACCTCGCCGTCGCGGCCCACATGAACGCTGACGTTGGAGGACTTCTCACGACCGGCCACGCGCTCCACGATCGAACCCGCGACGAGCTCGATCCGCAGCTCCGCGGCGATCGCACAGGCCCAGTTCAGGCTGGGCCCATCCAGCAGCTCGGCTCCGGCCGCCAGGTCGTGGCCGGTTCCCAGGAGGTTCCACTTCTCCGGGAGAACGACGAGCTCGGCACCCCGCGCCGCGGCATTGCGAACAAGTCGATCCGCGGTGTCGCGATTTCGATCGACATCATTGGTCGAGTTGAGCTGCACCACGCCGACGCGCACTGACTCTCCTCTGGGGCGCTTGACCGTACTTCAAGCAGTTGATTGACCCGTCAGTCAGGATACTCGGGCGCTCTGCAGCCCGGCGAGCGTCGACGAGTGCGCGCCTTGACGCCGAGGCCGGACCCCAGCGCAGTCAGAATCTCCTATAAACACGACGCATGGTGGTGATCGAGACCGACCGGCTCATCCTGCGGCCGATGGGGCCCGAAGACCTCGAAGACTTCCTCGAGCTTCACCGACAACGCGCGGTGGCCGAGTTTCTCGGGCCAGCCACCCGCGAGCGCGCGACGAACCGGCTGGCGCTCTGTCAGCAGAACTGGGCCGAGCGCGGTCACGATCTGATGGCGGTGATCGAGCGGCGCAGCGGCCAGTTCGTCGGCCGCATGGGATTGCGTTATTGGCCCCAGTTCAACGAGACGGAGGCGGGGTGGGCGCTGCGGCGCGAGTCCTGGGGCCGGGGGTACGCCACGGAAGGCGCAAGAGCGGTGATCGACTGGGGCTTCGGCTCGTTCCCCTTGACATATGTGACCGCCATGATCCGGCCGGACAATGGCCAGTCGATGGGCGTCGCCCGACGGCTGGGCATGACGCCTCTGCGCGACGACGTGCTGGTCGAGCTTCCCGTGGTCGTCCACGCGATCGATCGCGAGCGATGGGGGCGCGGAGGTCACCCGGACGAGCTCGAGGAGTTGTTGGTACACCTGGCCCGCTGGGCCCACGCTCAGCCCGACCTCGTGGCCGTGGCGCTGGTCGGCTCACGTGCGGGGGGAACGGCCCGGGAGGACTCGGACGTGGATCTCGTGTTCCTGAGTCGTGAACCCGCCCGCTTCGTTGACGCCGAGGAGTGGGCCGGGGAGCTCGGCGGCGCCGCCGTCCTGGCGAGCGCCCACAGAGGCATGCTGGTCGAGCAGCGATTGAGGACGGCCTCTGGCCTTGAGCTCGATGTCGCGATCGGGCCGCCGCGATGGGTCTGGTCCGCGCCAGCCGAGATGAGCGTGAAGGTCATCTACGACCCCGAACGCGTGCTCGAGCGCCTCACAGCATCAGCTAACCCAGCCCGCGATGGCGCCTGAGTGCTGCCAGCAGCAGCTTCGAGTGCATCGCGCCGATCAGGTCGCGCAGCGGCTCGGCACCGGAGGAGATGATCTGCACCGCCCGGTCCACGTCCATCCCGCCCAGGCGTTCGAGCAGGACTCTGACCTCCTCCTCGACGAGCGGTTCTAGGGCCTGGCGGTACCGGAGCGTGTCGTACACCGTGAAGCCCAACGCCTCCTCGTAGCCTCCCGCCCGGAACCGTGAGATCGCCTCGATGATGGCCACGTCATCGGCGTCGTACCCGCGGGCTGTGGGCGCCAGAACGCCGA
>JBPYDM010000027.1:0-2621 GCA_051986255.1 Solirubrobacteraceae bacterium | reverse complement strand
GAGATGCAGAACTGGTGCACGATGGCCTGCGACACCATGCTGGGCGAGATGTAGGTGCTGGTGGCGATCTTCACCACCCGCTCGATCAGCGGCGCGGGTCCGACCAGGTACCCCACCCGGATGCCGGGGCAAACCGTCTTGGAGAACGAGGAGGCATACACCACCCGCTCCGGGTCCAGCGAGGCCATGCTCGGCAAGGGCTCGCCCTCGAAGCGCAGGGCCACGTAGGGGTCGTCCTCGAAGATCGTGAAGTCGTGGGTCCGGGCCAGCTCGATCAGAGCCTCACGCTTGGCCCCCGACAGGGTGCAGCCGGCCGGGTTCTGGAAGTTGGGAATGATGTGAGCGAGCTTGGGTTGCGCCCCGCCCACCAGCACACGCTCCAGCGCCGCCACGTCGATCCCGTCAGGCTCGAGCTCGACCATGCGGATGTCAGCGCCCCGCTGGCGCAGCGACAGGAGCGTACGGTCGTACGTGGGCCGTTCCACGATCACCCCGTCCCCCGACTCCACCAGCGCGTCGAACAGAAACGCATCAGCCTGCATCGAGCCGTTGGTCACCATCACGTGCTCGGGTTCGACCTGATGGCGTTCGGCAATCCACCGCCGCAGCGGGGCGTAGCCGACGGCCGTCCCGTAGGCGGTGACACCGGCAGGGTCAGTCTCGAACGCCCGCCTAGCCGCCGCGCGCAGGCCCTCCACATCGATGATGTCCAGCGAGGGTGCCCCCCGGGCAAACGAGATCGGCTCAGGCATCGCTAAGGGGCGTCCCAGCGGGTAGCAACTCGTGTCTGCGGGGCGGCCACTACCCGAGAGGGTACGTGCTCGGGTCGCGGAACGTCGACTGCGGGCCGCGGGTCGCGCGGTTCGGCCGGGCTACTCGCGCATCCAGCCGCGCACCGTCGCCTCGAGCCGGCGCATGTCGGAGCAGGTTGGGCCGCCCGCCTCCGGGAAGCGGGCGAGCCGCTCGAGCTCGGCGTTCACCTCGGCCGCCTGCTGCGTGGTCTCAGCAGCGGCGAGCATCTCAGCCAGGAGGTCCACGGCGGCCATCTGTCTGGCGGAGGCCAGGGCCTCGAGCCGTTCCCAAAGCGCGCCGTCGACGCGGAATGTCCTGCTCGCACTCATTCGGGCCTCCGAGTGCGAGGTTAGCCAATGACCACTACGAGCCGTGCACCGTTTCCTGCGGCGCCGGCGGCTGCCGGGTCGATGGGAGCCACCGTGGGATCCTGCGCCGACATGACTCTGGCCAGCCGCCGCGCCTGAGAGCGGTCGCCGGGGGCGTACAGAATCTGGACGCCGGCCGGCCGCGGGCCGCTCAGGTCTCCCACCCCGCCGATCTTGACGCTCTCAGATTGAAGCGTCGTGGCCAGGCGTGTGGCAGCGCCGTTCACGGTCGTGGCGTTGAGAACCACTACCGGGACCGATGGTGGGCCCAGGGTCGACCGGGTGGAGGGCCGGTGAGGAGTCGTGGAGTGGTGCGAGGTGGCCCGGACGACGCGCGTGCCAGCGAACGTCAGCACGGCCCCAAGGGCGGCGCCCGCCACCAGCACCAGCACCAGCCCCAGCGCCAGGACCAGCCGTGGCCGGCGCCTGACCCGGTAAGTACCCATGGGTGTCCACTGCGGCGAGGAAGTTCGGGGAACAACGGGGGCGGCTGCTCCGAGCCCGGGGCCGGCGACCCCACCGGCGGGCGCGGCGGCTACGGTCGGGCTCCAGGACGACGGATGGACGGGGAGGCGAGCCGCCCGGGCGGCCACCACCCCGCTCGGCCCCACATTGGCGGCGATCCTGTGCCGGACCCTGCGGAGGTCCACCCAGCGCTTGATCAGCAGAACGAGCAACGGCACCAGGAGGACCACGGCCACCAGGGCCAGAATCGACCCCACGCGCTGGCGAAGCGACATTGGTGTGGTGGTGCTGAGCCGCAGTGGGACCTTGGCTGCCCGCAGCGACACCCTCGCCCTGGCCGCCAGGGCGTGCGACCCGGTGATCGGCAGGGTCTGTTCGGCGATGGCTAGAAGCGCCCCGTTGCCCACGGCGTCGGTGAGCGAGTTGTGGATCCAGTACACGTCGCCGTGGTCGTACCAGGCCACGATTCGCAGGTGCTGCCCCGAGTAGTAGAGGTAATACGTGCGGCCGCCGACCGTGACCGTCTGATCGGGACTGTCCAGCTGCGGCTGGGTGGTCCACGGGCTGCCCTGAACGTCGTAGTACTGCCCCAGCTGACCGGCCGAGAAGACTGCCACGTAGACGGGATAGTGGGCGCCGCCCGGAGCGGTGATGATGTAATTGCGCAGATACACGGGGTTGCCGCTGCCAGCCTTGTTCTGCACTTGGGGGAACTCGAACGAGAACGGAACGTGGGTGGCCGTACGGCGCGCTTGGGCAAGTTCCGGGGTGGCCACGGGCACCAGTGGGAGCCGCCGAATCTGGGACCCGTGGACCGAGCGAGCCATGGCCGCCGTTTCGGATTTGGGAGATTTAGCCGCGCCGTACAGGAATGAGTGCGCGCTGGCCGCAATCTGCTGGGGCGTGGCCGTGTCACACGAGCATGGGTTGGCTCCGGTGGGCTGGATGTTGACCTGGAACTGGACCTGGCGCACCGGCTTGTTGACCGAGGAGATC
>JBPYDM010000026.1:0-2093 GCA_051986255.1 Solirubrobacteraceae bacterium | reverse complement strand
GAGGGTCCCTGGCCGTGGGTGGTGAGCGTGGGTTTTTCCGTATCGGTTGATCCGCTCGAGCCCGTGGCGCCCGAGCCGGAGGTCTGGCCGCTGTGACCGAAGGTCACTTCCTGGACCTTCGCGCTGGCGGGCGGCGTGAAGGAGAAGACCGAGCTTTCGACCGGACCGAATGAAGGTTCACTGGCTGCCAGTTCCATCACCGGCGCGCTGCTCTCGGTGGAGTAGACGGCGGCGCGGAGCGGCACGCCGTTGCTGGAGTCCCAGGAGAGCTCGAGGCCGGCGAGGAGGCTGCCGCCTTCCTTGGGGGACAGGCGCAGGGTGTAGGCGGGCTGGCCGGCGACGTCGGTGGGGGTCGCTCCGGATACGTTCCAGTGCTGTTCCATGTGGGAGATCGCTTCCTGGACCTTGGCCACGCTGGGAACTTCGTGCTGGTCGGGCGTCGCCGGCTCGGCCGGGCCGGCCGGCGGCGGCGAGGCGGCTTCGTGGGCGGGCGGCGTGTAGCGGTAGAGGGTGTTGCTGGAAGCGTCGTACAGCTCTAGCGTGTGCCCGTCGGAGATGACCTGGGTGTCGCCGTTTTCGGACTGCAGCTCGAGGCGGACGCGGCCGTCCTTGGCGACCCACAGCCGCCCGGATGCGCCGGTTATCAAGGGGCTCGAGAGCAGTTCGCCTCCGCCGCCAGGGGCGCCGGTGCCGGCCAGGTTCGCCCCTTCGAGCAGGTGGTTGGTCCAGACGATGTTCGCGCTCGCGCCTTCCACCGGGGGCGCCGAGAGCGCGTCATGAACGGCTTCCGCGAGGGGCTTTGGCTGGGGCACCGGCCCCGAGCCCACGGCGAACGCGATCGCGGTGGCCGACACGCCGACGCCGATCACGACCGCGCACAGCAGGAGCAGGCGGGAGAGTGGCAGGCGGCGGAGGATGTTCACGGCTCTGGTTCGGGGTCCCTGGAGAGCGGAATTACTAGTACTACCGGTCGATTTCACTGTAGCGTCCGAGCTTGCGCGCACCTAAAGCTGAGAGCGCTCTCATTGGACTCTTCGAGGGCTTTTATGGATCTTCCGGGCGGGTTTGGTCGGCGCACGCCTCGGGGGACGCGCGCGAGGCCGCCCCCCGAGGCGTGCGTCCGATCCACGGCCCACCCGATATCTTCTCGGCGACATGATCTACGCTGTCGCCGCTTTATGGCTCCTGATCGGCCTGGGAGTGTTCTTCGTCGCGATTCGCGGCGGCCCGCGGGGAGCGCGCGAGAGCCTCTACACGGAATCCAGCACGGGCGGGCGCGCGGTCACGCTCGGGATCGTGCTGCTGTTCGCCTTCGGGCTCATCGTCCCGACCCTGGTGTTGGGGTTCAACGGCGCGAACAAGGCCAGCGTGGCGGTCGGCGGGCTGCACCTGAACGCCGAACAGCAGCGCGGCCGCGACCTGTTCGCCCGCTCATGCGCCTTCTGCCACACGCTGGCGGCCACCAAGTCCGTGGGCCGGATCGGCCCGAATTTGGACGTCCGGGTGGGAGCCGACATTTCCACCCCGGCGGGGCGCAAGGCGCTGGTCTCCGAAGCGATAGCCAATGGCCGCGCGCGCGGGCTGGGCCAGATGCCGGCCCTGCTCTATCAGGGCAAGGAAGCCGAAGAGGTGGCGAGCTTCGTGGCGGCGGTGGCCGGCCACTGAGGACGGGTTGGGTTTGGCCAACGGTCGATAGGCAGAGGTATCCTCATCGACTAAGGTCCGGCGTGATGCTCGATCAGCCGACGAGGACCAAGCAGCCGCAGAGCGCCGAGGATGTCAAGGCGCTCGTGGCAGAGCACGAGATCCGGTTCATCCGCTTCTGGTTCACGGACATCCTCGGACAGCTGAAGTCGTTCTCGATCAACGTGGCCGAGCTGGACCACGCGTTCGAGGCGGGGATGGGCTTCGACGGGTCCTCGATCACGGGTTTCAACGCGATCGAGGAGTCGGACATGATCGCGCTGCCCGACCCCTCGACGTTCGCGGTCCTGCCCTGGCGGCCGGAGGAGCAGGGCGTGGGGCGGATGTTCTGCGACGTCATCACGCCCGAGCGCACCCCGTACGAGGGCGACCCGCGCCACGTCCTGCGG
>JBPYDM010000025.1:0-5502 GCA_051986255.1 Solirubrobacteraceae bacterium | reverse complement strand
AATGAGCCGACGAAGTGGGACAACGGATTCCTGGACAACCTCTTCTCCTACGAGTGGGAGCTGACGAAGAGCCCAGCCGGGGCCCATCAGTGGACTCCCAAGAACCCCGAGGCCCAGAACACCGTGCCTGACGCGCACGATCCCTCGCAGCGGCATGCGCCGATGATGTTGACGACGGACCTCGCGCTGAAGCTCGATCCGATCTACGGCCCGATCTCGAAGCGGTTCTATGAGAATCCGGACGACCTGGCGGACGCGTTCGCCAGAGCGTGGTACAAGCTCCTGCATCGCGACATGGGACCTGTGTCGCGCTACCTAGGGCCATGGGTTCCGGAGCCCCAGCTCTGGCAGGACCCCGTCCCTGAGGTCGATCACCAACTTATTGGCGAGCAGGAGATCGCCGCGCTGAAGGGCAAGATCCTCGAATCGGGACTGTCGATCTCCGAGCTGGTCTCGACGGCATGGGCCTCCGCGGCAACATTCCGCGGCACGGATAAGCGCGGCGGGGCCAACGGGGCGCGGATTCGCCTGGCTCCCCAGAAAGACTGGGAGGTCAACGAGCCGGCCAGACTGTCGAAGGTCCTGGACACCCTCTCCGAGATCCAGCAGGGATTCAACGGCTCGAGGTCGGACGGGGTGAGAGTCTCGCTCGCCGACCTGATCGTCCTGGGCGGATCCGCCGCGGTTGAGCAGGCGGCGCACCGAGCCGGGGTCGACATGACGGTTCCCTTCACGCCCGGCCGCACCGATGCCTCTCAGGATCAAACCGATGTTCACTCGTTTGCGGTGCTCGAACCGAAGTTCGACGGGTTCCGCAACTACCTCCAGGCCGGACAGACGCGGCCGCCGGAAACGCTTCTTGTCGAACGCGCGAACCTGCTGACCCTGACCGCGCCCGAGATGGGCGTGCTCGTCGGCGGTATGCGTGCACTGAACGCCAATTACCGGCAGTCCAAGTACGGCGTCTTCACCAACCGGCCCGAGACGTTGACGAACGACTTCTTCGTCAACCTGCTCGACATGGGCACCCGGTGGCAGGCGACCAGCTCATCTGGCAACGGCGCGGGTGCAAACGTGTTCGAGGGTTGTGATCGCGCCGGCCAGGTTGAGTGGACCGGCACGGCCGTTGACCTCGTCTTCGGGTCTAACTCGCAGCTCCGAGCAATCTCGGAGGTCTACGGATGCGACGACGCCCAGGAGAAGTTCGTGCGTGACTTCGCCGCGGCCTGGGGCAAGGTCATGAACCTTGACCGTTTCGAGCTGCGCTGAGCCGTCGGGGGCGCCGCCAGCCTCAGTCCCGCCGCGCGGACCAGACGACGGCCACCACGGCATAGATCGCGCCGGCCAGCAGGACCAGCCATGCCACAGAGCCGACCCCGGTATGCCATAGCCGCGGGGTGGCGGTGAGCGTCAGGGTGGCCACGGCCAGGGCCACATAGACGATGGCCCGGCGCCGGTCACCGAGCCCATACAGAGCCACGCGGTGCTGGCGATACATCAGAACGCCAAACCACACCAGCGTGGCCAGGAAGGCCAGCGACACCGCCTGAATCGCCACGTTGGATCCCGTGCCGCCGCCCGGGATCAGGACGACGAGCGCGGCCAGGACCAGGATGATGGCGATGTTGCGTACGGTGGTCAGCGACATCTACACCGACAGCGTACGCCTCGCTGAGCCCCGGTCCCGTGCGCGCTCCTCACGGACCCGCAGATACTCCGGCCAGCCGCCCAGATAGCTGTGTAGAACACCATCCTCAAAGGCCACGGTCCTGGTCCCCACGGCATCGAGCAGCGCCCGGTCGTGTGAGACCAGCAGGAGCGCTCCGGCAAACTCGCGCAAAGCCTCCTCGAGAGCCTCGCGGCTCTCGAGGTCGAGATGGTTGGTGGGCTCATCCAGGATCAGGACGTTCGCGCCGCTGGCCACGAGGACGGCCAGTGACAGGCGGCGCCGCTCCCCACCCGAGAGGACGTCGAGCGCCTTCTCGGCTTCCTCGCCGGAGAACAGGAACCGGCCCAGGAGAGCGCGGGCCTTGCCCGGGTTGAGGCCCGTCGCGCGCTGGGCGGCTTCGAGCACGGTCCGGGCACCGGCCGCGCCAAGCTCGTCGGCGTGCTGAGAGAGGAACCCGATCTTCACGTTGTGACCCGTGCGCAGCTTGCCCATCACCTGGGGCGCGCCCAGCGCTTCGCCCCCGTCAGCAACCGGGTCGGTCAGCTCGCGCCGGCCGGCCAGAGTCTCGATCAGGGTCGTCTTCCCCGCGCCGTTGGGTCCTACCAGGGAGACGTGCTCGCCCCGCTCGAGCCACAGCTCGCCGTCCAGGAGCAGGATCGAGTCAGCCGCTGTAATCGCCGCGTCCTCTAGCTCGAACACCACCCGGCCGCTGCGCTCGGGGGGCTTGAAGGCAAAGGCCAGCGAGGCGTCGTCGCTTGTGCCGCGGGAGATCCGCTCCATCTTGGCCAGTTTCTTCGCCCGCGACTGGGCCTGACGGGCCCGGGTGCCGGCCCGGAAGCGGTTGACGAACCGCTCCAAGCGGTCGATCTCGTCCTGCTGGCGCTCGATCGCCCGGCCCAGGGCCAGCTCCCGAGCCGCCTTCTCGCGTCGCCACACGTGCCACGGTCCCTTGAAGAACCTCCCTCGTCCACCCTCGAGTTCGAGCACAGATGTACCCACCGCCTCCAGGAACCAGCGGTCGTGGGCCACCAGGACCACCGCCGCGTCCAGCGATACTAGGTGGGATTCGAGCCACTCCAGGGATTCGATGTCGAGGTGGTTGGTGGGCTCGTCGAGCAGGAGCAGGTCGGGACGGGCGGCCAGCGCGCGGCCCAACGAAGCCCGCGTCAGCTCCCCACCGGAGAACGTGTGCAACGAGCGGTCGAGATCCTGCTCGTCATGGAAGCCCAGACCGTGCAGCGTGGCCAATGCCCGCGGACGCCAGTCGTAGCCGCCGGCATGCTCGAGCCGGGCCTGGGCGGCGGCGTAGCGGTCAAGCGTGGCCCGCTCATGGGCTCCGGCGGCCATTGACTTCTCCAGCGACGCCAGCTCCTTCTCGATCGCCACCAGCTCGCGCGCGCCGGAAAGAACGTAATCCCGCAGCGACACGTCTCGCCGGCGGGGCGGCCGCTGGTCGTGCAGGGCCACCCTGACCCCTTTGCCCAGCACGACGGACCCGATGTCGATGGAGGCCTCCCCGGCCAGCATGCGCAGCAGCGTCGTCTTGCCCGCGCCGTTGCGGCCCGAAAGCGTCATCCGCTCCCGGCGCTCGAGCTTGAACGAGATGCCGCGGAGCAGCGGCTCCCCGGCCACGTCCTTGCCTACATCCGATGCGATCACGACGGACACAGCGCCCATGGTAGGAACGGCAGCTACTGCGCGTGGCTACGATGCCCGAGTGGCTCTCCCGCCCTGGCCCCCCGAACCGCCCTTCGAGATGCCGCCAGCCCGGACCGTGCGGGTCCCCGGCCGCGGAGAGTTCTTCCTGCGCGACACCGGCGGCAACGGAACCCCGGTGATGCTGCTGCACGGCTGGATGGCCACCGCCGATCTGAACTGGTGCGGCGCGTATGGCTCGCTCAGCGACGCGGGCTACCGTGTCCTGGCCATCGACCACCGGGGCCATGGTCGTGGCCTGCGGCCTCTGGTGCCCTTCCGCCTGACCGATTGCGCTGGCGACGCCGCCGCCGTGCTGCGCACGCTGGATCTCACCACGGCGCTGGTGGTCGGATACTCGATGGGCGGGGCAATCGCCCAGCTCGTGGCCCGGGACCACCCGGATGTGGCCTCAGGCGTCGTGCTGAGTGGAACCGCTCAGCACTGGAAGGATCCCCGATCCAGGCGGACCTGGAGGGCGATGGGGGCGCTCGGCCTCACGCTGTCGCTCGCCCCGCGCTTCACCTGGCGCTGGGGGTTGGCCCGAGCAGGTGTGCCGGAGAACGAGCGCACCGTCTGGGTCCAGTCGGAACTCATGCGACAGTCGCCTCTGGACCTGGCCGAAGCCGGGCGCGAGCTGGGACGCTTCGATTCGCGGCCCTGGCTGGGGTCGACGAGCCTCCCCTTTGCGGTGGTCATCACTACGCGAGACGAAGCTGTTCCCGTGCCGAAGCAGCGCGCGCTGGCCGAGGCCTGCTCCGCTCAGATGTTCGAGGCGCCCATCAGCCACATGGAGATCGTCACCCGGGCGGATCGGTACAACCCAGCGCTGCTAGAGGCGCTGGGGGCTCTGCGCGCCAGCCTGGCCGAGGCCGCCTAGACCCAGCCTGGCCGAAACCAACTAGAGCGTGCCTGAGGGAGACCGACTAGACCGTGTCCCGAGGGCCGGGGAGCCGTAGAATCCCCGTCATGCGTGGCACCCGCATCCTCTGCGCGGTCCTGAGCTTCGCAGCGACGTTCACCGTCCTCACCTCGACCGCGGTGGCCCGCGCCTTTGCTGGGGAGGGTTTCTACGGCGAGACGAGCGACAAGACGATCACCTACGCGATGTACATCGTGATCGCCTTCTTCCCCACGATCATCGTCCTGTTCTCGCTGATCCAGTGGCGCCTGGATAAGCGCAAGCACGCCCGGATGGACGCAGCCAAGCGTCGGGCGGCCAATCTGGACTGGCGCGGCGGCTGGTAGCTCGCGCCCGCCCCTGACGGCGGACGGCGCCCTCATCTCCCCTTAGGCGACGGTCAGACGCTCAGACAGGCGGACCGCCGGTGTATTGGCCCGGACGGCCAGGACCGCCGCCGTAATACGGCTCGTCCGGCCCAGCCCGATGCCGGCCGCGATCCGCCCACACCGCCATCCAGAAAAGCGAGATGACAAGCCCGATGCCGCCCACGATCATCAGGATGAGTCCGACGGTCTGGATGTCGAAGCCATTCGTGGTGGCGGTGACGGCGAACCGGAGGATGGCGCCGATCGCTATTAGAAATAGTGAAGTTCCCAGGGCCATAAAGTTCTCCTTGCCGGTTTCGTAACTCCTCCGAACAGAAGTACTTCCCTATTGCTGAGCATGGGAAACCCGGAAAGGACGTTTAGCCGAGCCTTCACAAGGCCCGGCACGGACTCGACTTCAGCCGAGTTGAAGCTCCGGGTGGGCCAGCTGCGTGGGGGCGAGCCGCCCCCGGAGCAACGCCGCTTCGGTCACCGTCCAGGCCTGGCGCTCGGCCTCGCCGGCCCTGTCCAGAGCGGCGCTCGAGGCCAGCACGCGCTCCGGACGCTCTTTGGCCAGCTCGGCCAGGCGCGCCGCCTCGTTCACCGGATCGCCGATCACGGTGTACTCAAACCGGTTCTCTGCGCCCACGTTTCCCGCCACCGCCAAGCCAGCTGAGACGCCGATCCCAAAATCCACCTCCGGCAGGTCCCGGGAGAGCTGCGCGGCCAGCCGCCGGGCCACTCGCAGCGCGTCTCCGGCGCAATCCGCACAGACCACGGGCGCCCCGAAAACGCATAGGGCCGCGTCGCCCTCGAACTTGTTGACTAGGCCGCCCTCCGCCTCGACGACCTCCACCACGACGCGGAAG
>JBPYDM010000024.1:0-6798 GCA_051986255.1 Solirubrobacteraceae bacterium | reverse complement strand
TTGGCCCTCGACCGGGTCGCATGCGATCTATCGCTCACGAAATAGAGGCTACTCCGCGGCGGAGTTGTTTCGGCGCGCTCCATACGCCTCACGGCTTTCGGGGAGCAGCGCGCATGACCGTCGCGTTCGGGATTGGCGCTGGGCGAGGTCGGCCTTTGCGCGAGGTCGATGGTGCCGTGTGGCGTCACTAAGCGCGCACGAGCGCCGGAGCTTTGTGCCATTGGTAGGCCTAGAGCCGCCTAACGTCACGTAGCGGCGCTCGGGACGCGAGGTATGTGACGGTGGACCGCGCCCGCGCCGCCCGCCGCGGCGCGGCCGCACCAGCGACCGGCTACGCGACGAGCGCGGGCCCAGCGACCGCAGGAGCCCCGGACGCCGCGAGCGCCTCGAGCCGCGCCAGGCTGACCAACCGCTGCCGGCGCCCCAGCTCCTCCGCCAGCCGGTAGGCCATGCGCCGGCGTACGCACTTCATCTGCCCCGCTCCACGCCCGGTCTCCTTGATCAGCGAGGTCATCCTCACATTGGTCAGGCCACAGGGAATGATCCAACCGAACGGCTGGAGGTCGTTCTCGACGTTCAGCGCAAAACCGTGGGTGGTAACGCCTTGTGCGACATGCACGCCGATCGAGGCGATCTTTCGGTCCTCCACCCATACTCCCGTGTAGTCGGGTCCCTCATCAGGCCGGGCCCGAGCCGTGATCCCCTCCTCGGCCAGCGCCGCCACCAGCGCCCGCTCCAGCAGACGGACATAGGCCACCACATCGTCGACCCGGACGATCGGGTATCCGACCAGCTGGCCGGGGCCGTGATAGGTCACGCGTCCGCCCCGGTCGGTGTCGGCCACGTCGATCCCCTGGAGGCGGTACCACTCCTCGCCCATGGGCAGCTCTTCGCTCCCCGAGCGTCGGCCCCGCGTGTACACCGGCCAGTGCTCAAGCGTGAGCAGGACGTCAGGGACGAGCTCGCGCTGTCGGGCGTCGCGAAGCCGCTCCTGGAGGGCCAGCGCCTCGCGGTACTCGAGCGTTCCGAGGTGACAGACCCAGAGCTCGGGACGAGGAGAGTCGTGGCCTGCCGGGCGAGGCGCGAACTTGGGATAGCGTGCCCGGCCGGCGCTCATTGAGCCACGGCCTCCAGCCGGCGCTTGACGGCGGCCAGGAACTGGGCGGACAGGGCGCCGTCCAGCGCCCGGTGATCCCAGCTCAGCCCAAGGATCGTGATCGGCCGGATGGCGATCGAGTCGTTGCCCTCGTAGTCGGTCACCACCACTGGGCGCTTGATCACGGCCTCGAAATCCAAGATGGCCACCTGGGGCTGGTTGATGATCGGCGTGGCCATGATCGAGCCGTACTGGCCGGGATTGGTGATCGTGAACGTGCCGCCTCGCACCTCATCTGGACTGAGCTGCCGGGACCGGGCCCGCTGGGCCAGGTCCCGGATCCGGGCGGCCAGGCCCTCGACCGAGAGCTCGTGCGCCTTGTGGATCACCGGCACGATCAGCCCATCATCGCCCAGCGACACGGCGATGCCGAGGTTCACGTCTGCGTGCTGGGTGTACCGCTCGCCCTCCATCCAGGCATTCAGCGCCGGGTACTCGCGCAGCCCGTCGATGGCCGCACGAGCCACAAAGGCCAGCGCGGTGACGCCCAGCGCCCGCCGCGCGGTCTGCACCCGACCCATGTCCGCCTCGATCCAGGTCGTGCATGTGGCCGACACCTCCAGCGAACGCTTCATGTGCTCGCCGATCTGGCGACGCATGCGGGACAGCTGGCCGGTTGATGCCACGGGCGCAGGTGCGGCCGCGGGGGTTGCGGGTGGCGCGACTGGCTCCGGCCGGTAGGGGCTCTCTATGTGCAGCGGCGGTTCCTCGCGCCTGGACTCGAGGAAGGCCAGGACGTCCTGCTTGCGCACGCGACCGTCTCGGCCCGTACCCGGCACCTCGCTCAGATCAACGTCGTGCTCGGCGGCGACGCGCTGCACCACCGGTGAGTAGCGGCGGGCGGCGCCACCGGTCCCGGCGCGGCGCTTGGCCCCGTTGGGCTCGATCGACTCTCCGGCCCGGTCATCCTCGGCCGCCCCCGGGGCCTCTGGCCCGCCGCCAGCCCCTGGCGCCGCACCACGCCCAGTTGCCGCACCGGGCTCCGGCGCCACAACGGCCGCTCCATTCCCGTCACCGGAGTCGCCTTGCGCCGTGGCCGCCCCGCTCCCGGGGCTCACGGCGATCCTGGCCAGGGGCGTTCCCACGTCAACGGTGGCGTCCACCGGCACGAGGATCTCGGCCAGGATCCCGCTGGCCGGAGACGGCACCTCGGTGTCGATCTTGTCGGTGGAGATCTCGCAGATCGTCTCGTCGGCCTGCACCCGGTCACCCACCTCAAACCGCCACGCGACGACCGTGCCCTCGGCCACGGACACTCCCATCTGGGGCATGGTCACATCGATGAGGGTGGCGCCCTCGCCAGCGCCAGCGCCGGCCCCCGCCACGCCTCCTGCGCCCGAGGCGCCTCCGCCGGGCGTCGCCTCAGTACTCGAGGAGCTCACGGCACGCCTCCCGGACGCGATCGACGCTCGGCAGCACCGCCTGCTCGAGCGGGGGAGAGAACGGAATCGGAACGTCGGGAGTGGCTACTCGAACCACCGGTCCATCGAGGTGCTCAAAGCCGCGCTCGGCGATCAGCGCGGCCACCTGGGCGCCGGCAGCGCAGGTCCAGTTCGCCTCGTCCACCACGACGACCTTGGAGCAGCGGGCCACCGAATCCAGGATGGCCTCCTCGTCCATGGGCACAAGCGAGCGTAGGTCGAGCACTTCGACGGACGCCCCGTCCAGGTCCTCGGTGGCCTCGAGCGCGGTGTGCACCATGGCGCCGTACGTGATCACCACCAGATCGCTACCCGGACGGGCCACCCGGGCCGAGAACGGTGTCTCGAACACGCCGTCGGGGACCTCTCCCTTGATCCGCCTGTACAGGTGCTTGTGCTCCATGTAGCAGACGGGGTTCGGGTCGTGGATGGCCGTGTGCAGCAGCCCCTTGGCGTCCTCAGCGGTGGACGGAGCCACGATCTTGATCCCCGGGGCGTGCATGAACCAGGCCTCGGGGTTCTGGGAGTGGAACGGACCACCCGAGAACCCACCGCCCGAAGGCAGCCGGACGGTGATCGGCACGGCCAGCCCCTGGCGGTAGTGCATCTTCCCGGCCACGTTGACCAGCTGGTCAAAGCCGCAGGAGATGAAGTCGGAGAACTGCATCTCGCACACCGGTCTCATTCCCACGACCGCTGCGCCGACGGCCGTGCCGATGATGGCCGACTCCGCCAGCGGGGTGTCCAGGACCCTGTCGGGCCCAAACTCCTCGCTCATGCCGTCCGTGACCTTGAACGCGCCGCCGAACACGCCGATGTCCTCGCCCATGACGAGCACGCGCTCGTCGCTGCGCAACTCGTCACGTAGCGCGGAGGAGATTGCCTGCAGGTAGGTGAGTGTGCTCATGACGCGGCCCCCGCTGTGGCACGGGCGAAGCCGCTCCAGGGCGCCAGCCCGTCCCCCAGCGGCTCGGCCTCACCCTCGCGGAACACGTCTTGCCCAGCCTCGGCTGGGTCGGGCATGGGACCGGCCAGAGCCTCCTCGGTGGCCGCGTCGATCTCGGCCTTGACCTGCGCCCTGAGCGCCTCCACGTCTGCTCCGGCCTCGCGCAGCCGAGTCTCCTCGCGCTCGATCGGGTCGCGCTTGCGCCATTCCTCCACCTGCTCCTTGGGCACGTACTTCATGTCGTCGTGCGCGGCGTGGCCGTGCATCCGCATCGTCACGGCCTCGATGAGCGTCGGGCCGTCGCCCGTGAGCGCTCGCTCACGGGCCACACGGGCGGCTTCGAACGTGGCCTCCACATCGTTGCCGTCCACCGTCACACCGACGAAGCCATAGGCCGTCGCACGCTGCACCGGGTCGACGGCGAACTGCTTGTTCAGCGGCGTCGAGTACGCGTACTGATTGTTCTCGAGCACAAACACCACGGGCAGCTTCTGGACGCCCGCCCAGTTCATAGCCTCATGGAAGTCGCCGCGCGAGGTGGAACCATCGCCAAACCAGGTCAGAGCGCAACGGGCCTCGCCCCGAAGCTTGAACGCCATGGCCATCCCCGTGGCCACGAGCATCATGTCGGGCAGCATCGAGACCATTCCCACGCAGCCCAGGCGCCGGTCGCCAAAATGGACGTTTGCGTCCCGGCCTCGGGTTATGCCGGCGGCCCGGCCCAGGTACTGACTCAGGATCCGCGCCGGGCTCACGCCTCGGATCAGGTGGGCCGCGAGATCACGATGCAACACGCACAGGCGATCCTCGGCGGCCATGGCAAACGCAGGTCCGGCCGAAACCGCTTCCTGGCCGTACCCGTCGTAGAAGGAGCCGGGAACCTTGCCCTGCCGGTACAGCGTCATGGCGCGCTCCTCCACGCCTCGCATCATGAGCATGGCCCTGAGCAGGGCGACGCGATCGTCCAGCGTGAGGTGCGCGCTGCCGGCTGACGATTCGCTGCCACTGGGCTCACCGATCCCGCCAGGCTGAGCGCCCCCGGCGGGCTGCGCGATATCAGTCGCCATTCCTCTCGTCTTCCCTTCACGTCGCGGCCGGCCGGGGTCTCCAGCCCGCCTCTTCCTGGGTGGTCCGGGATCTCCGGCGCACCCCTGGTGATGCTTCGAGCTTACTGAAAGGGGAAGCGGGTACGTGCAAGGAGCGCAACCCACGCCGGCCCGCCGCGTGGGATAACTCCACCCCTCATGAACGCGGCAGCGCGAGGTTTGGGCGATTTGTTTCACATAGCGGCACAAATCGCCCACAACCCCCACACGGGGCGGTGACGCTCCTTGACTGACCAGCACGTCCGGCCGGTGATCGTCATACACGCGGGTGCCGGGGATCACGCCCGGGAGCTGCGCGAGCGTGAGGCGGAGTGCCGGCAGGCCCTTGGCGAGGCCCTCGATGCCGCGCAGTTGGCACTGCCGGAGGGCGCTGTCCGGGCGGCCGAGGCGGCCACCGTGGTGATGGAGAACTTCGAGCTGTTCAACGCCGGTCGGGGCTCAGCGCTGCGCTCCGACGGTTCGGTGGAGATGAGCGCCGCGCTGATGCGCGGCCGCGACCGGGCGGCCGGGGCGGTGGCCGGGCTCCGCCACAGTGAGAACCCCATTCTGGCCGCACACGCGGTACTGGATTCACCCCAGGTGCTGCTGGTCGGGCACCCGGCCGACGAGCGCGCGGCGCTCGCCGGAGTTGCCCAGCGCCCCAGCGAGTACTTCGTCACCGAGCGTCAGCGATTCCACCTGCGGGCGCTTCAGGGCGCCCCGGATCGGGCCACCGTGGGCGCCGTGTGCCTGGACTTTGAGGGCACCCTGGCCGCGGCCACCTCCACCGGGGGGATACGCAACCAGCCCCCGGGCCGGGTGGGCGACTGCCCGATCATCGGAGCGGGCACCTGGGCAGATCGCTGGGCGGCCATCTCGTGCACGGGAGACGGAGAAGCGTTCATCCGCTGCGCCACTGCTCGGGAGGTGGCGGCACTGGTTCGTGATGGCAGTGACCTGGCCGAGGCGGCCGGCGGAGCGCTCGGGCAGGTGGCCGCGCTTCAGGCCAGCGGCGGGCTGATCGCCATCGACGCCGACGGCAACGTGGCCATGCCCTTCTTCACTCCGGCGATGCCACGGGGTCTGTGGCGCCCGGGTGAAGCGCCGCGGGTGTGGATCGGCTGAGCGGCTCGTCGACGCTGCTCGCACGCCATCCCGCGGGCGACGTGCGCCACCCCGCCTCGTTAGTCTTGCCCGCGCCGTGGATCGCCCGTACGTAGCCCTGATCACCGGTGCCTCGAGTGGGATCGGCGAGGCCACCGCTCGCCGCTTGGCCCGCGAGCCAGGCGTCAAGCTGGTGCTTGTGGCCCGCCGGGCAGACCGCCTGGAGCGGCTGGCCGAGGAGCTCGGGGGAGCGACCGTGCTGGCCCAGGACGTGCTGGCCGAGGACGCGCCCGAGCGGGTCCGCCAGGCCGTGGAGAGCGAGCATGGCCAGCTTCACCTGCTGGTCAACAACGCGGGCGCCGCCTGGCGGGGGCAGTTCGCCGACACCGGCTGGGCCAACGTGGAGCGGAACATGAAGCTCAACTTCGAGGCGCCCGTAAGGCTGACCGAGGCTCTGCTCCCGCTGTTGCGCCGGACGGCGCAATCCGCCTTGGCCACAGCCGGCGGTGGCGGAGGGCGCCGGGTGGCCATCGTCAACGTGGCCAGCACGGCCGGCCGGGTTTCGCGACCGGACTCGGGGGCGTACTCGGCCAGCAAGTTCGCCCTGGCCGGCTGGAGTGACGCGCTGTACGCCGAGGAGCGGCCCCACGGCGTCCACATCGGCCTGGTTCTGCCCGGCTTCATCAAGACAGAGGGCTTTCCCGCGGCCGAGCTCCCGAGCCTGATCGTCTCCCGGCCGGAGGTGGTGGCCGAGGCCATCCTCGAAGCCGGCCCGGGCGGCAGGGCCGAGCGGTACGTGCCGAGGCCGTACTGGCTGGCCGCGGCGACTCGGATCCTGGTCCCCGCGCTTGTCCGCCGGGCAGTGTCGCGGGGCGCGTTCACCACGGCCACGGGCACGAGTGACCAATGACACGGTGCTTTGAGGTTCTCCACGGGTTAGGTGGAGGAGTTCCGGATGAACTCTAAGCCTCGTCGCGTGGCCGTTCTGGGCGGGATTCGCATCCCGTTCGGGCGCCAGAACGGGCCGTACGCACGGGCCTCCAACCAGGACATGCTTACGGCCACCCTGGACGCGCTCGTGCGTGG
>JBPYDM010000023.1:0-8380 GCA_051986255.1 Solirubrobacteraceae bacterium | reverse complement strand
GCGTGAAAGCCCCCCATGGTGGGCACCAGGCCGACGATTGCGCCGGTGGCTCGGTGCTCGGCCAGTGCCTGGCGCATCTCGGCGATCCTCCGCACGGTCCTCATACCGGCTCGACCTCGCGCCCGACCAGGGACCGGGTGGCCGCTACGAGGCCGTCGAACAGCTCGAGCAGATCCGGGGCACGCTCGGCCACCGCGTCGCGCTGCCGGCGCACGGTGTCCTCGTCGCCCCGGGCCACTGGCCCGGTAAGCGCCCCCTGCCCACCTACGGCGGCCCAGTTCTCCACCGTGGCGCGGACCAGCGGAGCCAGCAGGGACCGCTCGACGCCGGTGCTCGCGGCCAGTCGCTCGGCCGCGGCTTCGAGCGTGATCAGGAAATTGGATGCCATCGAGGCGGCGGCGTGATACAAGGCCCGGTCCTCGGGCGCCACCCGGACCGCCCGCATGCCCAGCGTCCGGGCCAACTCCTTTGAGAAGGCCAGGGCCCGGAGGGTGCTCCCGTCAACAGCAGCGCCCGCTTTGGTGAAGCTGGTCGACCGCCGGGTCACCGTCATCAGCGGGTGCAGCGAGAACGCTTCGTGAGGGTGCAAGTCCTCCAGGCCGGTTGCCCCCGAGCAATGGCCGACCAGCCTCCCCGGGGCGATCAGGGCCGCGGCCGCGGCGATCTCCTGGTCGGGCACGCACAGCAGGACGGCGTCGGCCTCGTGCCCGTCCACGCCTCGTCCCAGCGGCCCGCGCACGTGGTAGCGGACGCGGTCCGCCGGGACGGCGTCTGCCGCCTCGTCGAGCGCCCAGACCAGCGCGTGGCCCAGCCGTCCACGGCCCACCACGGCAAGCCGCACGTCGGCAGGGAGATCAAGGGAGGAATCCCGTTCCAGTTCCCGCAAGTGAGATACCGGTCGGCTGGTGAGTTAAGAAGTGGGGGTCGAGGAGGTCCACCCCAAATCCCGGTGATGGCCTCGCCAGCGATGATACCCCGAGCGATCGGATGTGAAGCCGAGGATGTGTGAGCCTTGGCACACCACTCGCCAACGGCGCCTGCCCTCGGGGGCAGCTCTGCCCGGTAAACGCGGGCGTGGTGCAGCGTCACAAAGCTTGTGTCCCGAGCGCCGCTCCGTGACGTCAGCCCGCTATAGGCACACCAATCGCACAAAGCTCCGGCGCTCCTGCGTGCGTTGTGACGGCACACGGCTTCCTCGACCCTCCCACATAGCCGACCTCGCCAATTTCCGGACTTGGTGGGCCAGCAGGCACCCTCGGTTGTCCGAATCCGGGTCTACTATCAAGGCGCATGATGAGTGGAGGTCACCACGGTCCGACCAGCGGCGGGCGGGGTGTTTTGCGCGCGTGGGTTGACCAGCGGCAGGCGGGGGTGACCAGTGGCGGGCCGGGGTTGACCAGCGCCGAACCAGCGGCGGGCGGGGTTCCCGGCGTGGCCGATGAATAGCGCCGCCGAACGTCGCGACCTGCTTAAGGCCCTCTACCCCGAGGTGCGCAACTGCACCCGCTGCCCGCTGCACGTCACGCGAACGCAGGCCGTATTCGGCGCTGGCAACGCCGACGCCGAGCTGATGTTCATCGGCGAGGCGCCCGGGGCCAGCGAGGATCGCCTGGGGCTGCCCTTCGTCGGGGCCGCGGGCAAGCAGCTCGACCGGCTGCTCGGCGAGATCGGCCTGGATCGCAAGGACGTGTGGATCGGCAACGTGCTGCGCTGCCGTCCTCCGGACAACCGCGATCCCCAGCCCAAGGAGATCGAGTCCTGCCAGGGCTACCTGTTCGAGCAGGTGAGGCTGATCGAGCCGACGGTGATCTGTACTTTGGGCAACTTCTCCACCAAGCTGCTGCGCGGGGACACCACCGGCATCTCGCGGCTGCACGGGCAGGAAGAGGTCCGGGTGGTCGGTTCCCGGGCGGTCCGGCTGTACCCGCTCTACCACCCCGCGGCTGCGCTCTACACACCGTCCATGCTGGAGACGCTGCGCACTGACTTTCACCGGATTCCTGAGCTGCTGGCCAAGGGAGCACCCGAGCAGCCCCAGCTCGAGGAGGACGAGATGCCCGATCTCGACGAGCTCGAGCCCGAGCATCCGGACCTGAGCCAGGCCGTGATGAGCGCCGAGGGGCCGGAGCCCGCGCCCCAGCTGGGACTGTTCTAAGCCAGCCCCAGCGGGGACCGCCCGCAGTCCGGCTCTTCCCGTGATCCGGCGTTCGCCGGCCACGCGCCCCGGTTTTGAGACAGACCCCTAGGCCAGCTCCGCCCCAACGGCCGAGCGCGTCTGGGCGGTTTCAGCAGTCTCTGCCTCTTGAGTAAGGCGGCGGGTGGCAGGAGGGGCGTTGTCGCGCCCGATGGCCAGGGCGAAGGCCAGCAGCGCGCCCACCGCCTGGACGGCCAGGACGACCGCGGCAAAGCCGGTGGGCCGGCGCGAGGCCTGGAGCAGCAGCACGGGCTCGACGGCCGCCACTACAGCGATGACCAGCAGGAACCCGGTCCGCTTGAGGGCCAGCATGTATTGGACGGCCAGGTACGTGCAGGCCAGCACCGTGAAGGCCGCCCCCAACGGGAGTAGCGATCCCGTGGCCAGCGTCCGCTTGGCGCCGAAGGCGATCTGGATGAGCGGGTGGGCGGCAAGGGCGTAGATGGCCAGCACCGGCACCGCGCAGATACCCACGATGGCCAGGGCACGGACCAGGATGACCCGCGTGTCCTGCCCCTCGGCCCGCCTGCGGGAGACCTCGGGCACGAGGTAGAAGCCGACGCCCATGGCCACCCAGATGAGCACCTTGGCGGCCACCGCGCTGGCGGCATACGAGCTGGCCACGTTGACGTTTCTGAACCGGTGGTTGGCTGCGATCACGTCGATGTTCTGGAGCACGGCGATCACGATCAACCCGACGATCGGGGCCCAGGCCCTCCGGATGTGGGTCCACAGTCCCACGGCCGCCCTAGCCGCGCTGGCCGGCAGCCCGGCCCCTGGCAGCGGTGCGGGGATCCGCCGTCGAAGCTCCCAGGCGCAGTAGACCGACATGGCGATGTATGAGGCCAGAGACCCCAGGAACGCGCCGGTCACCGACAGCCCGGCCACAACCAGTAGCGCTCCTATGATAAGGCGACTGGCCTGCTCAAAGATCAGGCTGAGTCCCACGCTTCGGTAGTCGCCAATGCCCTGGAGCACGCCGCGCAGCAGCGAGAGGTGGAGGTACACGCACCCCGCCGGGATACCGGCCGCCGCCGCCCAGGGGAACGGCTTGACGCCCACCACGCTGGCGATCGCGTTACGCAGCACGATCGATACGACGGTCAGCACGGCCGTCAGGGCCAGCATCATCCACGACCATTTCTTCACGGTGGCAATCAGGTCCTCGCCTACGCCCAAATGGCCGAGGACTCCCTCGCGAGCGGTGGCCACCTGCATTGCCTGGCCGGCCACGGTCAGGATGAGCAGATAGCTCACCAGCGCGGCCAGCTTGCCGTAGTCGTTGATCAGCCGGGCGAAGACAAACGTGCAGCCAAGGGCGATCAGGTTGTTGGCGATCATCGCCCCGGCCAGACCGGCCGCCTTGGCCGTATCCGAGGTGCCGAGACCGCTCAGCCGAGTGACCTGGCGTCTCCACAGAGCCACCAGCCCGCCCGGTGCTGGGGGTGCTCCGGATCGCGTCATGGTCCGAATCACGGTACCGAATACAGTGGCCGACGATGACGGACTGGGTGCACATTTCCCATAGCCCGCAAGAGACCGAGGTCCTCGGTGCCGACCTAGCCGGCCGCCTCGAACCTGGTCAGGTAGTGCTAGTGGAGGGGGAGCTCGGGGCGGGCAAGACCACGTTTGTCCGCGGCGCCTGCCGCGCCCTGGGAGTGAGCGTTCAGGTCCGCAGCCCGACCTTCACCATCGGGCACCGGTACGCGGCTAGGGTTCCGGTTGCCCACATCGACCTGTATCGGATCCACGACCTGAGGCGTGAAGATCCCGACCTGCTGGCGGACTATCTGCAGCCAGACACGATCGCATTCGTGGAATGGCCCCACGCGGGCGATGAGCTGGCCGTCCTGGCACCAGTCGTGGCTCGCGTCCGGATCGAGCACGCGGGGGGCGAGAAGCGAAAGATCGCCATTGACCTGGCCGCCCTGTCGGCGGCGCACGGCGGCAGCGAGTGAACATCCTGGCCTTTGACACGGCCACGCCGGCCACCACCGTGGCCCTGGGCAACGGCGATATCTGCCAGCTGCGCGATGACCCGTCGCCTGGGGAGCGCCCCCGCCATGCCACGCGGCTCCTGCCGATGGTCTCACAGCTGCTCGAACAGGCCGGGGTCGGGTGGGGTTCGCTTGATCGGATCGCCGTCGGCGTCGGACCAGGCACGTTCACCGGGCTGCGGGTGGGCATCGCCACGGCCAAGGCCCTAGCCCGCGCCGCCGGAACGCCGGTGGTGGCCATCTCCACCCTTCAAGCACTCGCCCTCAACGCTCGAGATGCCCCCGAGCGACCGGGGGCGGTGGCCGCCGTCCTGGACGCTCGGCGCCGCGAGGTCTATGCCGCGACGTGGGTCATGGACGCAGCAGGCCAGCTCCAGGATCCGCTGCTCACCGCCCGGGCGCTGCCTGCCCCGGATCTGGCCTCGGCACTCGGCCAAACCGGGTCAGGTGTGCTGGCCATCGGGGACGGGGCGGTAGCATTCAGAGAGGTTCTGGACCGACCAGGGGTATGCGTTCCGCCCGATGCCTCCGAGCTTCACCGGGTCACGGCAACCCGGCATATCGAGCTCGCGCGCCGCCGGCCGGTGACCCCTCTGGATCGTCTTATCCCCGATTACCAGCGCCCTCCTGATGCCCAACCCCGTTGATCCCGTCACCATCCGCTCCATCGGCTTCAGCGACCTACCCCAGGTGCTAGCCATCGAGCGCCGGGCCTTCCCGACTCCGTGGTCAGCGGCCATGTTCGTCCTAGAGCTCTCCAAACCGTCCACCATCTCACTGGCGGCGGCTCTGCCAGATCGCCGCCTGGCCGGCTTTGTGGTGTGCTCCCGCTACGCCGACGTCTGGCATGTCATGGACGTGGCCGTGGACCCACCCCGGCGCCGTCGCGGGATAGCCAGTGCGCTGCTCGAGAGCATGATCGAGCGCGCTGGTCTCGGGGAGCCGATCACCCTGGAGGTGCGGCCCTCCAACACGGGGGCGATCGCCCTGTATGAGCGGTTCGGATTCCGGGCCGCCGGGATGCGCCCCCACTACTACCACGACACGGGCGAGGATGCCCTCATCATGTGGCGGACCGTCGAGCAGGAGCTGACCTCGAAGGCGTCCTGATGATCCTGGCCCTGGAAACCAGCTGTGACGACACGTGCGCGGCCGTCCTCAGCCCCGCCGGGGAGATCCTGTCCAACGTCATCTCCTCCCAAGGGGTCCACGACCGCTACGGCGGGGTCGTCCCGGAGATCGCTTCGCGCCAGCATCTGCGCAACGTCGACGCGGTGGTGGACGACGCGCTGCGCCGGGCCGGGGTCCGCCTCGAGCAGGCTGGGTTGATCGCCGCCACCCAGGGCCCCGGGCTGATAGGCGCGTTGCTGGTGGGCCTGGCCACTGCCAAGGCCCTGGCTGCCGTGCACCGCGCTCCACTCGCCCCGGTCGACCATCTACATGGTCACGTGGCCGCCAGCTTCGTCGGCCCTGCGCCCTGGCATCCGCCGTTCCTCAGCCTGATCGCCTCGGGGGGGCATACCTTCCTGGCCCATGTGCGCGACTGCGGCCCGGGATTCGAGATCCTGGGGGAGACGCTGGATGACGCGGCAGGGGAGGCCTTCGACAAGGGAGCTCGGCTCCTCGGGCTGGGCTATCCGGGGGGACCGGCGCTGGAGCGGCTGGCCGGGGCAGGGGACCCGGGTGCCTTCGACTTCCCCACGGCGGCTCGTCTGCCCGGGCTGGATTTCTCGTTCGCCGGCCTGAAGACCGCTCTCCTGTACAAGGTGCGGGAGCTGGGGGAGCCCGAGACGGAACGGCGCCGGGCCGACCTGGCCGCCTCCTACCAGCGAGCGATCGTCGAGTCGCTCGTCATCCGGGTGCGGCGGGGTCTGGTTCAGACCGGTCTGGACCGCCTGGCTCTGGGGGGCGGGGTGGCGGCCAACGGGGGGCTACGCCAGGCCGTGGCCGAGCTGGGTGTGGAACTCGACGCGCCGCCCCCGGAGCTCTGCACCGACAACGCGGCCATGATCGCCAGCGCCGCCCGATTTATCCCGCCGCTCCGGTTCCCCGACTATCTGAACCTCGACGTGTACCCCTCCGGAGAGAGCCGCGCGGCGGCCGCCTGATCGGACCTCGAGCGATGAAGGACGTGGTGCTGTTCACGCGCGACGGCTGTTGCCTGTGCGATCAGGCCCGAGAGGTGCTGCTCGCGGTCCAGAGCCGGCACCCGTCCGCCTTCCAGCTCCGCGAGCGGGACATCGAGAGCGATCGCCGGCTGCACCTCGCCTACCTGGAGCGGATCCCGGTCGTGGCCATCGACGACGAAGAGGTGTTCGAGCTGTACATCGATGAGGCCGAGCTTGAGCGGAGGCTCGGTATTGTGGAAGCGGATGAGCTATACGGCGGGACGTGAGCGCTCGCTTTCCGCCGATGCCGCGGGCGCAGACAAACTAGGCGAGAAGCTCTCACTCGGGGTGGCCGCTCGTCTATCGCGCTACCTCCAGGTGCTGACCCAGGCTCGGAAGATGGGGAAGGACACGATCTCTTCCCAGGAGCTGGCGGACTACACGCACGTCAACTCCACCCAGATCCGCCGGGACCTTTCGGGGTTTGGCAAGTTCGGTAAGCGGGGAGTGGGCTACAACGTCGACTCCCTGGTCACGCAGATCCGCAAGATCCTGCGCACCTCGGGGCAGCACAACATCGCCCTGTTCGGCGCGGGTCATCTGGGCACGGCCATCGCCACCTCGGACATCTTCGCGGACCATGGCTTCCGGGTGGTGGCCATCTTCGACATCGACGAGGACCGGGTGGGGACCCAGATCGGGCCATTCACCGTCCGTCACAACTCCGAGTTACGCGAGGTGGTCGAGGACGAGGACATCGTGGTGGCGGTCCTGGCTGTGCCCTCGGCGTCCGCCCAGATGCTCGCCGATGACCTGGCGGAGGCGGGAGTGAAAATCATTTTCAACTATTCCGAGGCGCTGCTCCAGGTCCCGCCCGAGGTCACCGTCCACACCTCCAGCCCGGCCGTCGACCTACTGTACGCCCTGTACTTCTATCTGACCTGATCAGACTCGACCACCGGATACGTGGTTCTTGACTTCGAAGAAGCCCGGGCGGGATTCGAGACCGCCACCGACTTCACCGTGGGGCTGGAGGAGGAGTTCGCCCTGCTCGACCCCGAACTGGGGCTCACGCCCGCCTTCGAGCGGCTCCGGGACGCGGCCCAGCGTGACGCCGTGCTGGCCGAGTCGATCTGCGGCGAGCTGATCTCCTCCGAGGTGGAGATCCGCTCCGGCCGTGGGGCGGACCTGGCGGGCGCCATCGCCGCGCAGCGCGACCAGCGCCGCCGCCTGTTCGGCTTGGCGGCCGAGCTGGGCGTGCGTCTGGGTGCTACCGGGACCCACCCCTGGTCGGACTACCGCGAGCAGAGAATCATCGCCACCGACCATTACCGGCGGGTGGAGGGTGGACTCAAGTACGTGGCCTGGCGCAATAACACGTTCTCGATGCACGTCCACGTGGGCATCCGCGGGGCCGACCGCGCGGTCCTGGTGTGTGATCGGCTCCGATCCGTCCTGCCCCTGCTGCTGGCCATCTCGGCCAGCTCGCCCTTCCTGGACGGTCGGGATTCGGGGCTGGCCAGCGCCCGAAGCCAGATCTTCACAAAGAGCTTTCCCCGCTGCGGGATACCCGAGCCGTTCGGAACCTGGGATGCCTTCGCCCGGTACGTCCAGTTTCTGGAACGGACGGGCTCGATCGTGGAGTACACGCAGGTGTGGTGGTCGATCCGGCCCCATCCCGCGTTCGGCACGGTCGAGGTGCGGATCTGCGACTGCCAGGTCAGTGCCCAGGAGTCCGAGGGGCTGGCCGCGTTGATCGTGGCCTGTGTGACCCAGGCGGCACGGGAGGTGGACGAGGGATTCCCCGCGGCCGATCTCCCCGGGCGCCTGATCGAGGAGAACCTGTGGCGGGCCATCCGATACGGACTGGACGGCGAGCTGATCGACCTGGAGACAGAGGTCGTGTACCCCGCCGCCTCGGCGCTCGATCGGCTCCTGGCCTGGTGCGAGCCGGTCCGGAGCGAGTTCGGGTTTGACATCTCCTTGCCCCCGCACAACGGCGCGCAGCGGCAACGGCAGATGCTCTACGGTGGCATGAGCTTGGCCGAGCTATATGGTGCGACAGTGGCCGAGACACGTGA
>JBPYDM010000022.1:0-7074 GCA_051986255.1 Solirubrobacteraceae bacterium | reverse complement strand
CGGAAGACGGGCGAGCTGGACAACCGGGGCAGTCACTTCTACCTCGCTCTGTACTGGGCCCGGGAGCTGGCCGAGCAGCCCGATGACGCCGAGCTGCGTGACATCTTCCTCCCGCTGGCCCGCCGCCTGGATGAGGCAGAGGAAACCATTGTCGCCGAGCTGAACGCTGTCCAGGGTGAACCGGTGGACATCGGCGGCTATTACCTGCCGGACTCCGAGCTGGTAAACGTGGCCATGCGCCCCAGCGCCACCCTGAACGACGCGTTGCACGAGCTTGCCGGCGTACGTCGTCCGCCGACCAGCTCGCCAACGGCCTGAGGGCCTACAGCCCGATCCTGTACACGGAGGAGAGCTTGTCCTTCAGATAGGCCACGAACGGGCCCACGGCCATGGGTCCGCCCACCACCCGGCCCAGCAGCTCGCTGGTGGAGAACTTGGACCCGTGGCGGTGCACGTTCTCTCGCAGCCACTCCCGCAGGCCACCCAGGTCGGCCGCCTCCAGCTGAGCGTCCAGATCCGGGATATCGGCGTGGACCCGCTCCCAGAGCTGCCCGGCGATCAGGTTGCCCAGCGCGTATGTGGGGAAGTAACCCATCAGCCCGCTGGACCAGTGCACGTCCTGGAGCACGCCCCTGCGGTCATCGGGCACATCCAGCCCGAGGTATTCCTTGTAGCGGGCATTCCAGACGTCGGGTAGATCCGCCACCTCGAGCCTGCCCTCGATCAGGTCCTGCTCGAGCTCGAAGCGCACGACGATGTGCAGCCCGTAGGTGGCCTCGTCCGCCTCCACCCGGATGAGCGAGGGCGACACCCGGTTGACCGCCCGGAACAGCGCCTCGTCATTGGGGGCGATCTGGCCCGCGGTGAGCTCCGAGACGACTGGAGCCAGGGCGGTGGAGAACGCGCGTCCCCGGCCGACCATGTTCTCCCACAGCCGGCTCTGGGACTCGTGCAGGCTGAGCGAGTCCACCTGGGCCAGGGGCGAGCGCTGCAGCGACCCCCCGACGCCCGCCTCATAGAGGCCGTGGCCGCATTCGTGCATGGCGCCGAAGAGCGCCATCGGGAAATAGTCCTCGTCCCAGCGGGTGGTAATCCGCACGTCGTGGGATCCGAACGAGGTGGCAAAGGGGTGCACCGCGTCGTCCAGACGCCAGCCCGCGGGATCGAACCCCATCCTCTGAACTGTCCACTGCACCAGCCCGCGTTGGGCCTCGAGGGGGAACCGGGCATCCAGGAAGCTGCGATCGATGGGACCGCCCTGATCGATGATCCGGGCGATCAGGGGCACCAGCTCACCCTTCAGCTCGCCGAACAGCCGCTGTACCTGGGCGGACTTCATGTCGGGCTCGTAGTCGTCCAGCAGCACGTCGTAGGCACAGTCGAAGCCCTCGAAGCACTCGACGTACTCGCGAGCCAGATCGAGGTTGCGCTGCAGATAGGGGACGAAAGCTGGAAAGTCGTTCTTCTCCCGGGCCGTGATCCAGGCGTCCTGCCCTATCGACCCCGCCCTGGCCAACTCGCCGGCCAGCTCGGGAGGAACACGCCTGGCCTTCTCCCACCGGCGCCGGCTCACCCTGACCAGCCGGGCCTCGTCGGAGTCGACGCTCGTCCCGTTTAGGGCTGCCTCAGCTGCGTCGATCAGCTGGCCGGTCTGGGCGGAGACGAACTTCGCGTGCGTGAGGCGCCCCAGCGTGGCCAGGACCTCGGCCCGGTTGGGCGCACCGCGTCGGGGCATCATCGTCTGCTGGTCCCAGTCGAGCACCGCGGCGGCGTCGTGGAGGTCGCTGATCTCGGCCATCCAGGCCCGGAGCTGATCGATAGGGCTGTTCAGGTCTTCAGGCGATCCCATTGCTGTGCGACTATTGCATCATGCGCCGCCAAGGCTCAATCAAGCTGTTCGACCTGTTCGGAATTCGGGTCGGGGTTGACCGGAGCTGGTTCCTGATCCTATTCCTGATGATCTTCTGGCTGTCCGGGTACTTCCGAGACGCCCTCCACAGCTCGGACATCGTGGCGTATGCCACCACGGTGGTCACTGTGCTCGTCCTCTTCGGCTCGCTGATCGTCCACGAGTTTGGACATGCACTGGTTGCTCGCCGGCAGGGAATCGAGATCCGGCGGATCGACCTGTTCCTGTTTGGTGGCCTGACCCAAATGGGCCGCGACGCCGCCACACCGGCCGAGGAGTTCAAGATCGCCGCCGCCGGGCCCCTGGCCACCCTGGGCTTCGTCCTGGTTTGCCTGGGCTTGGACCTGGTCCTGGTGGGCCCGCACCGCCTTGTGCACGCCGCCGAGCTGGATGGCACGGTGGCCATCACGCCCGTTCTGCTCTCGCTCAGCTGGTTGCTGTTCTGGAACGTGCTCCTGCTGGCCTTCAACCTCATCCCTGCCTTTCCGCTGGACGGCGGGCGGATCGCCCGGGCGGTGGTCTGGCGGCTGAGTGGGAATAAGACGCGGGGAACCCAGGTGGCTGCCCGGCTGGGAGAGGGCTTCGCCCTGATCCTGGGCGGGCTAGGCCTCTGGCTGCTGCTGTCCTACCGGAGCTTCAGCGGGTTGTGGCTGATCGCCATCTCGTTCCTGCTCTACCAGTCCGCCCGCGGGGCGCTGGCCCAGACCGCTCTCAGCGAGCAGATCGCCGGGGTCACGGTGAGCGATGTGATGGACCCCCAGCCCGTGGCCATCCCGGCTGGGACATCGGTCAGCCAAGCCCTGGAGGAGTACTTCATGCGCTACGGCTGGGCCTGGTTCCCGGTGATCGAGGACGACGGTCGGCTCCTGGGGATCGCCCGGCGCGAGCGCCTCGATGCCACCCATTCCCAGGGCGAGGGCTGGCTGACCGTGGGGGCTGTGCTGGACACCGAACTCGGTTCGAGCTGGAGCATCGATGAGCATCGCCCCCTCACCGAGGTCCTCTCCTCAGACTCCTTCGCCCGGCTGGGGGCGGTCATGGCCGTGGACGGGGACGGCGTGCTCCGAGGGGTCGTCACCGTGGACCGGGTCCGGCGGGCGCTGCAGGCCGTCCTGGGCTCTCCGGCGGCCTAGCCCACTGGCCCACGTAGAATCGAAACAGGTGCCCTCCCACGACGTGCTCATCATCGGCGCGGGTCTGGCCGGCCAGCGCGCTGCCTTGGCTGCCGCCCGGATCGGGGCCACCGTGGGCATCGTCTCCAAGGTCCACCCCGTCCGCTCTCATTCAGTGGCCGCGGCGGGCGGGATCAACGCCGCCCTGAACCCCGAGGACACCTGGGAGTCCCATGCCTTCGACACGGTCAAGGGGTCCGACTACCTGGGCGACCAGGACGCGATCGAGATCATGTGCCGGGAGGCGCCCGACGAGATCCTCTACCTCGAGCATCTCGGGGTGACCTTTCACCGCGACGGAACCGGACACCTGGGCACGCGCGCCTTCGGCGGCGCCTCGCAGGCCCGCACGTACTACGTGGCCGACATCACAGGCCACGCCATCCTCCACGTCCTCTACGAGCAGCTCATGAAGCATCACGAGCAGCTGGACCGCTTCGAGGAGTGGTTCACCACCGATCTGCTGCTGAACGACGACGGTCACTGCGTGGGAGCCATCTGCCGCGACCTGCGTGACGGCCACCTGGAGCTGTTCAACGCCAAAGCGGTCATCCTGGCCACCGGCGGGGCGGGACAGGCGTTCGAGCCCACCACCAACGGTCTGATCGTGACCGGAGACGGGATCGCCCAGGCCTACCGGGTCGGGGCCAGGCTGATGGACATGGAGATGGTCCAGTACCACCCGACCACGCTGGCCGGCAACGGCATCCTGATCACCGAGGGGGCGCGCGGCGAGGGAGCGTGGCTGCTCAACGCCGAGGGCGATCGGTTCATGGAGCGCTACGCGCCCAACAAGCTCGAGCTGGCCTCACGCGACGTGGTCTCCCAGGCCGAGCAGACGGAGATCAACGATGGCCGCGGGTTCGCGGATGGGACGGTGGCCCTCGACGTGACCAAGGTGCCCCGCCGCCGGACTCTCGAGGCGCTGCGCGAGATCGTCAACATCGGGCGCGACTTCGCCGGTGTCGACATCACCCGCCAGCCGATCCACATCCGCCCGGGCATGCACTACATCATGGGTGGCATCAAGACCGACGTGGACGGAGAGACCACTGTGCCCGGGCTGTACGCCGCCGGCGAGGTGGCTTGTGTCTCCGTGCATGGGGCCAATCGCCTGGGGGCCAACTCGCTGCTGGATACGCTGGTGTTTGGCCGCCGCTCGGGCGAGCACGCCGCCCGCCGGGCCAAGCGGATGCCGATGCCGGCCACACGGGCCAAGCGGCTGACCGATACCGAGCGCAACATCGATGAGATCACGCGCCGCGACTCCGGAGGCCCGCGCGTGGCCGCGCTCAAGCACGAGCTGGGGACGATCATGAACAGCTACGTCGCGGTGTTCCGAGACGCCGAGGGCCTGACCACCGCACAGGACAAGATCTGGGACCTCAAGGTGCAGGCCGAGAGGGCGGTGATCGACGATAAGGGGACCGTGTTCAACCAGGACGTGGTGGCCGCTCTGGAACTCGGGTACATGCTGGATGTGGCCGAGACCATCGTCCTGGGAGCGATCGAGCGCACCGAGTCGCGCGGCGCCCAATTCCGGACCGATTTCCTCGGGCGCAACGACAATGAATGGCTCAAGCACATCGACATCTCGCTCGACGGCGACCGGCCCAGGATCACCTATTCGCCGGTGACCATCACCCGCTGGGAGCCGGAGGAGCGGAGGTACTGATGCCTAGGTATACGCTGAGAATCCGCCGCTACGACCCCCAGACGGGCCAGGCCGCGTACTGGGAGGAGCACACAGTGGACATGGGGCCCAAGCGCTCCGTCCTGGACGCGATCCTCAAGGTGAAGGACGACACGGACGGCTCGATCGGCATCCGCTGCTCGTGCCAGCAGGCCATCTGCGGGTCGTGTGGCGTGCGCATGAACGGCAAGCCGGGGCTGGCCTGCAACACCCATCTGGACGAGGCCGCCGAGCGCGGCCACGGGACCGGATGGAACCCGGGCGAGCCGGCCGGGACGAGTAATGGCGGATCCGGCGCCGGCGACGCGACGCCTGCGGGCGTCATCGCCGTCGAGCCAATGGGCAACATGCCAGTCATCCGGGATCTGATCGTGGACATGGATGCCGTCCACTGGAAGAAGATCCAGCGGGTCACGCCCTGGCTGATCAACAAACAGCCGATCCCCGAGCGGGAGTACATCGTCCCCCACGAGAACATGGTCGACGTCACCCAGACCATGGCCTGCATCCAGTGTGGCGCCTGCGTCTCGGACTGCCTGTCTATGGAGGTCGACCCGCTGTTCATCGGCCCCGCCGCGCTGGCCAAGGCCTACCGCTTTGTGGGCGACCCGCGCGACGCCGAGCGGCGGGAGCGGCTCAACGACCTGGCTCAGGACCCCCACGGCATGTACGACTGCACTCACTGCTTCAACTGCATCGACGCCTGCCCCAAGGGCGTCGATCCGATGAGCCAGATCATGCGCCTGCGCCGAATCACCGGGTCGGACGAGAAGATCGAGGACCGCAACAACGGCCGCCGCCACGAGGAGGCGTTCAGCACCCTGGTGCGCGAGTACGGTCTCCTGAATGAGGCGGAGCTGCTGCCCCGCAGCTACGGCGGCGACTCCTGGTTTGGCAAGTTCCACCCGCGAGCGGCCGGAGAGCTCCTGTCGTCACTGCCCTCGATCACGGCCGGGCTGATGCGGGGCAAGGTGAGTCCTAAGGTGGCTCTGCTGGGCCACAAGATCCCCAAGCCCGACCTGAGGGCGGTCAAGCGCATCTTTGCCACCGTGGAGAGCCGGCCGAAGCGCGACGAGCTCAACCTGTACGTCACCGGCTACGAAGACGAGCCGGAGGCCAGCGCAGAAACCAGCCGGCAGGAGAAAGCGTCATGAGGGTGGCCTACTGGCCGGGGTGTGTGAGCCGCGGTTTCACGCCTGAGCTGCACGGGGCGATGGCCAAGGTCGCCCCGCTGCTGGACATCGAGCTGATCGAACTCGATCGAGCCAACTGCTGCGGCGCGGGCGTAGTAGCCGAGCACAACCAGGAGCTGGCCGACACGCTCAACGCTCGCACGTTTGCGCTGGCCCAGCAGACCGACGGCGAGCTGATGATGAACATCTGCTCCACCTGTCAGGGGGCACAGAGCGAATGCCAGGAGCGGCTGGATGCCAACACCAAATACCGCGAGCAGGTCAATTCCACGCTGGCCGAGGACGGGCTCTCCTACCAGAAGGGGCTGACCAACAAAAATTTCCTCTGGCTGCTGGTGGAGGACATCGGGCTGGACGAGCTGCGCTCCCGGGTCAAGCGGCCACTGGAGAACCTCCGGGTGGGGCCGTTCTACGGGTGCTACATCGTCCGGCCCGTGAACCGGTTGGGAATTGACGAGGCGCACCCGCGCGACCGCTACCTGCACCAGGTGATCGAGGCGCTGGGCGGAACCGTGGTCGACTACGCCGGCGTTTACAAGTGCTGCGGCTTCCCCATCATCACCATGAACAAGAACGCCTCGCTGGCCCAGGCCGGACGGCACCTGGGCGACGCGATTGACGCCGAGGCCGACTGCCTGGTGGTGCCCTGCCCGCTGTGTCACCTCAACCTGGATCTCCAGCAGCCCATCGCCGAGAAGGTGGTCGGGCGGGAGTTGGGGCTGCCCGTGCTCCACCTGCCCCAGCTGGTGGGTCTGGCGCTCGGGCTTTCCCCCAAGGAGCTGGGGATGAACAAGCACGTGGTCCGCCCCACCTCGGTGATCGACTGGTCTACCTCGGTGGTGGCCGCGGCGTAGTGGGACGCGAGGTGGCGGCGCAGGACGGCGGCTGGCTTGGACGGCTAAGGCGCTGGCTGCGCCGCGACTCGGCCGAGCGCGAGAGGGTTGATGAAGACCCGCCTCCCGGTTCGGCCGCTGAGCGCCTGGACGCGGCTCGCCGGCGTTTGAAGGCGACGATCGAGCCGATGGAGGACGAGGACCGCTGACCAGCAGTCCGACTAGGCCTGATTGGCCCCTGCCGCCGCCGGCGTCCCGTGCCCCAACAGCCCCC
>JBPYDM010000021.1:0-7554 GCA_051986255.1 Solirubrobacteraceae bacterium | reverse complement strand
GCCCATGCTCGGCCATCTCCTCGACCTCGGCCACCACCCGGGCGGCGTGGAGCAGCGCCTTGGAGGGAATGCAGCCCACGTTCAGGCACACCCCGCCGAGGCGCTGGTAACGCTCGATCAGGATCGTCTTCAGCCCCAGATCGGCGGCTCGGAAGGCCGCCGTGTAGCCGCCGGGGCCCGAGCCGATGACCACCACCTGGGCGTCGTGCTGGCCGGAATCGGCGGAAGAGGGGGGCGGCTCGCGGGTGACCGCGGCCTCGCCGTCCGCCGGGGGCGGCGCCGGCTGCTCCGGCTCCGGAGCCTGGCTCGAGGGCTGAGTCCCGTCGGAGTCCAGGGTCAGGAGCACGCTGCCCTCGGACACGCGGTCGCCGATCTTGACCCGGAGCTGTTTTACCGTGCCGCCCTGGGGGGCGGGCACGTCCATCGTGGCCTTGTCAGATTCGAGCGTGACCAGCGGATCCTCGGGCGAGACCGCGTCACCGGCCGTGACGTGGATCTCGATCACCGGCACGTCGGTGAAGTCCCCAATGTCCGGGACCCTGATCTCCGTGGTCTGGGAGGGACTCACAGCAGCGCCCGTCGCAGGTCGCTCAAAACGCGCCCCAGGTGAACTACGAACCGGGCCGCCGTCGCGCCGTCGATCACCCGGTGGTCGTAGGACAGGCTCAAGGGCAGGAGCAGCCGCGGGACGAATTGCTGGCCATCCCAGGCCGGGCGGGTGGCCGCGCGCGAAACGCCCAGGATGGCCACCTCAGGCGCGTTGATTATGGGGGTGAAGGCCGTCCCCCCGATGCCGCCCAGCGAGGAGATGGTGAACGTACTCCCGCTCATCTCGACCGGCCCGAGCTTGCCCTCTCTGGCCCGGGCCGAGAGCTCCGCCAACTCTCGGGCGATCTCCAGCAGGCCCTTCTGGTCGGCCGCCTTGACCACCGGGACGAGTAGCCCGCCGGGGGTGTCGGCGGCAAAGCCGATGTTGTAGTAGCGCTTGAGGATCAGGTCGTCGCCGTCGAGCGAGGCGTTGAAGGTCGGGAACTCCTTGAGCGTGGCCACGCAGGCCAAGATCAGGAACGACACCATGGTCACCTTGGTCCCGCTGGGGGCGTGCTCGGCGTTCAGCTCCTTGCGCCACGCCTCCAATTCGGTGATGTCGGCCTCGTCATGCTGGGTGACGTGGGGGATCAGCACCCAGTTGCGGGCCAGGTTCGGTCCGGCGATGCGCTGGATGCGCGACCGCGGCACGCGCTCTACGGGCCCCTGTTTGGAGAAGTCAAGCGACGGCCACGGGGCGAGGCCCGAAAGCCCTGGCATGGGCGTGGCCGCGAGCGGCGGGGCAGGCGTTGACCGCGCTGCCTCCACGTCCTCGCGGGTGATCCGGCCCTTGCGTCCGGTCCCCTGGACAGACGCCAGGTCGACGCCCAGCTCGCGGGCCAGCCGCCGGGCTGACGGGCTGGCATAGACGGGGCCGCGGCCGTCCGGGCTGGAATTGGCGCCAGCCTCGGCGCCGGTCGCGCCGGCCTCGGGCGCCGCCGCCGGCTCCGGAACCTCGGCCGTCGGCTCGGCGACCTCGGGTGCCGCCGTCGGCTCGGCGACCTGATCCCCACCCGACCGCTCCATGCTGAGCAGTTGCGTCCCCTGGGACACCCGGTCGCCCACGCTCACGTGCACCTCGCGCACCGTGCCGGCGAACGGTGCGGGCACGTCCATCGTGGCCTTGTCGGACTCGAGCGTCAGAAGCGGGTCATCGACCGTCACCGTGTCGCCGGGGGAGACAAGGATCTCGATCACCGGGACGTCCTCGAAGTCGCCGATGTCGGGGACCTCGACCGAGACCAGATCGCTCACGCCGGGCATCCGCTCGCGGCCCGCTTAATGGTGTGTCGTCCCGCGTCTCATGTGACAGTGGCACTTATACCGTGGTCGGCATCGGGGCCTCGGCATCAATCTCGTACCGGTCGATCGCCTCCTGCACGCGCGCGGGCTCCAGCGTCCCCTCCTGGGCCAACTCCCTCAGCGCCGCCACGGCGATGAAGTGGCGGTCAACCTCGAAGAACCGCCGCAGGGCTGCCCGATAGTCACTGCGCCCGAATCCGTCGGTTCCCAGCACCCGGTAGCGGGCGGGAACCCATTGCCGGATCTGATCCGGGAAGGCCCGGATGTAGTCGGTGGAGGCGATCACCGGGCCGGGGCGCTCGGACAGGCACCGCGTCACATAGGGCACGTGTGCCTCCCCCAGGGGGTGGAGCATGTTCCACCGCTCGGCGTCGATGCCCTCTCGCCGCAGCTCGGTGAACGACGTCACGCTCCACACGTCGGCCGCCACGCCAAAGTCCGCCTCCAGCAGCTCAGCCGCGGCCAGGGCCTCGTTCAGGATCGTGCCTGAGCCGAGCAGCTGCACCCGTGGCCCGTCCGCCGCACCGGAGCGCACCCGGTGCATACCGCGGAGGATGCCTTCCTCGGCGCCCTCGGGCATGGCCGGATGGTGGTAGTTCTCGTTCATCAGGGTGATGTAGTAGAAGACGTCCTCCTGCTCGGAGAGCATGCGACGCAGGCCGTCCTGGACGATCACGGCCAGCTCGTAGCTGTACGTGGGGTCGTAGGCCCGGCAGTTGGGAACGACGGAGAAGAGCACGTGGCTGTGGCCGTCCTCGTGCTGGAGGCCCTCCCCGTTCAGCGTCGTCCGGCCCGCTGTCCCACCGAGCAGGAACCCGCGGGTCCTGCCGTCTCCGGCGGCCCACACCAGGTCTCCTACCCGCTGGTAGCCGAACATCGAGTAGTAGATGTAGAAGGGGATCATGGGCACGCCGTGAGCCGAGTACGAGGTCCCGGCGGCTATGAACGAGGAGATCGAGCCCGCCTCGGTGATCCCCTCCTCGAGGATCTGGCCGTGTGTGTCCTCCTTGTAGAACATGAGCTGCTCTGAGTCCTGGGGCTGGTAGAGCTGGCCGAAGGGCGAGTAGATCCCGACCTGGCGGAACAGCCCCTCCATGCCGAACGTGCGGGACTCATCGGGGACGATCGGCACGACGTGCCGGCCCAGCTGCTTGTCCCGCAGGAGCGCCGCCAGGATTCGTACGAAGGCCATGGTGGTGGAGATCTGGCGGTCGCCTGTGTCCTCGAGCTGGCTCGAGAACAGCTCGAGAGCCGGCGCGGGCAGCGGCTCGGCCCGTGGCCGTCGGACCGGAAGGCTCCCGCCCAGTCGCGCTCGGGACTCGAGCAGCAGCCGCATCTCCGGCGAATCCTCCGGTGGCTTGTAGTACTCGGCGTCGCGCACCTGCTGGTCAGTCAGGGGCAACTCGAAGCGGTCGCGGAAGGCCAGCAGCGCGGCCTCGGTCATCTTCTTCGCCTGGTGGGTGACCATCTGGCCCTCGCCCGAGGCACCCATCCCGTAGCCCTTGATGGTTTTGGCCAGGATGACCGTCGGCTGCCCTCGGTGGCGGACGGCCTCGTGGTACGCGGCGTACACCTTCTGCTGGTCAAGCCCTCCCCGGTTCAGCAACCAGATCTCCTCGTCGGTCATATGGGCCACCCGGTCGAGGAGCACTGGATCCTTGCCGAAGAAGTGCTCGCGCACGTATGCCCCGTCACGTGACTTGTACGTCTGGTACTCGCCGTCCACCGACTCCTCCATCACTCGGACCAACCGGCCATCGGTGTCCTGGGCGAGCAGCGGATCCCAGCGCGAGCCCCAGACCACCTTGATCACATTCCAGCCCGCCCCGCGGAAATCCGATTCCAGCTCCTGGATGATCTTGCCGTTGCCCCGGACGGGGCCGTCCAGCCGCTGGAGATTGCAGTTGACCACCCAGATCAGGTTGTCCAGACCCTCGCGGCCGGCCAACCCGATCGACCCCATGGTCTCGGGCTCGTCGACTTCGCCATCGCCGATGAACGCCCACACCTTGCGGTCCTCGGTCCGGGCCATCTTCCGGGCCTCTAGGTACTTCATGAAGCGAGCCTGGTAGATCGACGTGATCGCCCCCAGACCGAGGGAGACGGTGGTGAACTGCCAGAACTCGGGCATCAGCCAGGGGTGCGGGTAGGAGCTCAGGCCACTGGGGCGGGAGACCTCCTGGCGGAACGCGTCCAGCTGCTCAGCCGTGAGCCTGCCCTCCAGATAGGCGCGCGCGTAGTTACCCGGGGAAGAGTGGCCCTGGAAATAGATGAGGTCCGGCCCGTTCGGGTGATCGGGACCCCGCCAGAAGTGGTTGAAGCCGACCTCGTACAGGGTGGCCAGCGACTGGTAGCTGGCGATGTGGCCTCCCAGCTCCGAGGAGGTCTTGTTGGCCCGCACGACCGTGGCGATCGCGTTCCAGCGGATGATCGACCGAAGTCGCCGCTCCACAGCGGGATCCCCCGGCAGCTTGGCTTCACGATCCACCGGAATGGTGTTGACGTACGGCGTGTTGAGAGTGGCGATCATGCCCGTGCCGGCGTGCTGGGCGCGCTCCACAACCCGTTGGAGCAGCTGACGAGCCCGGTCGGGACCGTCGTTCTCGACGACTGCGTCCAGCGCCTCGATCCACTCGGCCGTCTCGGCGGCGTCGATGTCCGGTCCGGCTCCGTTGCCGCCGGGCAGAGGCGAAGTGTGGACGCGATCAGGCGTTGTGCTCATGCATATGCGATGGTACGCACGTGACCACGGCAGCTGAAGACCTAGCCTTCGCGGGGCCGGAGGCCCTGGCCGAACTGGTCCGCGCGCGTCAGGTCAAGCCAGGGGAGCTGGTTGAGCTTTATCTCGGGCGAATCGAGTCGCTGAACCCCCGCCTCAACGCCTTCCGGGTGACGATGGCCGAGGAGGCGCTGGTGGCTGCGGAGCGCGTGGCCGATTCCGATGGGCCGCTGGCCGGGGTGCCGGTGGCGATCAAGGACGAGATGCCCGTGGCCGGTCAGGCGCTGACGTGGGGCTCACGCACGTACGGGCCACCCCGGGAGGCCGACGGGGAGATCGTGCGGCGGTTGCGGGCGGCCGGAGCCATCCCCATCGGGCTAACCAACGTTCCCGAGTTGATGATATGGCCGTGGACAGCCAGCGACGCCAACGGCATAACCCGAAACCCCTGGGACCTGGGCCGCACGCCGGGCGGGTCGTCCGGAGGCTCCGCCGCGGCGGTCGCCGCCGGGCTCGTGCCCGCCGCTACGGCGGCCGACGGTGGGGGCTCGATCCGGATCCCCGCGAGTTGCTGCGGGCTTGTCGGGATGAAGCCGAGCCGCGGGCGAGTTTCCCTGCAGCCGTTCGCCGAGGACTGGCTTGGGCTCACGGTGTACGGCGCGCTGGCCCGCACCGTGCGCGACAGTGCACTCCTGCTCGATGCGATCCACGGGCCGGCCCAAGGTGATGAGGACGTTGCGCCGCCATTCTCGGGCAGCTATGCCGACGCGGCGGCGAGGGAACCGGGCCGCCTGCGGATCGCTGTCTCCAAGAAGCTGCCTCCGGGCCTGATCGCGCCCCTGGGGGCGGATCAGCGTCAGGCCTGGGAGCGGACGACCAGCCTTCTTTCGGACCTCGGCCACGAGGTCAGTGAGTCCGATCCGAGCTACGGTCTGATCTCCCTGGAGTTCACCCAAACGTGGACACGGGCGATCTACGAGGAGTCGCTAAAGGTTCCCGACCGGTCAAAGCTCGAGCGCCTCACGCGCCAGATGGCCGGAGTCGGCCGGACCGTGGTCCCCGACTGGCGCGCCGAGCAACTTCGGCGCAAGCGTCCCGCCACCACGGCCCGCATCCTGGCGCTGTGGGACCGGTTCGACGTGCTCCTGACCCCGGGCCTGGCCAGCACGGCCATCGCGGCCGAAGGAGGCTACGGCAAGACGGCTCCGGTGGCCTTCAACATGGCCGCGCGGTTCACCCCCTGGACCCCCGTGTTCAACATCACCGGACAGCCCGCCGTCACTCTCCCGGCCGGCCTCGGCACGGACGGGCTGCCACTGAGCGTTCAGCTTGTGGGTCGGATCGGGGCGGAGGACACGCTGTACTCCCTGGCCGGCCAGATCGAGGGGGCACGGCCCTGGGCCGGGCAGCGGCCAGGCGTGGTTTAGTCGGCGGGTTCTCACCGGCCCGTTGTCGACCCTCGGGGACTGCCCTAGTCTTCTGCCCGGTGCCACTCGCCCCGAGCCCATGGCCTTGATCACCGCGACGGCGGAGCGGGTGATCGACGCGCCCGCCGAGACGGTCTACGGCTACTTGGCCGACGAGCGCCAGCACTCGCAATTCCTGCCAGACGCCTTCTCGGAGTTTCAGGTCGAGACGGGAGGGGTGGGCGCTGGCACGATCACCCGGTTCAGGGTGACCACGGGCGGGCGCTCGCGCGAATACCGAATGGAGGTCGCTGAGCCCGAGCCTGGCCGCGTGCTCACCGAATCGGACATGAACTCCTCTCTGGTTACCACGTTCACCGTCGAGCCGCGCGGAGAGCGCTCACTGGTCAAGATCAGCACCGGCTGGCAGGGGGCGGGCGGCATCGGTGGCTTCTTCGAGCGGCTGTTCGCCCCCCGGGTCCTGGGCCGAATCTACGCCGACGAGCTTGGGCGCCTGAACGAGTACGCTCGCCAGCGCGCGGGCTGACGCGGCGGGCTGCGCACTCATTCCGCTGGCGGCGCCGTCGGCTCTCGATGGGGCCGCCGCCGGGCCCGAGCGGTGGCGAACCAGGACTCGAGCTGATTGTGGGCGATCCAGGCTGGGGTGGCGGCCAGCAGGAAGTTGAACGCCCGGTAGGCCACCACCGCGGCCAGCGCCGGCGCCAGCGGCTCACGCACCCAGTACAGCGAGTAGGTCATCAGCACCTCGGTCACCGCAGCACCGCCAAGCGGAAGTGATCGGCGGGTGGCCGCGTAACCCGTGGCGTAGGCGATGATCACCTTCCCCGGACCGGGAGCCAGTCCGAACGTCCGCAGGCCACCGTAGAAGGCCGCCATGTCTGCCGCCCAATACAGCGCCGTCCCCAGCCAGGCTCCGGCGTAGGCCAGGGGATGGCGGAGCAGGTCATGCAGAACTCCCACCCCCTCGAGCAGGTTGGAGAGCCACTCCAGCCGCCGACCGCGGAAATGACTCAGCCGCTCCGCGCGCCGGGGCGAACTGGCCCACAGGGCGGCGGCGAACCCCAGGGGCACGGCCACGGCCCACGGCCAGAGCAGCGAGGGCAGGATGTCTGCCCCAGTGGCCAGGAGGATGATCGCCACAATCGACGCGGTGGGGGCGAGCACCGCCCATTCGAGCGTCCCCAGCGCCAGGACGCGCACACGAGCACTCCGCTCGTCCTCGTGGAACGTCTCGAGCACCCGCTTGTCCAGCCCGAATCCGCCGCCCACCGAGAATGGGCCGAAGCCGGCCACGACCACCCGCGTGACCAGAGGCAGCGAGAGCGGTTGGCTGCCGGGGACGCGCGCTATCACGCGGTAGGCGAGGATGTAGGCCGGGTAGGCGATCAGCTCGCCGCCGGCAATCAACGCGATCCAGCGGGGATCAAAATCGTGGAAGACCTCGCCGTAGACATCGATCCGAGTCACGTATCCGAGCACCAGCACGGCGGTGATCGCGATGCATGTGGCCAGCAGGCC
>JBPYDM010000020.1:0-2753 GCA_051986255.1 Solirubrobacteraceae bacterium | reverse complement strand
CCGAACCAACGCTAGAAACGTTATGGGACCAGGTTGGTAACAGCAACGTCACAAGTCCCCGGCCATGCGCTCAGAGCGGTTTTTTTCTGCCGCCAAGCTCTTGTGCAGAGATGGACAAGCTGGCGGCCCGGCGGCGGCTGCTCGGCGGCCCTCCTCCGGGCGGGTACGGGCCGCCCGGGTCTCAGTCGGAGCCGGGCAGCAGCCCGTGCTCGGCCTCGAACTTCTGCTTCACCGAGCCGAAGATGTCCAGCGCCCGGTCGAGCGTGGGTCGGTCGTGCGTGGCCATCACGCTGGTCCTCAGCAGCGCCCCACCCGGGGGGACCGCCGGGTGCAGGGCGACGTTGACATAGATGCCCGCGTCGTAGAGCGCCTTCCACATCAGCGCTGCCTTCCAGTCGTCTCCCACGACGACCGGCACCACTGGGGTGACGACCTCCGTGCCATCAGCGAGCCTGGTCGGATCAACCACACGGAAGCCGAGCTCGCTGAGCCCCCGGTGCAGATAGCGTGCGTTGTCCAGCACGCGGGCGAACAGCGGCGGCCCCTCCGGCGAGCGGCAGATGCGGACCGCGGCCAGGGCCGCCCCCACCGCCGCCGGAACTGCCGAGGCGGTGAACATGAACGGCCGCGACTGGATGCGCAGGAACTCGATCACGTCAGCCGGCCCGGCGATCACCCCGCCGCAGGAGGCGAGCGACTTGGAGAACGTGGCCATCCGCAGATCGACTCGGTCCTCCACTCCGAAGAGCTCGCAGGTGCCGGCGCCGCGCGCGCCCAGAACGCCCAGGGCGTGAGCCTCGTCGACCATCAACCGGGCGCCGAACCGCGAGCAGAGCTCGGCGATCTCCGGCAGCGGGGCCACGTCCCCCTCCATCGAGAACACGCCGTCCACCACGACCAGGATCCCGCCTCCATCACCGGCCGCCTTCTCCAGCGTGCGCTCGAGCCGGTCTACGCGATTGTGCCTGAACGCCCTCAGCTTGGCCCGCGACAGCAGGCAGCCGTCGAGAATCGAGGCGTGATCACCCGAATCGGCCACCACCGTGTCACCAGGACCGAGGATCGTGCCCAACGCGCCGATGTTCGCCTGGTGGCCGGTCGTGAACACCAGCGCGGACTCGGTGCCCAGCCAGTCCGCCAGCTCTCGCTCCAGCTCCAGGTGAAGCTCGATCGTGCCGTTCAGGAAGCGCGACCCGGTGAGGCCGGTGCCGTAGCGGGCGATGGCATCGAGCGCTCCCTGTTGGACGCGCTCATCCCCGGTGAGCCCGAGGTAGTTGTTGGAGCCCAGCATGATCCGCTGCGCTCCTTCCATCTTCACCACGGGGAGCGTGGGCCCCTCCAGAACCCGGAAGTAGGGCACCATGTCGAGCTCCCGGGCCGCCCGGAGCAGCTCCAGGCGCTCGTGCTGCCGGGCCTTCGCGAAGACGTCGATCGAAGTCCGCATGCGCTGACAGTATGTCGCCCGTGGCCACCGGAGAGAGCCCGACGATCGAGGTCCGCCGCGAGGTCCGCCCCCGATGGGTGTTCAGGTTGCCCTCCCGAGGAGGCCCGGACGGGCTGATGCGGGTCCGCGGGCGCGTGCTCCACCGGCTCGTGCACCTGGAGGGTGAGCCGGTCGTGGTGCGGGTGGCCCAGCTGGCTCCGGACCGGGTCCTGTTCGGCGCCCGGGCTCAGCGCCGCGAGGCGGCGGAGTGGGGGATCGAGCGGATGCGGCTGGCCCTGGGGATCGATCAAGACCTGCGGCCGTTCTACGACCGCTTCCGCTGGGACCCCATGATCGGCCTGAGCGTGCGCCGCCACCCCGAGCTGCGGGCCTTCGGCAAGCCCGACCCGTTCGAGGCCCTGGCCTGGGCGATCACCGAGCAGCTGATCGAGCTCTACGAGGCGACCGCGATCCAGCGGCGGCTGGTCCACCGCCTGGGACGCCGCTGCCCGGTGAGCGGGCTGAGAGACGCCCCCAGTGCCCGGGCGCTCGCCGCCGCCTCGCCGGCGGAGCTGTGCGCGGCGGGCCTGAGCGAGGGCCGGGCGATCACGATGGTCAAGGTGGCCCGGGAGGTCTCAAGCGGCCGCGTCGATCTCAACGCCGCCGTGCCCGAGCCCGGCTGGCGCCGCCTGGAGCAGATCAAGGGAATCGGTCCCTGGACGCTCCAGATGCTGGCGCTCACCGGGCAGGGCCGGCTCGACCAGCTGCCGGCCGGGGATCTGGCGTACGTCAAGTTCGTCGGCCGCCTGCGCGCGGCCGGTCGGCCGTGGGCGAGGGCCACCCCGGAGGAGGTCTCGGAGCTGTTCGCTCCGTATGACCCGTGGGGTGCGCTGGCCGGGATTCACGCCCTACGCTCCAAGGTCAGCTCCAGCATCTCCACCGGCGCCTCGGACAAACCCCGGCGCATCTCGGACTCGTCGCTGAACCGCTCGGGGAGCCGACGCCCTTCGCAGCGCAGGGGGACGCTCTCGGCCTGAAACGGCCACGGCTCGAGCGTGAACGTTCGCTCGCCGGTGGCCCCGAGCTCCAGATCCACCGTCCCCACGAGCCTGGGGGCGTCCTTGGCGGTGGCCGGGGTCCAGTTCAGGCACAGTGCCAGCGACAGGTAGTCCCAGGTCCAGACCAGGAGACTGTTGCGCTCCCGCGACGCCGGGGCGACGGCGTTGTCGCGCTCAAGCAGCTTGACGATGCGGTCCTGGAAGCTCCGCTGGGTGGCCAGAAAGTCTCGGATCCGCGTGGCCTCGGTTGGCGGTCGGTTCTCCAGATTCCG
>JBPYDM010000019.1:0-3673 GCA_051986255.1 Solirubrobacteraceae bacterium | reverse complement strand
TGCATCGCGTTCTGTATCGGCGTGATCCTGGCCATCGTCGGGCAGCTGGGCTTTGCCATCCAGCGCGACATGGTCCATCGGGGACGCATCCATCGCTATCACGTGACGCGCAGGCCGCGTCGCCGTATCACGAGCTGAGGCACAGCTGAGCGAGACCTAGAGCGTTGCTTCCCCGCAAGGCGTTGGCCGCCTGGGGGCGTTGAGGCGACACGCGGGGCCGTTGAGCGCGAACTCGGGCACGTTGAGCGCGAACTCGGGGCCGGAAACAGCCCAAACCCGGCGCTTTGGCCAGGGGGTTGGGACGTTGACCGCCCTGGGCGCGGTCAACGTCCCAGCGCCGTCTCGGAGTGGAGGCGTTGGGACGTTGACGGGCGGCCTGCACCGGAGCGCGTCGTTGACCCACGCGCTCTCCCGCCCGACGCGATCTATCTCACCACGAAGGGACGCCAGGGCTACCGCTGAGGCGGGGGCGCCCTAAGACCCCTCGGCGATCTCCAGGAACCGCTCCCAGCGCCGCTTGTCCCGCTCGGCCACCCGCTGGCGCTCCGAGTCCCCTTCGGCTGACTCCAGCTGGTGCTCGGCCTCCTGGAGGCGATCGCGCAGCTGCCGGGCGTCGAGCGCGTCGGGCGCGAAGGCCTCCTGGACGAGCAGCAGCGCTCGGTTGCCCGCCACCTGAGCGTAGCCCTCGGCCTGGGCGAATCGGACCACATCGCTATCCGATCGGTACAGCCGCAGCTCGGTGGGATCGAGCATGGCCAGGAGCGGCTCGTGATTGGCCAGGATCCCGATCGAGCCGATGGTCGTGCGGGTGGAGACCATCTCCACCTCCTCGTCGAACACCTTTCCCTCCGGGGTCAGGACCTCGACCGGGAACTTCTCGTGCGCCATTACTCCTCGCGGGAGGCGGTGTCCGTGTCCTCAGCCTCGGCCGCGTCCTCGGCCTCAGTCAGCTCCCGATCGGCGGCGGAGTCCTCGGCCTCCTCGGCCTGCTCATCCGCCTCCTCCGCGCGCTCGCGACCGGCCGCCTTGACCACGTCCTCGATCGTCCCCTTCAAGAAGAACGCGCGCTCGGGGAGGTCGTCGTACTTGCCCTGGAGGATCTCGTCAAAGCCCCGGATCGTGTCCTCGATCTTCACGTACACGCCGGGCGTGCCGGTGAACTGCTCGGCCACGTGGAACGGCTGGGAGAGGAAGCGCTCGATCTTGCGCGCCCGGTTGACCGTCAGCCTGTCCTCGTCCGATAGCTCGTCGATCCCCAGGATGGCGATGATGTCCTGGAGGTCGCGGTAGCGCTGGAGGACAGCTTTGACCTCGTTGGCCACCCGGAAGTGCTCCTGGCCCAGGATGTCAGGCTTGAGGATCGTGGACGTGGAGTCCAGCGGGTCGACGGCCGGGTAGATGCCCTTCTCGGCGATCGACCGGGACAGCGTGGTAGTGGCGTTCAGGTGCGCGAACACCGAGGCCGGCGCCGGGTCGGTGAGGTCATCCGCCGGGACGTAGATCGCCTGAATCGAGGTGACCGATCCCTTCTTTGTCGAGGTGATTCGCTCCTGGAGCTCACCCATCTCGGACTCGAGGGTGGGCTGATAACCGACCTGGGAGGGCATCCGGCCCAGCAGGGCCGAGACCTCAGAACCCGCCTGGACGAAACGGAAGATGTTGTCGATGAACAGGAGGACGTCCTGACCCTCCTGGTCGCGGAGGTACTCGGCCATGGTCAGTCCGGACAGGGCCACCCGCATGCGGGCGCCGGGCGGCTCGTTCATCTGCCCAAACACCAGCGTCGTCTTTTCGAGCACCCCTGATTCCTTCATCTCGAGCCACAGGTCGTTCCCCTCGCGGGATCTCTCGCCCACGCCGCAGAAGGCGGACAGGCCCTCATGCTCCTCGGCCAGGTTCCGGATCAGCTCCTGGATGATCACCGTCTTGCCCACCCCGGCACCACCGAACAGGCCAACCTTGCCGCCGCGAGCGTACGGGGCGAGAAGGTCGATCACCTTGATTCCGGTCTCGAACATCTCGGCCGTCGGAGTGAGCTCCTCGACCGTCGGGGCGGAGCGGTGGATCGGCCAGCGCTCCACGTTGTCGGGCAGATCGGCCCCCAGATCGATCGGCTCGCCCAGGAGGTTGAAGATGCGGCCCAACGTGGCCCGGCCCACCGGGACGGTGATCGGGGCCCCGGTGTCGATCACCTCGGTGCCGCGAGACAAGCCATCGGTGGTGTCCATGGCCACCGCGCGCACCCGATCGTCACCCAGGTGCTGTTGGACCTCGCAGACCAGGTACCGGTCCTTGGCCGCGGCCACGTCGATGTCCTCCTCCGCCCGGGACACGTCGGGGCGGGGGATGAGCAGCGCGTGGTTGATCTCCGGGAGCTGGTCGGGGAACACAACCTCGATCACGACCCCCTGGATCTCCTGGATCCGCCCCACGTTCCTCTTCTCGCCGCCCTTGCTGCCGCTAGTGGCTGGCGTCTCTTCGGTGACTGACATGTACCTCCAGTCTAGTGTCGTTCCAGGCGCCTGGGTCGGCCGTTCGGCCTACCCGCCCAGCCCCTCGGCCCCGGCCACCACTTCCATGATCTCCTGCGTGATCTCGGCCTGTCGGGCCCGGTTCATCTCCAGGGTGAGGTCCGCTATCAGTGTCCGGGCGTTGTCCGAGGCGTTGCGCATCGCGGTCATCCGGGCACCGTGCTCTGAGGCGGTTGACTCCAAGAGGGCCCGGTAGATCGAGATCTCCACGTAGTCCGGCACGAGCCGGCTGAGGATCTCCTCCGGGTCCGGTTCGTACTCCACCAGCGCCCGATGCTCTCCCGGCCGGCCCCGCGATTTCTCGTCCTCTTCCTCGTCGCCCAGCAGGGTGGCGCGCTGGAGGGGGAGCAATGTCTCCCGGCTCACGACCTGCGAGAGGGGCGAGATGTATCTGTTATAGAAGATCTCCACCTGGTCCACCTCCTCGTCCACGTAGGCGGCGATCAGGCGCCCGGCGATCCGCCGGGCATCGGCGTAGGCCGGACGGTCGGTGAATCCGGTGAAGCTCTCAGCGGGCTCGAGCCCCCGGAAGGTGAGCGAGGAGGCCGGGCGCCGGCCGGAGGCGAAGTAAATGGGCTCCCGGTTCTCAGCGGAATGCTCCCGTCCGGCGGCCACCCCGGCGCGGACGATGTTGGAGTTGAACGCGCCGGCCAGCCCGCGATCGCCGGCCACCAGCAGCAGCCCGACCCTGCGCACCTGCCTGTGCTCGGACAGGATGGGGAGCCGGGGCAGCGAGCCGGCCGCTTCGGCCGCCTGGCGCGTCATTCGCCTGATGGCATCGGCGTAGGGGCGCAGCGCCTCGATCCGCTGCTCGGCCCGGCGCAGGCGAGCGGAGGACACCATCTCCATGGCCCGGGTGATCTTCTGGATGTTCCCGACCGCCCCGATGCGGTTGCGAACGTCTCGCTGGGTCGCGGGCATGGCTCAGGCGGGGGCGCCGGCCTCCTCCTCTCGCACCTCGGACTCCTCTCGATCCTCGGACTCGCCTCGATCCTCGGACTCGCGGCGCGGACGCTCGTCCCCGCCCTCCTCCAGCGGATGCCCCTCCTCGTCCAGGTCGTAGCCGAAGTCCTCGGCAAAGGTCTTGACCGCCTCGTCGACGGCCTGCACGGTCTCATCGCTCCAATCCCCGCCGGCGATCT
>JBPYDM010000018.1:0-3447 GCA_051986255.1 Solirubrobacteraceae bacterium | reverse complement strand
GGCGCGATCGTCTTCTTCAACGACGAGGCGGCACAGTTCTTCGGCGGGCTGTTCGAGGAAACCGGGGCGATCCCGCTGGCCCGGTGGAGAGCAGAGGTGGGTCCGTTTGACCAGGACGAGCGCCCGCTCCCCACCGACGACCTCCCGGTCACGCGTGCCTTCCGCGACGGGCGGCCAGGGTTCGGGCGCTTCAACATCCGCGGCGACGCGGGGGTAGTCGACGTCGAGGTCGTGGCGCTGCCGCTTGTGGGATCGGCCGGGCTGCACGGGGCACTCGTCGTGTTCTGGCCACTCCGGAGGTGATGGTCCGGTGCGCGTGACCTTCTGGGGCGTCCGCGGGTCAGTTCCCGTGCCGGGGCCGGGGGCTGCCGGCTTTGGCGGGAACACGTCTTGTGTGCAGGTCACAGCGGACGATGGGACTCAGGTCATCCTCGATGCGGGCACGGGCATCAGGGCGTTGGGATTCGCTCTAGCCGGCCGGTCCCGGAGCATCCATATCCTCCTGACCCACCTCCATCTCGACCACATCCAGGGGTTGATGTTCTTCGCGCCGCTGTTTGACCCGACCGCCGAGGTGACCATCTGGGGACCGACGAGCGAACACCGCCCTCTGCGAGAGCGCCTGGGTCGCTACCTCTCACAGCCGCTTTCACCGCTGGAGATCCGAGATCTGCCGGCGCGCGTTCGGTTCGAGGATGCCGTGCGGACGCCCTGGCGCATCGGCGACCTGGAGATCAAGGCCGCGCTCGTGGCCCACCGCGGTCCCACCCTCGGGTACCGTCTCACGCGTGACGGGGCCAGCCTGTGCTACCTCCCCGATCACGAGCCCGGGTTGGGCGAGGACCTGCGCTGGGCCGAGGCGGACTGGATCTCGGGATACGCCCTGGCCCGAGACGCGTCGATGCTGATCCATGACTGCCAGTACGACGACGTCGAATACGCCACCCGCCGCGGGTGGGGACACTCGCGGATGTCCGACGCGTTGACATTCGGACTACGCGCCCGCTGTGGCCGGATGATGCTGACGCACCACGATCCTGACCACGACGACTGGCGCCTGGAGCAACTCGAGGGGGAGGCGTCAGAGCGTTGGATGCGCCTCGGCGGCGAGCGTGCACCCGAGCTGGCCCGGGAGGGCCAGGTGATTCAGATCGGCTAGTGAACAACGCCAGGCGGGAGCAAACGCCCGCATCAACCTGATCACCTTGGCCGTGCGGGACCTCGAACGCGCGCTGGGTAGCGTGTGGCATCACAAAGCCCGCGCCAAGAGCGCCGCTCAGTGACGCCACATGTCTATAGGCGCAGTAGTGGCACGAAGCTCTCACGCTCCCGGCCGCTTCGTTACGCCACACGCCGATTCGGTCGTGTTCCGGTCCGTTCCAGCCCGTGTGAGGCCCACTTCCCAGCCCATCCCAGCCGCGAGCGCCGCTACGATCGGCCGCCCGTGGAGTACCCCGTGGAGATCTTCAGTCCGGCCGAGCAGGAGCGTCTGCGCCCGCACTTCACCAACCTGGACCGGCCGGTGTTCGCTCTGGTCAACCTCCCGGAGACGGTCAAGGGGGCGCTGTTCGCACGATACTCGCGTTACCCCGGGACGCTTCGGCGGCTGTTCCTGGATGAGTTCGCGGCCGACCTCCCCGAGCTGCCGGAGAGCTGGGACAGCTCGGAGGGAAAACGCGCCGCCGAGCTGTATGAGCGGATCTTCGTCGGATACGGAGATGACTCGGTGGCCCAGCTGGGTGGCGCGCACGTGGCCTGTGAATGGGTGTCCAACGTTCTCACCAAGATCCTCCAGCGTCCCCGCCTGGCGGCCTACCTCGAGCAGTCAACTCGCTACATCCCCTACGACGCGCCGATGCCGCGGCGTGGCGGTTCAAACAGCGGCCCGGCGGACTCAAGCTCGGGCGGCTACCGCTACTACCGCGACGATGCCCTGGGGGCTGCCTACATGTCCGCCATGGACGAGCTGTTCGCCACCTACTCCCGCTCGCTGCCCCGCGTGGCCGCGTGGGCGGAGGAAGAATTTCCCCGCTCCCCGGACGAGCCGCCGGCCGTGCACGTCCGGGCCGTCAAGGCCAAGGCGCTGGATTTGTTGCGCGGCCTGCTCCCGGCCAGCTCGCTCTCTCACATGGGCATCTACGCCACAGGGCAGACGTACGAGCAGCTGATCTTGCATCTCCTGGCCCACCCGCTCCCCGAGGCGCGGGGCTGCGGGCGGATGATCCTCGAGGAGGTGGGCGCCGTCATGCCGAGCTTCGTGGCCCGGGTCGGCCGCCCGGACAGGGGCGGGGAATGGATCAGCTATCTGGAGGCGCGGGCCGACGCAGCCCGGCGGTGGGCGGAACGCCTGGGGCTGGCCGAGGAGACGCCTGACGACCCCGGACCGTCGGCCAAGCTCATTCGGGTACAGGGCGACGAAGACGATCTCCTGTGCGCGCTCCTGTTCGAATCGGGGGCGTCCTCGGAGGAGACGATTCGCGAGACGGTAGCCGGTATGGATTCCGATGCCCGGGCCGAGCTTCTTGCTGACCTGGTGGGCGTCCGGACCAATCGCCGGCACCGCCCAGGCCGGGGGTTTGAGGCGCTGGGATACCGCTTCGAGGTGGTGGCCGACTACGGCGCCTTCCGCGATCTCCAGCGCCACCGGATGCTCACTATCCAGTGGCAGGCGCTTACCCCGGACCTGGGTGCGGGCGTGCCCGAACAGGTCGAACTGGCGGGCTGTGGCGAGGATTACCGGCGGGCGCTCGAGGTCTCTCGCTACGAATACGAGCGGCTGCGCACGGAGGGCTTGGGCGAAGCCGCCCCCTACGCGCTCTGCCTGGGCTATCGGATCAGGTTCATCCTTGACCTGAACGCGCGCGAGGCCATGCAGCTGATCGAGCTGCGCTCAGGCCGAGAGGGCCATCCCAGCTACCGGGCAGTGGCCCACGAGATGCTGAGCCAGATCGAAGAGGTCCACCCGGCGGTGGCGGGGGCGATGCGCCACGTCGACCGGCAGCGCGAGCCTCGCCTGGAACGCATCCTGTCCGAGATGCGCTCCCACGCCCGGACGGCCGGGCGCAGCGCCTGAGGCACCCCCTTAGCTCTGTGTTAGGCCGGGTTGGTGCCGGTTGGGGCAGGCGGTGCTTGGTAACTTGACGTCATGGCGGTGACGGCGGAAGGTCGACCGTGGCCCCCCGCTGGCCGACTGCTCGGGTTGTCCCGCTCGTCCTGGCGGGGATTGGACGGTTGGGAGATCCTGATCCTGGCCGTGTTCGCCGGGCTCTCGATCTGGGTGCTCGCCTACGACCTCTGGCAGGCGGCAGCGCTGGGGCACGTTTGGACGGGCAGCGACGGGATCTTTCCCGTCGACCAGCTCCAATACTTGGCCTGGGTCAGGGATGCATCCCACCACGTGCTGGTATCCGACATGTACGTCTTGCGGCCCACCCCGCACGACTACCT
>JBPYDM010000017.1:0-2340 GCA_051986255.1 Solirubrobacteraceae bacterium | reverse complement strand
GATCTCGTGGTTCTGGGATTGCCCCGCGGCGGGGTACCCGTGGCCTACGAGGTCGCGAAGCGGCTGAGCGTCCCGCTGGACGTGTTCGTGGTGCGCAAGCTGGGAGTTCCGGGGCATGAGGAGCTGGCCATGGGGGCGATCGCCTCGGGCGGGGTACGAGTGCTCAACCGGGATGTTGTCCTGGGCGCAAGGCTGAGCCAGGCCGACGTGGACCAGGTGGCCGCGCGCGAGCTCGAGACGCTCAGGAGTAAGGAGGAGAAGTACCGGGGCGACCGTCCGGCCCGGGAGCTGAGGGATGTGAGCGCGATCCTGGTCGACGACGGTCTGGCCACCGGCGCCAGCATGCGAGCGGCCATTGAGGCGCTGCGCTGGCGTCAGGCGGCCAGCATCGTGGTGGCGGTTCCTGTAGCTCCTCGGGAGACGTGCGCCGCGCTGGCCAGCCAGGTGGATGAGATCGTATGTGCCCTGGAGCCGGACCCGTTCACGGCCGTCGGGCTGTGGTATCGCAATTTCTCACCCGTGAGTGACGAGACGGTGAGGATGTTGCTGGCGCAGGGCCAGCCCTAAGGCTCGTCCGGAACTTCGGCCTCGAGCTGGGCCAGCCAGGCGGCGGCGGTGCTGTCGCTGGGCGCCCGCCAGTCGCCTCGGGGTGACAGAGCTCCCCCCGAGCCCACCTTGGGGGCATTGGGCAGAGCAGAGCGCTTGAACTGGCTGGTGTGGAAGAACCGCTCCAGGAACACCCCGAGCCAATCTTTGATCTCGGCCAGGGAATATTCGTTTCGTCGGTGGTCGGGGATCAGGTCCAGCCAGGGACCGCGGTGCCGATTCCCCCAGGCCTGATGGGCCAGGAAGGCCACCTTGGCCGGGCGGAATCCGAAGCGCAGCACGTAGTAGAGGAAGAAGTCCTGAAGCTCGTAGGGCCCGACCACGGTTTCGCTGTCTGCACCGGGCTTGTCGGCATCAGCCTCTGAGCGCGGAATGAGCTCGGGAGAGATATCCGTGTCCAGCACCTCCTGCAGCACGTGGCCGGCCTCTTCTCCGTACTGGTCGGTGTCGATCGCCCACCGGAGCAGGAACTGGATCAGCGTCTTGGGAACGGACCCGTTGACGTTGTAATGGGACATCTGATCGCCCACGCCGTACGTGCTCCAGCCCAGCGCCAGTTCCGACAGGTCGCCCGTTCCCACGACCAGCGCATGGTGATAATTGGCCAAGCGGAACAGCGCCGAGGTGCGCTGCCCGGCCTGGACGTTCTCGTAAGTGACGTCGTACGCCGGGTGTCCCTCGGCGGCCGGGTGCTCGATGTCCCTGAGCATCTGGGTGGCTCCGGGGCGGATGTCCAGCTCGTGAGCGGTCACGTCTAGAGCGTCCATCAGGCGCCGGGCGTTGGACAGGGTGTGCTGGCTGGTGGCAAAGCCGGGCATCGTGTAGGCCAGTACGTTGGCGCGCGGGAGGTCCAGCCGGTCCATTGCCCGGGCGGTCACGATCAGGGCGTGGGTCGAGTCCAGCCCTCCGGAAACGCCGATCACCGCTTTCTGAATGCCGGTGGCTCGCAGCCGGGTCTCCAGACCCTGAACCTGGATGCTGTAGACCTCTTCGCAGCGCTCGTTGCGCCGGGCGCGGTCAGCCGGGACGTAGGGAAAGCGCTCGATCTGCCGGCGCAGGGGAACAGCCGGCGTGCCCGCCAGGCCGAGCTCGAACTCGACGCGGCGTACTCGGGCCACCGCCCGGCGGTGGTCGTGCACGGCGTCCCCGAAGCTGCTCGTGGCTATGCGGTCAGCTAGCAGCCGGTCGAGGTTGAGGTCGGCGCAGACGACCTGTTCCTCTTCGCTGAAGCGCTCGGATTCCACCAAGCGGTCGGCGTTCTCGTAGACCAGCGCCTGACCGTCCCAGGCCAGGTCAGTGGTGGACTCGCCCAGTCCGGCCGAGGTGTACACGTAGCCGGAGATCGTCCGACCGGATTGGGCGGCGCAGAGCAGGCGCCGGTAGGCCGCTTTGCCCACCGTGATGTCGCTGCCCGACAGGTTCGCCAGCACCGTGGCTCCCGCCAGGGCACCATAGGTGCTGGGTGGGATCGGGGCCCACAGGTCCTCGCACACCTCGACGTGGAGGAGGAAATCGGGAAGGTCGGCGCACTCGAACACGATGTCGGACCCAAACGGGACCCGCTGGCCCAGGAGGGTGATTTCCTGCTCCACCGCGTCGCGGGCCGCCCGGAAGTGCCTCTTCTCATAGAACTCCTGGTACTCGGGCAAGTAGCTCTTGGGCACGGCGCCGAGCAGGCGACCGCGGTGGATGATCAAGGCCGTGTTGTAGACCCCGCCGGTGACCCGGAGGGGG
>JBPYDM010000016.1:0-5223 GCA_051986255.1 Solirubrobacteraceae bacterium | reverse complement strand
TCGGTTCGCCCGGCTTGACCTCGTTGGCGTAGTCGCTGACGAATCCGATCAGCGCGTAGGGCAGCTCGAGCTCACCGCACAGCACCGTCTCTGGCCCGGCGGTCTGGCTGACCGCCGTTACGCCGGCCCTGGCCAGTTGGGCGATCTCGGTCGGTGTGTTGAACCTCGGCCCGTCGACGTGGCCGTACGTCCCCCGGGACCGCGCGGCCTGTCCAGCCGCCGCCGCGCCTTCGATCAGGATGCTCCGCAGGTCCTCCGAAAACGGACCGCCGTGGAGGATCCAATGGGCGCGAGCAGGATCGCCCGGCTGTGAGAAGAACGTGCACAGCGAGCCGTCGGGCAGGCGGTTGGAGATGAAGTGCATATCGTCGAAGACGATCAGCGAGCCGTATTCCAGGCTGGGATCAACCGCCCCGCAGGTCGTGCAGGCGATCACCGCCGTGGCACCGAGCTCCTTCAGCGCCCAGATATTCGCCCGGTGAGTCACTTGGTTCGAGAGCCGTCTGTGACCCGGGCCATGGCGTGAGAGCTGCAGCGCCTCGACCCCCGCCAGACGCCCGCGGGCCACCTCGGCCACGCCGTAGGGCGTGTCGACGGACAGCGGCTCCCCCGCTTCGAAGCCCGGAAGCGAGTGGGCGCCCGACCCGGTGATGATCGCGACCGCCATCGACCGGCGATCCTAGTGTCCGGTCAAAGAATCGTTGCCCCGGCTGGCGAGCGAAAGTCAGTCTGGAGCGCCCGCCCCGTTCAGGTCAAGCCGCCGTCAGCGCCGGCTCGTGTGCGTTCAGGTACTCATCCAGGGCGGCCGCCTTCTCGGTGTCCTCGTACACCTCATACTGCTTCAGCCGGCCCCACCTCAGGTGCGCCCAGATGACAAACCGGTTGGAGTAGATCCGCTCTCCGGCGGCGTTATCCCACCACGAGCGTCCCCGGATGCACACCGTCTGGTTCCAGGGCAGCCCGGCCGCCGCCACCTCGTCAGGTTCGGTCTTCACGCCGACCCGGACCAGGCGCTCCAGCCAGCGCCGGTGCTCGTCCTTGCCGTTGAACGTGCCCGACCACGAGTTCGAGCCGGGGAACACGAACCTCACGTCGGGCGCGTCGAGCAGCAGCGTGGGCCCGATGTCACCTGCCCGGGTCCGGGCCATCACACGGGAAAGCAACTGTTTGGCCAGCCAGGAAATCATCGCCGCTCCTCTACTAGATTGATCGCTCTAGCGAGTACCATACCGCACATCATGTCGCGGCTTAAGCAGCAAGCGGATGAGGGTCGAGCCACGCGCGGGGGGGCGCGCGGCGGAAACCAAGGAGCGGCGCGCGGCGGGAAGCCCCGGACCGCTCGCCGGCCCACCCGCGAGCGGATCGTCGAGGTCAGCGCCGAACTGCTGGCCAAGCAGGGCTACAACGCCACCGGCGTCAAGCAGATCGTCACCGCGGCGCAGGCACCGTTCGGCTCGCTGTACCACTTCTTTCCCCGGGGCAAGCAGCAGCTCGGAGCCGAGGCGATCCAGGTCTCGGGCGCGACGTACGAGCAGCTGATCGAAGCGGTGTTCGATCCGGCCCCGGACCTGGTCACCGGCGTCCGGCTGTTCTTCGCCGGCGCAGCGGCCCACCTGGAGGAGACGGACTTTGCCGATGCGTGCCCGATTGCCACCGTGGCCCTCGAGGTGTCGAGCGTCAGCGAGGAGATGCGGATCGCCTGCGCGAGCGTGTTCGAAAGCTGGATCGCCGCTGGGGCCGAGCGCGCCCAGCGGGCGGGCATTGAGCCCGAGCAGGCCCGGGAGCTGATCATCGCCATCCTGGCCGGCCTGGAGGGCGCGTTCGTGCTGGCCCGGGCGACGCGGACCACGGCGCCGCTGATCATCGCCGGCGAGATGGCTGTCCGGGCGACCGAGGAAGCCCTAGAGGAGGCGGGGGCCTAACGCGGTACCCGACCGGCCCCGGCCCCAGGTTCGGTGGCCGGCCCGCGCGGTGGGGCGATGCCCAGGACCCGCATCGCCTTGAGTCCCAGCGAGAGCTTTTCCCGCCCGTCGGTGGAGGACACATCGAGCTTGGTCAGCTCGCGCACCCGCTCGAACCGGTAGCGGATGGTGTGCCGGTGGGTGAACAGCCGGGCCGCAGTGGCGTTCACGTTGGCGTCGCACTCCAGGAAGGTGGCCAGCGTTCCCAGCAGGTCCGTCTCGTACTGCTCGTCATAGGCCACCAGTGGACGCACGGTCTGCTCGTAGAAGCGCCCGAGCTCGCCGGGATCGCTCACGTGGGGCAGGAGCAGCTGATACGTGCCGGTCTCCTCGTAGGCCATCTCGGAGCGCTCGGGATCCCCCTCCACCACATTGGCCGCCAGCAGCGCCTCGTTGCCCGCTCGCTGAAGCTCTCGCGGGTCGAGAGTGTGGCGACTCCGGCCCAGGGCGAAGGCGAACCCCGGGAGCCCCGACTCCAGCTCGCGCAGGATCGAGGAGCACGCTCGGCGGCCCGTGTCGCCCTCGCCGTCGGGCACGAGCACCACGATCTGGCCACCGTCGTCCGGATCGGCGGCCGCGATTGCACCGGATGAGACGGAGCGAGCCCCCCGCGTGCCCAGGGCCAGCAGCCGGGCTCGCCAGTCATCCTCGGTGGGACTGCGCGGGTGGGCCCGGGCCACGATCACGCTGCCGCCCCGCCCCAGGTCGATCCCCAACTCGCGGCCCCGGGCGATCAGGTCGTCGGCGTCGGGAATCGCTCCCCGGAGAACGGCCCGCTGAAATGCGCTGGCGGCCTCGATGGAGGCCTGCTGCGGGGCGCGGGTGCGCTCCATCTCGGAGGCGATCAGCGTGCTCACCAGACGGAGCAGCGGGGCATCGGCCCCAGGCTCGCGCGTGCGGATGCGCAACGTGCCCACCGGGCGGTCGGCCACCTTGAGCTCGATCGCCGTAACGTCGTCGCCACCCCGCATCAGCGAGCGCTCATCCGCCGGAGAGCGGGCGGCCACGGCCAGGACTGTGCCGGCGCGATCGATCAGTATCAGGCTGGTCTGGAGCGCGCGAGCTGCCGCCCGGAGGACCTCAGGCAGGCCGGCGCCTGCCTCAACGGCGTCGGTGATGGCTCCCAGTGCCGCCAGACCGCCGCTGCCCTGTGCCGAAGACGCGCTCAGAAGATCCGCGGCCACTCGAGAACGACCAGCACGCCGATGACGATCCCCACCCCGACCAGCGCGGCCAGCACGTAGAGCGAGAGGATGGCCGCGGCCAGCTTCTGGAGGGGCCGGCGGTACGCCGTGACGGCGGGTACCAGGACCAGAGCGCAGAACGCCGTCAGCCCGAACACACCCAGGCAGGCGCCGACTACGTAGGTGATCTCCTCGTTGCTCACGCTGTGAGGCCTAATTGTGCCGCAAGATCAGGATGCCCTTCGGCCGCTGCACCGGAGAGGCAACGCAGGCGCCGGGATAGCGCACGGCGAGCTCGTCCTGCGCTACCCGGGCCCGCGTCTCGGAATCCTCCCCCCACCACATCCCGGCCACCGTGGGCCCGGAGCCGCATACCAGCGCGTGGTCGGCCTCGGCGCCACGTATCGCCGCCAGCGCGCCGGCCACACCACCGGCCAGCGAGATGGCCGCCGGCTCGAGATCGTTGGCCATCAGCCCGGAGGGGAGCCGGTCGCCAGGCGTCGCGGCCGCCATCAGCTCACGCTGGCGGACGGCCAGCGCGCCGGCGTTGCGGGGCAGGCCCAAGCGGTCGGCCTGCCGGTAGACGTCGGCCGTCGAGAGCCCGAATGGCTGGGGCAGGATCACGAAGGCGTGGGGGGCGAGCGGCTCGAGCGGCTCGACCTCCTCTCCGGCGCCGGTGCCCAGCACGAGCCCTGGCTCCAGCTGTGCGGGGACGTCTGCCCCCAGCTCGCGGGCCACGCGCGCAGGCAGATCCTCCGGCATCGGCGCCAGCGCCTGCACCAGACGCAGCACGGCCGCCGCGTCGGCCGACCCCCCGCCCAGTCCGCCAGCCACGGGAATCCGCTTGTGGATCTCCACCCGCACCGGCGGCCCTTCCCAGCCGGCACGGCGCACCGCGGCGAGCGCCGTCGCCGCCAGGTTGCGTCCTTCAACCCCGGGACAGACAACCTCGTCCTCGCCGCCGTCAAGCGAGGTCAGCTCCAGCCCATCGCTCAGCGATATCGACTCAAACAGCGTGACCAGCTGGTGGCGGCCGTCGGCCCGAGTGGGCCCGAGGAACAGGCACAGGTTCACCTTCGCGGGCGCCAGAGCGCGGAGCCGGGTCACCCGAGCCTCCGAGCCAGCTCGACGAACTCCTCGGGCGCCAGTCGCTCGGCCCGCTCCGCGGGGGGGTGGCCCATCGCCTCGAGCGCGGCCCGAGCTCGTTCCCTCACGTCTCCCGGTGCCCCGGGGGCCAGCGCCAGAGAACCGGCCAGTGCCTTGCGCCGGTGGGCGAATGCCTCATGCACGAGGGCGCGCACGACCCGATCGGCCGGCGGTCGGGTCCGGCGCAGCGCGACGAGCACCGAATCCACGCGCGGGACGGGGCGGAAGACGGTGCGCGAGATGGACCTGACCACACGCACCTCACAGGACAGCTGAGCCAGGACGGACGGAGCGCCGTACGTCCTGCTTCCCGGTTGGGAAGCCAGGCGCTGCCCGACCTCGCGCTGCACCATGACCAGCCACCGGCGCATCGTCGGCAGCTCGCCGATCGTCCGCAGGATGATCGTGGCGGCGATGCCGTAGGGCAGGTTGGCCACCATCTTGTCCGGCAGCAGATAGAGCGCCGCCAGATCCAGGTCGAGCGCGTCCTGGACATGCAGCGCCACGTTCCCGAATCCCGCGAGCCGGTCCCGCAACGCCGCCTCCAGGTCGCGGTCGACCTCGACGACGTGTAGGAAGCACACGCCGGCGGCCAGCCTTTCTGAGAGCACGCCCAGCCCGCCCCCCACCTCCAGGACAACCTCGTCCGCGTTTAAGTCAGCCAGCCGCTCGATGACGTCCAGGACGTTGGGGTCGGCCAGGAAGTTCTGACCGAGCTTCACCATCCGAAGAGCGCCGCGGCGTTGGCCTGCACGGCCGCCTCGAGCTCGTCGTAGGGAACGCGGCGCTCGATGGCCAGCGCCCGGGCCGTGTACACGACATGCGCGGGTTGATTGGGTTGGCCGCGCACCGCCTGGGGCGAGAGAAAGGGCGCGTCGGTCTCGACCAGGAGCCTGCCGGCGGGCACCCGAAGAGCGGCCGTCCGCAGCGGC
>JBPYDM010000015.1:0-9113 GCA_051986255.1 Solirubrobacteraceae bacterium | reverse complement strand
CGTCGAGCTCGAGCACATCCACCGACTCAGGGAGTCGAGCAGCCGCCCGCTCGGTCAGTCGCCTGACCCTGCCGAAGCTGGTGAGCAGCACCGACGCGCCCTCCCGCTGAGCCTGTTCAGCCGCGTGGAAGGCGATCGAGTCCTTGGTGATGACGCCGGTGATCAGCAGCCGCTTGCCGGCCAGGATCAAGCGCTCACTCCCGTCAGAACCAGCGTCACGTTGTGGCCGCCGAAGGCGAAGGAGTTCGAGATGGCCAATGGCGGATCGCCGTTGGCCGGGATCAGGGGCCGCGCCTCGCCGGGGACGTAGTCCAGGTCGCACTCGGGGTCCGGGACTTCGTAGCCCAGCGTCGGCGGGATCACCCGCGTCCGCAACACCTGCAGGGTGGCCACCGCCTCGACAGCGCCCGCCGCGCCCAGGAGGTGGCCGATGGCCGACTTGGTCGAGGAGATGGGGATGCGCTTGGCCCGCTCCGGGCCCAGGGCCCGTTTCAAGGCGGCCGTCTCCGCGGGATCGTTCAGGGGCGTCGAGGTGCCGTGGGCGTTGACGTAGGCCACGTCGTCGGGGGTCACTCCCGCATCGGCCAGGGCCAGTTCGATGGCTCTAGCCGCCGGGACGCCGCTGGGATCGGGGGCGGTGAGGTGGAAGGCGTCGGAGGTCGAGCCGTACCCGGACAGCTCGCCGAGGATCGTGGCGCCCCGGGCCTCGGCGGCCGAAGCCTCCTCGAGGACGAGCATGGCCGCCCCCTCCCCCATGACGAAGCCATCCCGGCGGGCGTCGAATGGCCGCGAGATCCCGGACTCCGATAGCGCCTGCATGGCGCCAAAGCCGCCGAAGGCAAACTCGGTCAGCGTGGCCTCCGAGCCGCCGGCCAGGACGGCATCGGCGTCTCCGAACTGGAGCATGCGCATCGCGCAGCCGAGCGCATGGCCCCCTCCCGAGCAGGCCGAGACCACTCCGAAGCTCTGCCCCCGGAGCTTGTGCCGCATGGACACGGCGGCCACGGCCGCGTTGGGCATGTACGCCGGAATGCCGATCGGGGACATCATCTTGGCCCCCTTCTCGCGCAGCACGTCGTGCTGAGACTCGACCGTGGCCAGCCCGCCGATCCCTGTGGACAGGACACACCCCGTGCGCAGCGGGTCATAGGCCGGCTCATCGCTCCACCCGGCCTGGCGGATGGCCTCGTCGGCGGCCACCACGGCCAGTTGCGAGAACCGATCCAGCCGGCGGATCTCCTTGACCGACAGGAACTCGCTCGGATCGAAGTCCAGGCAGGCGCCGGCGCCCTCCGCGATCCCGCACACGCCGGCCGCCCAGCGCTCGTGCAGCGCTTGCGCGCCCACCCCCAGCGGAGTGACCGCGCCCATCCCGGTGACCACGACCCGTGGCTTCAAACGCGGCTCCTAGTCCGCCCGGCTGACAATCAGGTCGATTGCGTCACCCACTGTCGTGAACTCCTTCATGTCCTCGCCCTTGAGCTCAACGCCGTACTCATCCTCCACGATCTGGGCCAGCTCGACCAGATCGAGGGAGTCGATGTCCAGCTCCTCGAAGGTGGAGTCGCGGGTGATCTGCTCGGGGTCGGGCCCAAAGCTGGCCAGGGCCTCGATCACACGGGCTTCAACCTGCTCGGTGGTGACTGCTGGCATGCTCAGCTCCTTTGTAGTTCACGCAGCCAATCCGCCGTCGACCGTGAGCACGGCTCCGGTGACGTAGCTGGCCTGATCTGAGACCAGAAAGCGTACGCAGGCCGCCACCTCCTCGGGTGTGCCCATCCGCCGGGCCGGTACCAGCGAGAGCAGATCCGGGGAGATTTCGGCCGTCATGCCCGTCTCGATCAGTCCCGGAGCGACCGCGTTGACGGTCACGCCGCGGCGGGCCACCTCGAGCGCGGCGGTCTTGGTCAGCGCGATCAAGCCCGCCTTGGCGGCCGCATAGTTGGCCTGGCCCGGGTTGGCGCGCAGGGCAGCCGCAGAAGCGAGGTTGACGATGCGTCCCGCCCGCGCCCGCAGCATCCCCCGCAGCGCCCGGCGCGTCAGGCGGAAAGCGGCCGTCAGGTTGGTGTCCAGCACCTCGGACCACTCCTCCTCTCCCAGCGACGCCGCCAGATCGTCCCGGGTGATGCCCGCGTTATTGACCAGCGCGAGCACCGGGACACCAAACGCCTCCTCCAAGGCGCGCCACAGCTGGTCTGGGGCGGTCGGCCGAGTCACGTCTGCCTCGAGCGCCGCCGCTCGGCCGCCATCTCGCTCGATCTCCGCCACCACCCGCTCGGCCCCCTGGCGATCGACCCGATAGTTGACGCCCACGGGCCAGCCATCCTCGGCCAGCGCCCGCGCAATCGCCGCTCCGATGCCCCGGGAAGCGCCCGTGACCAGCGCGCACCCGTCCGCCCACGGATGCTCAGGCATGCACCAGCTCCACCCCGGACAGGGTCCGCTTGACCAGACCCGTGAGGACACGACCCGGCCCCACCTCGATAAAGCGCTCCGCGCCGAGCCGCCGGGCCTCGAGCATCGTCTCCCGCCAGCGCACTTGCATGGTCAGCGCCTCGGCCAGGCGCCGCCGCACGTCGTCGAACGGCTGGGCCGTCACGGCGGACAGGACCGGGACGCGCGCCGGACGGATCTCAACGCGGTCGAGCGCCGCGGTGAACTCGGGCACGGCCGTGGCCATCATCGGCGAGTGAAACGCCCCGCTCACCGGCAGATCCGTGCTCCGCAGCCCGCGCTCCTGCGCGGCTGCGGCCGCCGCCGGAAGCGCCCCGCGCGGACCGGAGAGCACGACCTGGGTCGGGCAGTTGTCGTTGGCCACCGAGAGACCGTGGGCCGCGGCCAGATCGGGTGCCGACTCGGCGGCGCCCGGCCCCAGCAGGGCCAGCATCCCGCCCTCTCCGGCGCGCGCCATCAGCTCCCCTCGCAGCACCACCAGTTCCAGGCCGTCGCCCTCGGAGATGGCCTCCGCGGCCACCAGGGCGGTCAGCTCCCCCAGCGAATGCCCAGCCATCACGTCCCCCGCGGGACGGCCGAGCTCACTCCATCCCGCCAGGCTGGCGCAGAAGATCGCCGGCTGAGCGAATCGGGTGCTGTCCTCCGCCCGAACGAACGGGTCCTGGCCCACGCGCCGGTCGACGTCCTCGAGCAGGTCTGGGCGGACGCGGGCCACCGTGTCGCGCATGTCCGGCGACTGGCTGCCCTGACCCGGGAACAGGATGGCGGTCAACCCCATCTAGTGCATGTACTCGGCCGCGCCTCCGCGGGTACACACCACCCCCGGTAGCCTTACCGCCCCGGTGGCCCTCCCCAGACCTTCATCTGAAACGACCGCGCTGGTCACCGGGGCCTCGTCGGGTATCGGCGCCGAGATTGCCAAGGAGCTGGCTCGCCGGGGGCACGGAGTGGTCCTGGTGGCCCGGCGCAAGCCCCAGCTGACCGCGCTGGCCGATGAGCTGGCCGCTCAATACGGCGTTCGGGCGCACGCCATCTCGTGCGACCTGGGGCGGCCCGCAGCCCGGGGGCGGCTCCCCGGCCAGGTGGCCGATCTCGGATTGGAGGTGTCGATCCTGGTCAACAACGCCGGGTTCGCCACCGGCGGGCCGTTCTCCGAGTCCGATCCTGAGCGCGAGCTCGAGCAGGTTCGGGTCCTGATCGAGGCCGTGGTGAGCCTGACCTCGGCCTTCCTGCCCGCGATGGTCGAGCGCCGTCAAGGGGCGATCCTCAACGTGTCCTCCACGGCGGCCATGCAGCCCCTCCCGTACGCCGCCGGCTATTCGGCGGCCAAGGCCTACGTTCTGACCTTCTCCGAGGCCATTCACCAGGAGGTGGGCGGGCGTGGGATGAGTGTGACCGCGCTATGTCCCGGCCCGGTGGAGACGGACTTCTGGAAGGGGGCCGACTGGCAGGTGGCCGGCGGGCGCTCGTTCGAGAAGGCGTTTCCGAAGCCCGCACTGGTATCGGTCGAGGCTGTGGCCAAGGCAGGAGTTGAGGGGCTCGAATCCGGCGACCGGGTGGTCATCCCCGGCTTGACCATGCGGGCGGCCATGTTGGCCAGCCGGTACATCCCCCATGCTGTGAAGCTGCCGGTGATCGAGCTGGCCATGCGCCGGCGCTAGAGGACGGCGCCGGGTCTCGCGACGCTACTCGTATTGCAACGCCTGGAGCACGTTCAGGCGTCCGGCCCGGCGAGCCGGGAAGATGGCCGCCACGATGCCCGCCAGGATGGCCGCGATGACGAATATCACCAGTGTTCCGACGGGGATGGTGAACGCCGCGTACTGGATGGCCACACCGATCACCAGGGCCAACACCACGCCCACCGGGATCCCGAGGGTGGCCCCGAGGAGTGCCGTGATCACGCTCTCGTGCCGGATCATCCGCCGTACCTGGCGTCGGCTCATGCCCACCGCTCGGAGCATGCCCAGCTCACGGGTGCGCTCGAACACGGTGAGCACGAGCGTGTTCACGATCCCGAACAGGCTGACCAGGATGGACAGTGAGAGCAACACGTAGAGCAGGTTGAGCAGCGTGGTGAGCCCCTGCTCCTGGTTGTGGGTGAACTGGGCCTTGGTCTGGACCTTGGCGTCCGGAAAGCCGCCCAGCGCGGCGTTGAGGGTGCGCGTGTTCGAGGCGGTTACGCCGCCCGGCATATTCACGAACACAAACAGATTCTGCGGGTTCTGATACGCCGCATCGAAGCGGACGACCGAGATCGCGACGTTCCCATAGGGGTTGCCGCCCCTGGGCGGATTGGAGATCCCCACCACCGTCTGCGGCAGGACCTCGCCGCTCGGGACGAGGATCGGTATCGATGAGCCGACGTGAAGGTGATGTGCCGACGCGTAGTCCTTGGTCACAAAGGCGCCGTCATAGCCCAATCTTGCCGGGGTCTGCCGGCCGCCGGCCTGCCAGTTCAGCGAGATGACACTCGGAGCGTTCGGCTCGACACCGCTCAGGTTGGTTGTCGAGCCGAACACCTTCGCCTCGCCCGCGCGGACGGCGGATACGGCCAGGACCCCCGGTACCCGTCGTACCGCCTGCTCAGAGGCGAGGTTTATCGGCGAGAAGTTATTGGTGGCGGTGATGGCGTAGTTGGCCACGAACACCTGGTTGACGGCGTTTTCAAAGCGCGTCCTCAATCCGGCCGCCAGCACCCCGACGAGCGTGACCAGGGCGAGTCCGATCATCAGAGCGGACGCTGTGGAGGCGGTGCGTGCCGGGTTGCGTATCGCATTTCCCCGAGCCAGCCGGCCGGCCGCACCCCCAAGACGGGTGGCGGGCGCCCCCAGCACCCGCGCGAGGGGCGGGACCAGCCGCGGGGCCAGGATGGCCACCCCGATAAACAGCGCCACCGTCCCAACGCCCACGGCGAGCAGGCGCAGCCCGGTGGAGACACCACCCGCGAACAGTCCGACTGCCAGCAGCGCAGCGGCGAGCGCCAGCGTTCCAAACGCTGCCTGGAGGTTGAACCGGGCAAACCGCGATGGCGGCAGGATGGCTCCCTCCCGCACGGCCGAGATGGGCGGGACGCGTGTCGAGCGCAGCGCCGGGCGTAGCGCGGCCAGCATCGTGACGATGATCCCGACGAGGAGCGAGACGATGATCGTCCTCTCCTTGAACACCGTGCCGTTATTCGGCAGATCAATGCCGAATGAGACGAACAGGGAGTTCAGTCCTTTGGCCAGAGCCAGACCGAGGAACAGACCGACGACCGACGCGATCACTCCGATCACGAGCGCCTCGAGCAGAACCGAGGCCAGGACCTGACGGCGCGTCGCCCCGAGAGTACGCAGCGTGGCCAGCTCGCGGGTTCGCTGTGCGATGGTGATCGACAGGGTGTTGGCGATCACAAAGCTGCCGACGAACAGCGCGACGCCCGCGAACGCGAGCAGGAAATCCTGAAATATGTTCAAAAAGCCACTCGTGTCCTTGGTGGCCTGCTGAGCCTGTGCCTGGCCGGTGCGTACCTGGCCATCGGGGGGCAGTAGTGGCCGGATCGCCGCCAGCAGCGCCTCCTCAGAGACGCCGGGCTTCTTGGCCACGTTGATTTGGTCATAGAGCCCCTGCTTGTGGAAGATCCGCTGCGCAGTGGGGAGGGAAAAGATCGAGAGGGTCGCCCCCCCGAGCGAGGACACTCCAGCGAACGTGACCGTTCCGGCGACCCTGAAGCGCTGCACGGGACCGCGGGCGAGCACGCCGACCGTCTGCCCCACGGCAAAGTGCTGGTCCTGCGCGGTCGCGGCGTCGATGTCGACCTGATCGGGACCGGTGGGCCAGCTGCCGCTGGCCAGCCTCAGCGGGGTGAAGCGCAGTCCGGCAGGCGAGTAGCTGAAGGCCAGTCCGGGGGCACCCCCGCGGGAGATCACCTTGCCGTCGTGCCCGACGATCTGGGCGGTGTCGGCGATCGACCCGGCGGCGAGCGAAACCTGGGGAAGCTGTTGGACCTGAGCCAGAAGGGGGGCCGCGAGCGTGGGAGTCCCCGGCCCGCCGCCGGAGCTGTTGTTACTGATCGCACTCTTGCCCGTGATCACCGCGTCCGCGTTCTTGTACGCCTGGGTGAAGATCCCGGAGAAGGCCGACTTGATCGTGTCGGTGAGCACGAACGTGCCGCTGACCATGGCCACCCCGATGACGATGGCGACCGATGTCAGCGTCGCCCGGAGCTTGCGCCCCGCCAGTCCCTTGAGCGCGACCCGGGTCACCGCCGACCCTTGACGGTTACGCCTGCAGGGCGCTCATAACCTCGAGCACCTCGCCCGGACTTGACTCGGTCAACTCCCTGACGATGAGGCCGTCGGCCAGGAACAGGATCCGGTCGGCAATGGACGCGGCCCGGCCCTCGTGGGTGACCATGATGATCGTCTGGCCATAGTCATCCGCGGAGGCTCGCAGGAGATTCAGGATCTCCCCGCCGGTCTTCGAATCGAGATTGCCGGTCGGCTCGTCCGCCAGCACGATGGTCGGCTTGGTCACGAGCGCACGGGCGATGGCCACGCGCTGCTGTTGGCCGCCCGAAAGCTCCGAGGGCCGGTGCGACCGGCGGTCCGCGATCCCGGTCCGGGTCAGAAGCTCGTCCATCCACGCCCGATCCGGCTTCTTCCCGGCGATCGTCTCGGGGAGAAGCACGTTCTCCTCCGCGGTCAGCATCGGCAGCAGGTTGAAGAACTGGAACACGAAACCGATGTGCTCCCGTCGCAGCAGGGTGAGCGACGCATCGTCGAGCGACGTAATGTCGGTCCCGGCGATCTCCACCGTTCCGCTCGTCGGCTTGTCGAGCCCGGCCAGCAGGTGCATCAACGTCGACTTGCCCGACCCTGACGGGCCCATGATGGCCACGAGCTGGCCGGACAGAACCTCCAGGGAGACGCCGCGGAGGGCGTCCACTGCGGTATCGCCCTGGCCGTAGCGTCGCGTCAGCTCGCGCGCGTTCAGCGCAACGTCGGTAGCCACCGCAGCCCTGGCCAAAGCCGAATCAACCCCACTCGGCTCCATCACTCGTCTGTGTATACCACGAACTCACGTGCGGGAAGACAGAGTTTTCTTAGCTACGCGGCCGCGGGTAGCTCGAAGCGCTGGCGGATCTCGTAGAGCGTCGTGCGCTCGGCGGCCGGGCGCCCGGCCCGGTGCGCAGCCGCCACCAGGTCCCCGGGATCGAGCCTGACGCCGTGGTGGCTGCCGGCCATGCGCGAGATCGACTCCTCCATCAGCGTCCCGCCCAGGTCATTGACGCCCCAGCGCAGTGATTCGGTGGCGGCCTCGAGGCCCATCTTTACCCAGCTTGCCTGGAGGTTCTGAACCGTCCGGCCCAGCGCCAGGCGGAAGGCGGCGGTGTGCTTGAGGTTCTCCTCGGAGGAGATCTCTTCGATCCCGTGCGTGCGGCCGAGCAAGGTATGGAAGGGGATGAACGACAGCGGGACGAATTCCGTGAACCCGCCGGTGCGCTCCTGGAGCTCACGGACCACTCGCATGTGCTCGGCCAGCTCCCAGGGCTCCTCGATGTGCCCGAACATCACGGTCACGGTGGAGCGCAGGCCCTCCGCGTGCGAGGCCTCGATGATCTCCACCCACCGGGCCACCGGCAGCTTGTTAGGGGAGATCCGTTCCCGCACGCCGTCGTGCAGCACCTCGGCGGCGGTCCCCGGGGTAGAGTCCAGGCCGGCCTCGCGCAGCCGGGCGAACACCGCCCGCGGCGCCAGACCGCTGATGTCGCACATATGGGCCACCTCCATCGGCGAGTAGGCGTGGAGGTGGACGTGGGGCGCGAGCTCCTTGGCCAGGCGCAGCCAGCGCTCGTAGTCGTCCAGAGTCCAGTCGGGATGAATGCCCGACTGCATGCAGATCTCGGTGGCCCCGTACTCGACGGCGTCGTGGACGCGGGAGGCGAACTCCTGCACCGAGTGCTCGTAGGCGTCGGGGGACCGGCGCGACTGGCCAAACCCGCAGAACGCGCAGCCCACCACGCACACGTTGGACACGTTGATGTTGCGGTTGACGACAAAGGTCACCGTCTCGCCGGCCAACTCGCGGCGCAGCTCGTCGGCAGCCGCCCGCATCTCCTCCACCACCCGCGGCCTGCGCTCTGCGAATAGCGCCGTAGCCTCCTCTGCGCTCAGGGGAAGGCCTTCCCGCCCACGGGCCAGCGCCCGCGGCGCCGTCTCGTCCCCGAGCGCGACCAGGCGACGCCGACCCGAGCCCCGGCGCGGGATGAACGACCAGTAGCAGCGCTTGATCACGTCCAACACGGGCCGGGACAGCCAGGCCGGCTCGATGTACTCCGGGTATACGCACAGCCGCTCGCTGAGCGCCAGGCCGCGCTCGTAAAGCTGGCGCCGGACGCTTCCCGGCGAGGGGAACGGGTGCTCGGGAGAGATGTGATCGCCGTTGGCGCTGAGCCCGCCCAGGTCGCTGGCCCCCGCCTCGAGCAGCTCGAGCCACCAGCCCGCCAGGTTGGGCGGCACCTGGATCCCAACGCCGGGGAGCAGCCGCTGAGCCTCGGCCACCAAACGCTTCATGTCCTCCACGGTCACCGGCGAGGCCCAGGCCGGGGCCTCGACCGTCGGTCCCTCCCACACACCGGTCTTCCAGTACCTCGATGAGGAGGCATGGGCTATTTC
>JBPYDM010000014.1:0-8206 GCA_051986255.1 Solirubrobacteraceae bacterium | reverse complement strand
CCTCCAATCGTCGTAGATACCGACGATGGATTCGCCCCCAAACCCAGCATGCCTACGAACTAACGACTCAGGTCACTAGTCTGACTCGGGGCACTAGCCCGTCGGGTGGTCGCGATACCAGGCGAGTGTCCGCCGGAGTCCGTCCTCCAGGGTCACCGCAGGCTGCCAGCCGGTGAGCTCGAAGAGCTTGGAGTGGCCGACCCACTGGCGGTCGATCTCCCCGGCAGGCGTACCGCTGCCTCGGATGACCGGTTCCATGCGACTGCCCGCGAGCTGGCAGATCAGCCGCACGACGTCGAGCACCCGGTGCGGCTGGCCGCCTCCGGCGTTGAATGCCTCGCCGGCCGCCGGCCCTGGTTGCTCGCGGTCTCCGAGCGCATCAGCGATGGCGAGATACGCGGCCACGGCATCCTCCACGTAGAGGAAATCCCGCTCGGGTGAGCCGTCCGATCTCACGACCGGGGAGCGGCCGACCAGCGCGGCCATCACCGTCTCGGGCACCAGGCGCGAGAGATTGAAGTCACCACCGCCGTAGAGGTTGGCGAAGCGGGTAACGGCCACGGGCAGCCGCCAGGCATGCCAATAGGAGCGGGCGATCAGGTCGGCTGCGGCCTTCGAGGCTTCATAGGGGAAGCGGGCATCGAGCTGATGCTCCTCGGTGTAGGGCAGCCGATCATTAGGCCCGTACGCCTTGTCGGAGGAGGCCACTACTACCCGCTGGACGGTGTCGGTCAGCCGACACGCCTCGAGCGTCAACCAGGTACCCCGGATGTTGGTATCGAAGGTCGACAGCGGCGCCCGGTTCGCGGTGGGCACGAGCGTCTGGGCGGCGAGATGGAAGACCGTGTCGATCTCGTATTCGGAGATCGTACGGGCGACCAGCCCCTCGGAAATCACATCCCCGTGGACCACCGAGACCAGCGGCTCGAGCCCCATCATCACCAGCCCGGAGCGGGGAGTGCAGTCGCGGCGAATCACCGTCACCGCCGTCCCCCGGTCGAGCAATGCTGCGACGAGCCAACCGCCGAGCAGGCCGTAGGCGCCAGTGACCAGTACGCGCTGGGGCAATGAATCGGTCATGGCCACAGTTTCCACGGCGCCCGCCCGCCGAGCCACAGGTCGTTGAGCAGGGTGGCGTGCTTGTACGTGTCCATGCACTCCCAGAAGCCGTGATGACAGAAGGCGTGCAGCTCGCCCCGGCTGGCCAGCTGAGCCAGCGGCTCCTGCTCCAGGACTGACGGCTCGGCCAGCAGGTCGAGCACGGCGGGCTCGAAACAGAAGAATCCGGCGTTCACCCAGTGTTGGGTCTGCGGTTTCTCAACGAAACCGCGGACTGAGCCGTCGCCGTTCAGCTCCGCTAAGCCAAAGGGCAGCAGGGGGTGCACGACGGTCATCGTCCCCACAGGCCGGCGGCGATCGTGCTGAGCCAGGAGCGCACGGAGATCAATGTCGGCCACGCCATCCGAGTAGGCCAGGCAGAACCGCTCCGCCTCGAGCAGCGCAGCTGCGCGACGCACCCTCCCACCGGTGGGGGTGTCGAGCCCCGTATCCAGGCACTCGACCTCGGCGTCGGACGGCCAGTCGCATTCGCGCACGAAGCGCTCGATCAGCTCACCCCGGTATCCGGTGAGCAGCAGGACGCGGCGAAACCCCTGGGCCAGATAGATCTGGATCACGTGCCAGACGATCGGGCGCCCGCCGATCTCGACCAGCGGCTTGGGCAGCGATGGTGAGTGCTCCTGCAGTCTCGTCCCGCGGCCGCCGCAGAGGATGGCGACCCGGGGCAGCTGGGTCAGATCGGAATGCCCCACAGCGGGAACCACCGCTCGTGCTCGGCCTCGACAGGCAGCTCGTTGCCCACCTGGGCCTTGAGGACAAACTCGCGCTCGACGTTGCGCTGCTCGTCTCCCGGCGCCGGCACAAAGGGGTAGAACAGTCCCCGCTTGTAGTTGTAGATCCAGTACAGCGGGTGCTTCTGCTCGTCCTGAAAGGCGAACACAGCACACAGCACCCGCTCGCCGTAGCCCCCTTCCTCGAGCGCGGTGCTGACCGCGTTGATCCCCACCACGAGGCTGTCGAAGTCCTGGCCGCGGAGGATGAGCCAGCGATATCCGTAGCTGTCATCGGATGTCTCGACGGCCGTCCCGCTGTCTGACGAGGTGGCCCTAACCACCTCCTCCATGTCCTTGACGATTGAGCTGAAGTCCGCAGTGGCCAACGGCTGGAAGACGATGGCCGCCCGGCCGGACGATGTGATGCTCAGCTCGGTCTCGAACTTCACGTACGCCGTGCTGATGGCGAACAGCCGATCCGCAGCCGGCCCGGCCAGCTTGCGCTTTCCCATCAGCACGTCGAGGAAGCCCATCGGCTGAGGATCTTAGGGCGGGCCCGCCGACGGCGCCGCCGCCGCTCCCTTCCGGACGCCTAGGCCGTTCCCTGAAGCTGGGCCTCGAGCCGCTGCAGGGCGGCGATCCGGGCTTCCAGCGGCGGGTGCGTGGAAAACAGGCTCGCCACCGTCTGCTTGGCCTTGGGCGGGAAGATGTAGAACGCGGCGAGCTCGCCCGAGGCCGCGCGGAGATCCTGCTTTGGGACCGTCTGCATACCGCCACTGATCTTGAGCAGAGCCGAGATCAGCGCGCTGGGGCGTCCGGTGAGGATCGCCGAGCCACGATCCGCCGCGAACTCTCGATAGCGGGACAGCGCCTGAAGCAGCAACCAGGAGACCACATACACGACGGCGGACACGATTACGACCACGAAGAACCCGATCGCGCCGCCTTGGTTCTCGTCGTCGAAGGCACCGCCGAAGAAGAAGCCGAACTGGACGATGAACGCGGCAATCGACGCGAAGAAGCTGGCGATGGTCATTACCATCACGTCCCGGTTCTGTACATGGGTCAGCTCGTGGCCGAGCACCGCCTCCAGCTCCACCGGAGTGAGGAGATCCAGGATCCCCGACGTGGCACACACGGTGGCCTTCTTGGGCGAGCGGCCAACGGCGAACGCGTTCGGCATCGCGGTCTGGGCCACCGCCACCCGCGGCTTGGGCAGGTTGGCCTGGACGCACAGCCGTTCCACGATGCCATGGAGCTGTGGATAGTCCTGCGGACTGACCTCCTTGGCGCCCATCGAGTACAGGGCGATCTTGTCCGAGGTGAAAAACTGGACGAGGAACAAGCCTCCCGCTGCAATGGCGATGATCGCCGCTCCCGCGCCCGACGCGATGAGGGCGCCGATCAGCACGGCGTAGACCAAGCCGAGCAGGAATAGCGTCAGCGCCATCCGGGCCTGGAGGCCGCGGTCACGACCAAATGAACTCTTTTGGGCCATATGCATGAGTAATGGTGGCAGACCAAGATGAAACTCTGTGTAAGAGCGGCAAGCAGCCGCGCCCGGCTCTGCCCGCAATATGGCTCTGAAAGTCGCCATGGCGACGCCCAGAGACAAATTGCGGCCGTCCGGGCGGGCGGAGGAGGGGTAGCAAGCAGCTACCCCTCCTCCGCCAGGGCCCGTCGCACAAACCCGAGCGCCACGGCGTTGAGTTCGGGGTCGTGCTGGACGGAGCGATGATGACCGCCCGGCACCGCCACCAGGCGGCTGTAGCGCTGTGAGGTCAGGCCCGCCAGCTCGCGCGAGTGCTGAACCGGCACCTGCTCGTCTCCCTCCGCGTGCAGCAGGAGCAGTGGGATCGCGAGCCCGGCCACGGCGCTCTGGAGGTCCTGCGCGATCAGGAACTCCTCCAGGGCGGGACGGTTCACATCAAACTGAAATGAACCGCTCGTCAGGCCCCGAAGCAGCCCTTCCGCGCTGGCCGGGGATATCGCCACCACCGCCCTGGCGCGGGCGAGAGGCGCCGCCAGGATGGCCAGGTAGCCGCCCAAGCTCGAACCTCGGAGGGCGACGTGCTCGGCGGCCCCGCCCGCCCCGAAGCGCTCGGCCAAGCGGACTCGTAACAACTCGGCCATCATGGCCACGTCCTCCAGCACCCGCGAGTCCATCGGCCCGTCACTGTCTCCGTGGCCACGGAGATCGAAGGCGATTGCTGCGAACCGCGCAGCCAGCGCCGCGCGGGCGAAGTCGTGGTGGTTCTCCTTGCACGAGCCGGCGCCGTGCAGGATGACCACACCCCCCCGGAGCGCCGCGTGGTCTGCCGGCAGCCACAGGGAATAGGCGAGCCCGTCGTGGACCGTCATCTCGTCGGGCAGTACGGGGTTGATCGTGCGTACCTGCCGGGCCACGACGCGATCATGTCAAGCCCGGGTGGGCACGCCGTCCAGGGGGCGCCGACTGGCGGCATGGCATGATCGCGCCCGTGAGCGTCGCGGCCAGCGAGCTACTCCATGTCTATCCCCAGGGAACCCGGGTGAACGAGCGCGGGCACCTGGAGATTGGGGGGTGTGACGCGCTCGAGTTGGTCAGGGAGTTCGGATCGCCGGCCTACGTCGTGGCCGAGGACGATCTGCGGGCTCGGGCCAGATCTTTTTCGGACGCGTTGGCCGCGCGCCACCGCGACTACGAGGTGCTGTTCGGATCCAAGGCGTTCCCGTGCACGGCGGTCTACCGGCTGCTCGCCCGGGAGGGGCTCGGCTGCGACGTGGCCTCGGGCGGCGAGCTCCACCTGGCCCTCCGCGCCGGCTTCGATCCCCGGCGGATCTATCTGCACGGAAACGCCAAATCCGAGAGTGAGCTGCGGACCGCGGTTCTCAGGCGGGTGGGCCAGGTGGTCCTGGACTCATTCGATGACCTCGAGCGACTGGACAGGGTGGCGGCAGAGCTGGAAGCGGTCCAGGCGGTGTTGATCCGGGTCACGCCCGACGTGGCTGGAGACACGCACCACGCTATCTCGACGGGCCAGGCTGACTCCAAGTTCGGTTTCTCGATTCGCGATGCCAGGCAGGCCATCGGACGGGTCAGGGCCTCGGTCCACCTCGACCTGACCGGTCTGCACTGCCACATCGGTTCGCAGCTGTTCGCGCTGGAGCCCTTCGCGGAGGCGGTTCGTGCGGTCGCCGAAGTGGACGACTCGCTGGCGACGTACAACTTCGGTGGGGGACTGGGCGTCGCGTATACCTCCGCCCAGCGGCCCCCGACCGTGGCGGAGTATGTGGAGACGATCGTCGACACCGCGCACCAGTGGCTCGGAGTGGATAAACGGCTGGTGCTCGAGCCTGGCCGGGCGCTCGTCGCTCATTCGGCCGTGACCCTTTACACGGTTGAAACCGTGAAGCGGAACGTCTCCACGTGGGTGGCCGTGGACGGAGGAATGTCGGACAACCTGCGGCCCATGCTCTACGGGTCGCGCTACGAGGCCTTGATCGCCAACCGCCCGCTGAGCCCGGGAACCGAGCGCTGCCACCTGGCGGGAAAGCACTGCGAGTCGGGCGACGTGATCGTGCGTGACCTCGTGCTCCCCGATCCGGCACCGGGGGATGTGGTGGCCACGCCGGTGACCGGAGCCTACGGCTATGCGCTGACCAACAACTACAACAGCGTGCCGCGGCCGCCAGTCATCTTCTGCCACAGAGGCCTCGCGCGCTTGGTGGTGCGGCGCGAGACACACGAGGACCTGACGGCCCGTGACATCGACTGAAGGACGCTTCCGCGTTGGACTGCTGGGCCACGGCACCGTCGGGCGGGCATTCGCCGAGCTGCTCTCCGACCAGGCCGACCGGATCGAGCTGGTGACCGGACTGCGGCCCGAGCTGTCGGGAATCCTCACGCGCCGTGAGGGCTCCTTCGACGAGCTGCTGGAGCGCTCGGACCTGGTGGTTGAGGTGATGGGCGGAATCGACCCTGCCCGGGAGTGGGTGCTCCGGGCCATTCAGGCCGGCCGCCACGTGGTAACCGCCAACAAACAGCTCCTCTCTCGCTACGGGGAGGAGCTGTGGGACGCCGCCCGACAGCACGGCGTGCAGCTCCGCTTCGAAGGCGCGGTGGCCGGCGTGGTCCCCGTGATCCGCGTGCTCCAGGAGTCGCTGGCCGGGGCCAGGATCGACCGGGTGCACGGCATCGTCAACGGCACCACCAACTTCATCCTCACCGAGATGGCCCGCACCGGCATGACCTTTCAGGAGGCTCTGGCCGAGGCACAGCGCCTGGGATACGCCGAGGCCGACCCATCTGAGGACGTGGACGGGCGGGACGCCGCGGCCAAGATGGCCATTCTGGCCCGTCTGGCCTTCGATACTCCCGTCCACCTGGACCAGGTGCGCTTCGAGGGGATCGAGCACGTGCAGCCCGACGATCTGGAATACGCGCGAGAGCTCGGGCTGCAGCTCAAGCTGATCGGGACCGCGGAGCGCATCGGCGAGGGGCTGTCGGTCCGCGTGCACCCCGCCTTCCTCTACCCCGGACACCCTCTGGCCTCGGTGATGGGGCCGTTCAACGCCGTCACGGTGGAGTCGGGGGCGATCACCGAGATCACCATGTCCGGCCCGGGGGCGGGCGGCCCTCAGACGGCCACGGCGGTGCTGGGCGACGTGATCAGCGCCATGATCCCCCCGGCATCCACGCCCCCCACGATGAACGTCCTGGAGATCGTCCAGGACGTAGTCTCGGCCTTCTACCTGCATCTGGAGGTGGCCGACGAGCCCGGTGTGCTGGCCCAGGTGGCCCAGGTGCTGGCCGAGGAGGATGTATCGGTGAGGTCGGTGGTTCAGCGGGGCCTGGGCGACCAGGCCCGTCTGGTGATGGTCGTGCATGCCGTCCTGGAGTCGCGGTTCGCCGCCGCCCTGGAGCGGATTGCCCAGCTCGAGGTGACGCGCGCTCGACCCCGAGCCATCCGGGTACTGGAGGAGGAGTTCGCTTAACTCAGCCGGGTAGCATGCCGCGCCGTGCGCGCGATCCAGATCACCGAGCTGAGCGGTCCGGAGAGCGCGCTGGCCTCGGTCGACATTCCCGAGCCTGAGCCTTCGCACATGCTCACACCGGGTCAGGGCGTGATGGTGGACGTCAGCGCCGCCGGCGTGTCTTTCCCCGAGGTGCTCCAGACCCGGGGCGAGTACCAGCTCAAGCCGCCCCTTCCTTTCGTACCGGGCAGCGAGGTGGGAGGAGTTGTCCGCTCAGCCCCTCCCGACGCCGACGTTGCGCCCGGGGATCGGGTGGCCGCCTTCTGCGCGCTGGGCGGATTCGCCGAGGTGGCCGTGGCACCGGCCTTCATGTGCTTCAAGCTGCCCGCGGAGCTCGATTTCGCCCAGGGGGCGGCGCTGGTTCTCAACTACCACACGGCGTGGTTTGCCTTGCGGATGCGGGGCCGGCTGGCCCAGGGGGAGACCGTGCTCGTGCATGGCGCGGCTGGTGGCGTGGGGACCGCCGCCCTTCAGGTGGCCAAGGGGCTGGGAGCGAAAACAATCGGCGTCGTGTCGACAGACGAGAAGGAGCAGGCAGCCAGGGAAGCTGGAGCCGACGTGGTGGTCCGCTCCGACGGGCCCTGGAAGGACGAGGCCAAGGGGCTCTCGGGCGGTGGCGTCGACGTCGTGCTTGACCCGGTGGGCGGCGACCGCTTCACGGACAGCCTGCGCTCGCTGCGGGAGAACGGACGTGTCGTGGTGGTGGGATTCACGGGCGGCTCGATCCCGGAGGTCAAGGTCAACCGCCTGCTGTTGGGCAACACCGAGGTCGTGGGGGCCGGCTGGGGGGCCTACGTGATGGAAAAGCCCGATGTCACGCGGCAGATCGGCGCCGAGATCATGCGGCTGGTCGACCAGGGCCACGTCCGGCCGATCGTCGGCGCGCGCTTCCCGCTAGCGCGGGCGGCCGAGGCACTCAAGTTGATCGACGGGCGCGGCGCGACCGGGAAGGTCGTACTGGAGATCGGCTAGAGCGCCTGGCGGCCTTACCTACGCCCCCACCTGCGGCGTGGGCAGGCCTCGCTCGATCCGCCGGCGCTCGGTCTTGGCCACCCCGTCAAATGAGCGGGTGTTCCACCCCCGCGCCAGCGGCGCGGGAGTCAGACGGCGGGCGGCGCGGATCGCCTGTACGGCTGCTTCGAACGCCATCCGGTGCTGAAGCGTGAACGAAAGCCCATACAGCTCGCGGACCCGCCGGGGCAGGCTCCCGAGCATGAGCAGGTCATGGACGCGCTTGCCGGGCTGCTGGACGGCGGGCATGGGGATCTCGAAGGCCGTGGCATAGCCGATGTGTCGCGCCTCGTCGGTCAGGAACATCTCGTCGCCGGCCAGCCGCTCGCGGTAGTAGGCGCGAAACG
>JBPYDM010000013.1:0-2606 GCA_051986255.1 Solirubrobacteraceae bacterium | reverse complement strand
GCCAGTTCCTGGGGGTTGGCGATGGTGGCGCTGGCCAGAAGAAATCGGGGCTGACTGCCGTGGATTGCGGCCACCCGCCGAAGCCGACGGAGCACCCCGCCCACGTGAGACCCGAAGACACCCCGGTAGGTGTGCGCCTCGTCCACCACCACGAAGGCGAGGTTGGCGAGCAGCTCGTCCCAGGCATGGTGGTGCGGGAGGATCCCCACGTGGAGCATGTCCGGGTTGGTGAGGACCAGGTTGCTCCGCTTTCGGATGGCCGTCCTCTCGGCCCGTGGGGTGTCGCCGTCGTAGATCGCCGGCCGGATGTGGCGGGGGAGCCCGAAGGCGTGCAGCGCCCGCGCTTGGTCCTGGGCCAGCGCCTTGGTGGGGTACAGATACAGGGCCCGGGCGCGCGGGTCGCCCGTCAGCACGTCCAACGTTGGGAGCTGGAAGCACAGCGATTTGCCCGACGCCGTGCCCGTGGTGACGATGGTCGGTCCCTCAAAGGCGGCCCACAGCGCGTCGGCCTGGTGCCCGTAGAGCTGGCTTATCCCGACCGTGGCCAGTGCCCGGTTCACTGCCGGGGCGAGGTCCGACGGGACCGGAACCAGCCGCGAGCCGCGGGCGCGCTCGGCGTGCTCGTGGACGAGTCGGCCGTCCTCCCGCCCGCCCTGAAGCAGAGCAGCCCAGGGCTCGGTATCCGAAATCGTTGCCACCGCCAGCCAGTATGGCCAGCGGTGGCCCTGTCAGCTATTCGGAGATACGGCTATGTGTGGACGAGTTCGCGCCGACCCGGATCGCGCTCCGCCTCGGTGGCATCTACCACAGCCCATCCGAGGCGCTCGATCAGGTTCGCCGCGAACCGCTCGCTGTCGAAATCGGCGACGTTCACCCGCTCACGGAGCATGACGCCGGGCTGATCCCGATCGTGTGCGCTATCAGCAGTCACGATGATTTGAGGCATGTGATCCCCTTCCCTTCTCGATTGCCCGTACCCGTCTGCAGAGAGTCCCACCGCGCCCTTCATCTCGAGTAAAGATTCCGCTAGAGGGGCGCAGGGAGCCCTGCCTGGAGCGGCTCAAGCGATCCCGCGGGCGCGGGATCGCTCGTCACGCCGCCCCGAGGACTCGTCTTCCCCGGACACGGCGTTCGCTAACTCCCCTGCCACTTCGGCCATCTCGCCAAACGCGTCGGCCACGGCAGCGGCGCTCGACCCGGCGATGGCGTGGTTAAGGGCGCCCACGGCCGTGTCAAAGCGTGCCCACAGCAAAGCCGGCCCACGCCGCCCGGTACCGGACCGAAGCTCGTAGGGCGGCTCGGCATGTGCGGCGTCTGGGATGGGGCGCCAGAGCAGTCCAGCCGCGTGAGCGTGCTCCCAGGCAATCTGCTCGCGCCTGGCCGCCTCGGCTAGGCCGCGCAGCCGGGCGGAGAACCCGGCATCGGGTGGAGCGAGCTTGTGGGCCCGCATTGCCTGCGCCCAATCGGTACTCGCCTGCCGCACGGCTCGCATGATCTGGGCGTGCTGCGGATCGAGATCACCGCGCTGCAGGTCAGGCCCGGCGGACGCGCTCGGCGCTGACTCGGCCGGATCGCGACCGCCGCGTGACTCCATCACGACCCGTTCCCAGAAGCTCTTGACTCCCGCGGGGCGCCTGGCTCGTCCTCGGCCTCCCGGGGCTCCGCGCCGGATCCCTCGCCGCTGGCGGGCTGCTCCGCAAGACCCACCGGCTCTCCACCCCAAAACTCCTCGGCGCTGGCCCCTCGCTGACCGGATGGCGAATTTCCGCCCTTCATGTAGCCCTGCTCAAGCATGCGCTCGAGATCGGAGCGCTTGATGCGTACTCGCCGACCCACCTTGAGTGCAGGCAACGATCCCTGATCAATCCAATTGCGGACGGTCTGCTGGTTGAGCTTTAGCAACTCAGCAACCTCCGCCACGGTAAGGAATTCTCCGATATCACCAGGCGAAGTAGTCACATTTCTGCTAATTGAGGCTAACTGGATCCATGCCCGGTGTAGAATACCGCACCGGGGCAGACAGAATCCCAAAAAGGTCTGCAAATCGAGTGGAAACGGACGGGCGGGAGGACGAGGTAGGCCCAGGTTCTGAGGGGGACGGCAACGTCGTCCGACTCCACCGGGACTGGTTCGGTCCCAAGGCGACGGCGTGGTTCGGAGCTCCGGAAGATCTCGTTCCCTTTGGTCCCGGCGCTGCGGATGAGCCGGACGCTGAGGATGGGGCCAGCGCAGATGACGCGGGTGGGTCCACGGACGGTGCCCGCCCGGTCCGCGCGGAGCAGTTCTGGGACGGTGTCGCCGATGTCCGTGACCTGATCCAGTTTCCTGAGGAGAGGACACACACGGACATGGAGGCGGCGAGGATCGGCCAGGACGCGCGGCCTCGCCGGCGATTCCCGCCGTCTCGAATAGCGGCGGCCGTAGCGATCGTGTGCTGTGGCCTGGTGGCGCTTCGCACCGTGGCTGCATTGACAGGGCACGCGTCATCGCCCCATGCCGGCAAGGGCGAACAGGTGGCGCGTGTGACACCGGGAGGCGTGGACCGTCTGGATCGGCCCTCTTATGTCCACGTGGCCCGGCAGGCGGCTGCCTCTGGGCAGGTGGCC
>JBPYDM010000012.1:0-11826 GCA_051986255.1 Solirubrobacteraceae bacterium | reverse complement strand
CCCTGCTTGACCAGAGCGCACAGAAGCGGCGAGTCCCCGTGGTAGCGCAGGCCTCCGGCGTGGACGGGGGGTGGGACGAAGCTGTGGCCCAGCGTGTACATCGGCATCAGGGGCGTGAGGCCCACGGTGTCACCGAAGTCGTAGGCGTAGACGCCACGGGTCAGAGTGGGACAGGCAGCTGGCTCGGCGGCCACAAACCGCGTGCTCGCGCCCTCGCGCATGACCCGGCGCAGAAAGGGAAACGTCAGGCCGCCGAAGTTAGAGCCACCGCCCACGCAGGCCACCACCACATCGGGCTCGTCACCCGCCATGGCCATCTGGGCCAGTGCCTCCTGGCCGATGACCGTCTGATGGAGGAGCACGTGGTTGAGGACCGATCCCAGCGAGTAGTTCGTCTCAGGATCCTGAGCCGCGACCTCGACCGCCTCCGAGATGGCGATGCCCAGCGAGCCGGTCGAGTGCTCGCGCTGGGCTCTGCCGGCCTGCGTCAGCTCGGATGGCGAACGGTGCACCGTGGCGCCCCAGGTCTCCATCATCGACCGCCGGTAGGGCTTCTGGTCATAGCTCGAGCCGACCATCCACACCTCGCACTGCATTCCGAACAGGCCGCAGGCGAAGGCCAAGGCCGAACCCCACTGGCCGGCGCCCGTCTCCGTGGTCAGCTTCTTAATGCCGGCGGTGGCGTTCTCGTACGCCTGGGCTACGGCCGTGTTCGGCTTGTGTGACCCGGGCGGTGAGACCCCCTCGTACTTGTAATAGATGTGCGCTGGGGTATCCAGCTCGCGCTCGAGTCGCCGCGCCCGGTAGAGCGGAGTGGGCCGCCACAGCTTGTACACCTCGCGGACCTGCTCGGGGATCTCGATGTCAGGATCGGAGGACACCTCCTGCCCGATCAGCGCCATCGGGAACAGTGCGGAAAGGTCGTCCGGGCCGGCCGGCTGCAGGGTTCCCGGATGCAGGGGCGGCGGTCCGGCGGCGGGCAGGTCGGCCAGCAAGTTCACCCAATGCGTGGGGATGTCCTCCTCGCGGAGGGTGTACTTTACCGGCGCCTCGCTCATCGGGCTCCTCTCGTGGTGGCGGGGTGATTCTATGCGCCCTGTGGCGAAATGCCTTGGGCGCTCTGTGGGTCCCGCCGGCGGCGCGTCAGCTGTCTCCCTGCCCGCCGGCCCGCGCCCGGAGCGACTCGTACGTAAGCCGAAACCGATCCGCCGGGGTGGGTCAGGGCCCCTCGTAGGTGCCCGTGACCACCGGGTTGGGCCAGGTGCTCTGGTTGTACGGGGTGCTGGGCAGGGCGCTGTAGGCGAGGTCGAACGGGTTGCCGGTCCAGGGTGCCGGACCGATGTCGATCTGGGTCATGGGCAGCGTCTCACCCCAAGGGAACTTGATCACCCAGTTATGACCCAGTGAGCCCTCGTTGTAATAGGACATCCCGTTCGGGAGCCAGCCTAGGCCGCTGGCCGGAACGCCCTGGGCGTTCGGATCGTTGGGGCCGCCGAACCAGGTCATCCGACCCACGACGGTGGTTCCCACCGCGGGTGGCTGCGTGGGAAGCGGCGCGCCGGCGCCCGTACCGGAAAGGGACAGGGTTGTGCCCGCGGGAAGCACACCGTTGGGGTCGAGCCCGTTGGCGGCCGCCAGGGCGCTGACGCTCGTACCCGCGCGAGTGGCGATGGCGGTCAGCGTGTCCCCTGGCTGGACCACGTAGCTCCCACTCGTGGCGGAGCTGGGGGGCGGAGTGGCTGGAGCGGCGGAATCCGAGGTGTCGCCGTCTGTGTCGCCGTCGCCGTCGGAGCTGGTCGCTGCGCTGGACGTGCTGGGCACGGCGGTCGCAGGGCCCCCCTGGGACGGAATCAGAATGGTTGATCCCTTGATCAGTTGCGCGGTGGGGGATAGGCCGTTGGCGGCCGCCAGCTGGCCCACGCTTAGACCGTCGGCTGCGGCGATCGAGGTCAGCGACTCGCCCGGCATCACCGTGTGAGCAAAATTGGCCGACGTGGCTGCGGGGGTGACCGTAGTGCTGGGCGCGGCGGCCCCCTGGGACGGGATCTGAATGGTTGATCCCTTGATCAGTTGCGCGGTGGGGGATAGGCCGTTGGCGGCCGCCAGCTGGCCCACGCTTAAACCGTCGGCCGCGGCGATCGAGGTCAGCGACTCGCCTGGCATCACCGTATGAACAAAGTCGGCCGATGCGGCGGCGGGGGTGTAGAGCATGATGGCCGCCGCGAGGGAGAGGGGAAGACGTGTCCGCATGGCGGTGATAGTCCCGTAAGGCGGCTGGAAAAGATGAACGGCGACCGGCCAGCGGCTCAATCTGCAAGCGCATATGCAGGAGATATTTGCTGGCACCCCGGGTCCGGTGTCGGCTGCCCACAGTCATCCGACAACGCGACCTCGATGCCTCTTCAGAACTCCTTCATCAGCGCTTACGCGGTCGCGAGATGGCGCTGATCTGATCCGGGGATGGCAACGACCACGCAGAGACAGCAGAGTCCTAGCGCTGCCCCACTCGAGCGCCCGCTCGGCACCGAACGGCTCTGGGGCGTGCGGACCGGGCCCCGGGACCCCTTGGAGCTTCTGGACTACCGCACCCTTCGGCACCTGATCACGGTGTCGCAGGCTAGTCCGGGCCCGTATGTGGCGTTCGAGAGCCGGGATGGAATGCGCCTCTTCCGGCTGGCCAAAGGGGCGACGACGATTGGGCGGGCGCTGGTCGCCCAGATTCGGCTCGACGACGGCCACATCTCACGCCGCCATGCCACCCTGACCTACGACGGTCGGGGGACCCAGCTGCTCGACAATCGCAGCCTCAACGGCACTTGGGTCAATGGCGAGCGCGTGGTCTCGACCAGTCTGCGCAGTGGGGACCTGATCGAGATCGGGCCGCTGGTGGCCCGGTATCTCGAACTCCTGTAGCCGATTACCCTTATATGCGCCGGTCCGTTTTCGGGTAGAGACGAACCGGAGTCAACTAACCAGAAAACCTGATGTCCCTGATGGCAGCACGCGAGTGGGCGGACATTCCGCCATACCCCATCGAGGCGCGCAGCCACGTGCGCGTCCTCGACGAGGATCCCGACCTCGGCGCGGCAGTAGCGCGCGACGAGTGGCGTGAGGCCGTCCCGGCCGCCACCGCGCCGGCCTTCGTGCACCCGGTCGGACCGTGGCGCTTCTCGGCGCCGCCGGATGCGGGCGGTCCGGGCCTCCTCGTCCTGCAGGGGGTGATCCTGATCAGGGTCGGCGTGGCCGAACGAGCGCACATCGAGCTCTTGGGCGAGGGTGACCTGATCTGCCCGTGGGTGGGCCTCGGGCCAGATCTGGCGCTCCGGGCGGACGTCACGGCCAGCGTGATCTCCGAACTGCGAACGGCTCTCCTCGACCGCGCCTTCATCACGCGCACGGCTAGGTGGCCTGAGATCCAGGCAACGCTCATACAGCGGCTGATCGCCCGCTCGCGCAGGTTGAGCATGCAATCGGCGATAAACGGGCTGACGCGTACCGAGGAGCGCCTCGAGCTAACCCTGTGGCAGCTGGCCTCACGGTTTGGGAAGGTCACCCCCGGCGGCTACAAGCTCGGCCTTCGGCTGACCCACACCCAGCTGGCCGAGATCGTGGCCGCCAAGCGACCCTCGGTGACCACCGGGCTGATTCGCCTGGAGCAGGCCGGGCGACTGCATAGAAATCACGACGGGTGGGTGCTTCCGGGAGCGGCACCAGTCCGCCTGGAGCCACTGGCTCCGCACAGCGGGCTGCCCGGAGGCTTGAACTAGCTCGGCGTCAGGCGGAACACCGGATGGTCGGGGGCGATGCGGCCAAGCTCCTCATCTGAGGAATCGGGGCCGACGCCGCCGAAGAACACGCCCACCTCGAACTTCCACTTCTTCAGATAGGCCCGCAGAAGCGGTGGCTTGTGTTCGTCAGAAAGCTCCACTGCCGTAAACGGCGTCACCCGCTTGCCCACCCTCAACCGGCCCTGACCGCGCCCGCAGATTCTTTACCCATTGGGAATGCCCCCTCGGGGAAACCAGATACTCGGCGCCCTCATACCTGAGCAGGTTCACTGGCGTCTGACGCCACTGCCCGGATGTCCGCCCCTTCACCTCGAGCACCCGCGAGCCATAGACGCTCACTCCCAGCCGGGTGAGTCCAGCCATTAGGCGGTTTAACACGTTGGTGGTGAGCCAACCCGGGCGTTGATAGTGCTGGGAGTGGGGGGCGCTGGTCTGGGAGTCGGGCGGGCCGGTCTGGGAGTTGGGCGGGCTGGTCTGGGAGTCGGGCTGGGGGATCTCGTCAGCCACGGGCGCTATCCCACCGCCCAGTTTGCCGGCGCACCCGGGTCCGTAAGAAGGCTGAAATGCACTTGTCCGGCCGCGAGTCCCGACTCAACACGATGCCCATCAGCGTAGGCCATCGCGCGCCTCGCTGGGAACGCCGGGAAGTGGCGCGACCTCACTGCACCAGCGTCACCCGCGGGACTCGTCGTCTTCTCCCTGCGAACCGCAGGCGGCCGGGCGGTGGTGGGCTAGCCACACCCGGTGATTCCGCCATCGAGCGGGATCACCGCCCCGGTCAGGTAGGCCCCGGCCCGCGAGCACAGGAAGATCGTCAGGCCGGCAGCATCTTCGGGCCGCCCGATCCGGCCCAGGGGCACCATCGACTCCACGGCCCTCCGGGACTCCTCGTCTCTGAGCATGTAGGCCGTCATCTTGGTGTCGAACGGCCCGGGGGCGATGGCGTTGACCGTGATGTGCTCGGCCGCGAGACGTTTGGCCAGGTGCCGAGTGAGCATGTGGACCGCGGCCTTGCTGGCGCCGTAGCTGTAGCTCTCCATCACGGGGACGCGGATTCCGTCCACCGAGCCGACGTTCACCACTCGGGCTGGGTCCTCCGCGCTGGCGGCCGCGCGGAGCGCGGGAAGGAGCGAGACCGTGAGGTGGAAGACGCCCTCGACGTTGGTATGCATGGCCCGATCCCAGCCGCTGGGAGGGAAGTCCTCCAGCGGGGCGCCCCAGGTCGCGCCCGCGTTGTTGACCAGGATGTCCAGCCTCTCGGTCCGTGCCCTGACCGCGTCGCCCAGGCCCGCGGCGCCCTCCGGAGTCGAGAGATCGGTCGGAATTGCCTCGCATTCGCCGATCTGGCCGAGCTCTCTGGCCGCCGCCTGGAGATGCTCGGTCTTGCGGGAGGAGACCATCACCCTCGCTCCGGCTTGCAGCAGGCCCTGGGCGATCATGAAGCCGATACCGCGCGATCCGCCGGTCACCACCGCCGTCTTGCCCGAGATGTCGAACAGCTCGCTCATCAGTCGGGAAAAGACGCTGGCCGCTTTTGCAGGAACGCCTCCACGGCTTCGGGCGGCGCCTGACCGAACGTGGCCATGATCTGCTGACGGTCCTCGAATTCGACCGCGCTCTGCTCTGAGGGGATCTCGAGCGCGGTCCACATGCCCTGCTTGGTGAGGCGCACTCCCCAGGGAGCCAGCTCAGCTATCTGGCTGGCTGCTTGCAGCGAGCGCTCCAGCAACGCGATCCTCTCGACCACATCCGCCACAAGACCGATCCGGAGCGCCTCTTCGGCGCCCACCCGCCGTCCCGTCAGCATCATCTCGTGCGAACGTGAGGCGCCGATCAGTCGGGGCAGCAACCAGCTCGTCCCCATGTCGCAGTTGGACACACCAACGTTGATGAAGGCGGCCCGGAACACCGCCTCCTGGGCCGCGAAGCGAATGTCGCACCCGAGGGCCAGGGCGAAACCAAGCCCGGCCGCTGGACCGTTGACCGCAGCGATCACCGGCTGCGGCAGGGCACGGAGCCTCAACACCAGCCGGGACATGTGCTCCTGGTTCGCCAGCCGGTCGCGAGCGGCATCGCTTCCGCCGCTGCCCGGGGCCGAGCCGTATCCATGGAGGTCAAGCCCGGCGCAGAAGGCCCGTCCGGCGCCGGTCAGAACCACGGCGCGGCAGCTGCGGTCGGCGGCCACGGCCCGGAACTGCTCATGCAGCCCCTCGCACAGCTCTGCGGTCATTGCGTTGAGCCGGTCGGGCTGGTTCAGCGACAGGACCCGGACGCCCGGCGCGGCCTGATCAACCAGGACGAGTTCACCCATCACGCCTCATCCTATGCTTTGCTGGTCAGCAGGCGGGCGGCGAGTTCAGCGAAGGAGGAATTATGGGAGTGGTGGTAAGGAATGGACGCCGTCTCGTGCGGTGGTGGCTGCCGATCGCGCTCGTGACCGTGGGCGCCTGGTTCGTTGCAAGTTCAGCGGCGGCCAGCGCTCCGGCCCTCCGAGCTGCTTCCGTTGCGCCCATCACGGCCGGGTCGCAGTACCTGGCCCTGGGTGACTCGGTGACGTTCGGGTACATGGAATCGACCGTCGTTCCGGCGCCCAATTACAGCGACCCGGCGAGCTTCCTGGGCTATCCGGAGCAGCTGGCGGCCGAGCTCCACTTGATCGTGGCCAATGCCGCCTGTCCTGGGGAGACCAGTGCCAGTTTGATCAACGGTTCGGCCCAGAGCAACGGGTGCGAGAACATCCCCGGGAATCCGAAAGTCGGCTACCGCCGGTCGTTCCCCCTGCACGTGCACTACAAAGGCTCGCAGCTTGCTTACGCGCTGCACTATCTCAAGGCCCACCACAACGTCAGACTGGTGTCGTTGATGATCGGAGCCAACGACGGATTCTTGTGCCAGGAGACCACCAAGGACCACTGCACGAGCTCCGCGGAGGTGCGCGCGCTCGTGGCCAAGATAAGCCGCAACGTTCACCGGATCCTGGAGGCGATTCGCGGGACCGCGCACTACCGCGGCCAGCTCGCGATCGTCAATTACTACGCGCTCTCGCCGGCCACCAAAGGCCTGTCACTCGTGCTCAACCAGACCGTTGACAAGGCTGCCCAGCCATTTCATGTCGCGGTGGCGGACGGCCTCGGAGCGTTCCAGCGGGCATCCAAGTATTCAGGAGGCAACCCCTGCACGGCCGGGCTGCTTACCCAGCTCGGGACCCCTGGCAAGTGTGGGATTCACCCCAGCTACGCCGGTCAGGCGTTGCTTGCCCAGGCGCTCGAGAGGGTGATACGGCTGGGATGATCGGAGGACGCTCGCGGATCGAGGACCGGCAGAAGTTGGGCGCGGTCTACGCCGGCAGCGTTTTGCCCGAGTAGAGCTTGATCACTTTCACCGTCCCGGGCGGGGCGGCATTGATGCACAGCTCGCAGAGCACGCACTCGTCCAGGTTCTCCTCGACGATCTCGAGATGCCGGTCGCGCTGCGCGAAGATGTCCACCGGGCAGACCTCCGCGAGCTTGGCCGCGATCTCCGCATCGGCCGCCGCCGCCTCGCTCACCTCGACACTGATGAATACGGCCTCGCTCACGGTGCCACGCTCGCACGGGCGGCCAAGCCCATCTTGTCCTTGACAATCCCCGGGATCTGGGAGATCTCCTCCGCCACCACGATCCCCGCCTCGGCCAGCCGAGCGATCTTCTCGGAGGCGGTGTCCTCCCGTCCCTCGACGATCGTGCCCGCGTGCCCGAAGCTCATCCCCGGCATCTCGTCCATGAATCGTCCTGCCATGAAGGCCACGATGGGCAGCCGCGAGTTGTGCTCGGTCACCCATCGAGCCAGCTCGGCCTCCATCCGGCCCCCCGGCTCTGTGTAGATGACTATCGCCTGCGTCTGCTCGTCGGTCTCGAACAGCGGCATGAGCTCGGCGTACGTGGAGCCGATGATCGCGTCACCGCCGATGGACACGGCCGTGGACTGACCCAGGCCGGTCGCGGTGAGCGTCGAGGACATCTCGGTGGTCATGCCGCCGCTGCGCGAGATGACCCCGACCGGGCCAGGCGTGTACGACTTGGCCGCGTCCTTGGCGGGGCCGCCGATGCCGCCCATCTTGACTACGTTGGGCACGATGATCCCCAGGCAGTTCGGCCCGATGATCCGCGCCCCGCTGTTCCCGGCCAGTTCGACCATCTGGGCCACGTCCCCCCGGGGGATGCGCTCGGTGACGATCACTACCAGCTTGATCCCGTTCTCCAGCGCCTCGAACACCGCGTCCTTGGTGAATGCTGGGGGGACCGTCACCACCGAGCCGTCGATCGGACCGCCGTGGTGCTCCACGGCCTGGGCGACCGTGTCGAACACCGGGACGCCGTGGACATCGCGGCCCAGCCGGCCGGGCGTGACCCCGCCGACGATCTTGGCTCCGCGGCCGTAATCCAGGCACTCCCGGGTCAGGTTGACCGCCTCGCGGCCGGTGATGCCCTGGACGATGAAGGTCGTGTGCTCGTCGATCAGGATGCTCATCCCCTCACCTCCGCAGAGCCCTGGATCCGCTCCACCGCCCGCCGCGCCGCCTCGTGCAGCGAGACGCGGCGGTCGGCATAGTCGACGCCGTAGCGCTCCAGGATCTGGAAGCCCTCCTCCTCCCAGGCGCCGGGTATGCGGAAGATGGCGATCTTCTCGGCCGGGTCGTGCCCGAGCTCCAAGCAAGCCTTGATGACGCCGCGGGCCACGATGTCCACCCGGGTGTTTGAGACGATCGACATCATCACGGCGATCTTGTCCACTCCCGGCTTGGATAGGACGAGCTTGGCCAGCCCCTTGGCCTTGCGCACCGAGGGGTTGCCGCCGATCTCGCAGTAGTTGGCCGGCTGGCCCCCGTACTTGCGCACGGCGTCGAACAGCGTCAGCGACCCGCCGCCGGCTCCGATGACCAGTCCCAGATTGCCGTCGAACTCGGTCACGTTGCCAGCCACGCCGCGGTGGTCCTGGGCATCGACCTGCTCGCCGGCCAGCTCGAACGGCGTGGGCTCACGGGCCTGTCGGGTCTCCTCGTCACCGACGCCCAGCTCGTGCAGGAGCGCCTTCTGGCGGGGACGGGCCTCGTTCTCCATGTCCATGTGGGCGTCCAGGGCGACGAATGAGCCGTCCTCGAGCTCGCCCAGCGGGTTGACCTCGGCCAGCGTCATGTCGTACTCGAGGAACAGTCGAGCCAGCCGGGCGAGGATGGGGGTGAGGCGATTCAGGGCCGACCCGCTTATGCCCAGGGAGGCCACCACCTGCTTGGCCTGCCAGTCGGGGAACGGCCGCAGGGTGGAGAAGTGCTGGCGCACGACGTGATCGGGATGCTGCTCGGCCACCTCCTCGATGTCGATCCCTCCCAGGTCGGAGAAGAGCAGCACCGGAAGCTTGCGGATGCCGTCCCACACCACTCCGGCGTAGTACTCGTGCTTGACGGCGGCCCTGGAGTCCACCAGGACACCCCGGGGCATATGACCGTTGATCTCGAGGTCGAGCACCTGCCGGGCCAGACCCTCTGCCTCCTCGGGGGTGTCGGCGAACTGCACCCCGCCCGCCTTCATGCGCCCGCCGGTGAGCACCTGGGACTTGATGACCACCGGACCACCGATGTCCTCGGCGATGTCACGCGCGTCCTCGGGGGTCTTGGTGAACCCGTGCTTGGTCACGGGGATCCCCGCCTTGGCCACGATCGCCCTGGACTCGTACTCGAAGAAGCGCATGGAACGGCGCGGGAGGCTAGCGGAGCGAAAGCCGCCACGCGCGCACAGGCGAGTCGTATCCCTTGAGAGGTGGGAGCTCGACCTCCTCGGCGACGGTCACACCCGCTGAATCCTCAAGCATGTGGTGTGAGAGCAACGCGCTGCCAGGGCCGGCCGCGTTGACCAGGCGGGCGGCCAGGTTTACGACATCGCCGTAGTAGTCGCCGTGGTGCGAGACGACCGCACCTGCGGCCATCCCGATCCGGACCTCTGGGCGTCCCTCGCCAGCGAGTTCACGCAGCAGGCCAAGGGCCACCGCGGCGGTCCGTCCGCGGTCGACCAGCGCGAACATCGCCTCGTCTCCGATCAGTTTGACGACCCGGCCCCCGTGGCGGCTAACGACCTCGCGGACCTGGGACTCAAAGCGGCCGATGATCGCCGACAGCTCCGTTGGGGTGAGCCCTCGCGCGGCCCGGGTGTACTCCACCAGGTCGGCGAATCCGATCACGAGGTCACGCGTGACCGCGGCCCGCTGCTCATCCAGCGCCCAGCTGGCTCGGGATACGGAAACCAGATGTCCGGCCAGGAGCACTCCTATCACCTCGGTAAGGGCTGGAACCATGACCGCGGCCGTCCGGGCGTAGTCCGCAACCACCTCGGACGCCGGGTCACCTCGGTCGCGCCGCGGCATCTCCACCTCCACCCGGAACGCGTCGACGATGGCCTCGGCCAGCTGCGCCACCGAGCTGCCCAGGACGCGCGCAAGGTCGAGCCCCCGATCGGGGCCGAGCAGCGCCCGGCTCCCCTGAGCCAGGACGCGAAGCGCCTCGATCTGCTTCCGGGTGACGGACGCTGGAGGATCAAGCGGGTCAGGGAAGCCGAGCGCTCGCCACAGTCGTGCAGCCTCCTCGGGCTGAAGGCCTGCTTCGCGGGCGGCTTGTGCGAACGGGATAGGCTCGCCTGGCCCACGCAAGGCCAGCTCCAGTGCCAGTGGACCCAGCGCGCCGGCCTGTTCAGCCTCGAACACCTCTCGCTCCGTCGCGCCCAGTCCCAGCAGGCGCTGCTTCAGCCGCTGCGCATCCGCCTCGGCTTCTGGATCTGGAGGCCGCTCGGCCATTGCATAGAACCTACACTCGCATCCATGAGGGCCGTCGTCTGCCAGCAGGGCGAACTTCACCCGGTGGAGCAGCCCGAGCCGGTACCAGGCGCCGGGCAGGTCCGGCTCGAAGTCTCCCGGTGCGGGATCTGCGGCTCCGATCTGCACGCCCGCCACGGTGCTGACCACTGGGCCGACCTAGCGCTCAAGGTCGGCTATGACCGATTCGCTCGCACTGATCAGGCGGTCGTGTTCGGCCACGAGTTCAGCGGCGCGGTGGCGGAGTATGGGCCCCAGTGCCGGGGCAGCGTGCCCGCGGGCAGCCCGGTGGTCGCGCTGCCGCTGCTGCGCACGGCCCGAGCGATCGACACCATCGGCCTGTCGGTCCATGCCCCGGGTGCCTACGCCGAGCAGATGCTCGTCCAGGAGTCCATGATGCTGGCCGTTCCGAATGGCCTCGATCCAGGGGTGGCCGCGCTGACCGAGCCGCTGGCCGTGGCCTGGCACGCGGTGCGCCGCGGAGAAGTGGGCAAGCGGGACGTAGCCATCGTGATCGGCTGCGGCCCGATCGGCTTGGCGGTCATACTGATGCTCAAGACCAACGGGGTGCGCACGGTCGTGGCCAGCGACTATGCCCCCGGCCGGCGAGCGCTGGCGCGGGTCTGCGGGGCGGACATTGTGATCGATCCCGGGGGCGACTCCCCCTTCACCGCCACTGCCGAGAGCGCCGGCCACCTGGTGGAGATGCCCGCCGCGCTCGATCTCGCCTTGAACACACGCGAGAAGCTCGAGCGCCTCCCGATCGGGTGGTGGCACCTCTGGCGCCTGGGGGAGGCACTCGGTGTCGCGCCGAAGCGTCCTGTGATCTTCGAGTGCGTAGGGGTGCCCGGCGTGATCGAGACGATCCTCGCCGGTGCACCTCTGTTCTCGCGGGTAGTCGTGGCGGGCGTGTGCGTGGGCGAGGATCGCTTTACGCCCGCGATGGCCGTCAACAAAGAGCTCGACCTGCGGTTCGTGTTCGGCTACAGCCCGCTCGAGTTCCGCGACACCCTGCATATGCTGGCCGAGGGGAAGGTCGATCCCCGGCCTCTAATCACCGGGACGATCGGGCTTGACGGCGTCGCTCGGGCCTTCGAAGCGCTGGCCAATCCCGATGGGCATGCGAAGATCCTGATCGACCCGCGAAGCGCTGCCACTGATCCGGACGCGCCGCCGGTCAGCTAGCCATGTTCGATCA
>JBPYDM010000011.1:0-2260 GCA_051986255.1 Solirubrobacteraceae bacterium | reverse complement strand
ACGATGTTGTGGTAGCCAGTGCAGCGGCACAGATTGCCCTCCAGCGCGTGGCGGACCTCGGCCTCCGTGGGGCTCGGGTTCTCGGCCAGAAGACCGGCGGCGGCCATGATCATTCCGGGCGTGCAGTAGCCGCACTGCAGGCCGTGGTCATTCCAGAAGGCCTCCTGGAGCGGGTGGAGCTCCCCGTCCCGCTCCATGCCCTCGATGGTCGTGATCTGGGCGCCGTCGGCCTGAACCGCCAGCACGGTGCACGACTTGACCGCCTTGCCGTCCAGGTGGACGGTGCAGGCACCGCAGTTGGACGTGTCGCAGCCCACGTGGGTGCCGGTCAAGCCCAGGCGGTCGCGGAGCGCGTGCACCAGCAGCAGGCGCGGCTCGACCTCTAACCGCTCCTCCACGCCATTGACGTTGAGCCGCACCTCCACGGGTGTGGTCATGTGTCTCTCCCTCGTTTTGCCGGTGGGTACCCGTGCCCCCGCGACCTTACTCCCTGCCTGGAGGAAAGCGCGCTAGGACGCGGCCCCGGGAGCCAGCTCGCCGCGTCGCCGGTCGAGCGTCGTGCGGCGCAGGGCGGCGACGCCTAACAGCGCCACGGCCAGGCAGGTGGCGGCTCCCAGACCCAGCCCGGCCCGGGCGCCCAGCACCGCCATCACGACACCCACGATGGGACCGCCTATCGGCGTCGAGCCCTGGAAGGCCACGAACCACAGCGACATCACCCGACCTCGCATCGAGGGCCGGGCCGCAAGCTGAAGCGTGGAGTTGCCTGTGGCCATGAACGTGATGCTGGCCGCCCCCGTGAAGCCCAGCGCCAGGAGCTCGAGCGGGAGGCTCGGCGCGACCGTGGCCAGGCCCACCGCCACGCCGAACACGCTGGCCGCGATCACCAGCGGGCGCAGACCGGTCCGTCCGCGGGTGGCCACGAGGAGCCCGCCCAGCACGGCGCCGACTCCCATCGCCGCGGTCATGAACCCGAACCCACTGGCGCCGACGTGCAGGCCGCTCTTGGCCATGACGGGTAGCGAGACCTGGAACTCATACGTCAGGCAGCCCACGACTCCCATCATCAACAGCGGGATGGCCAGCTCAGGTGTGCGGCGGACATAGCGCAGCCCCTCGCGGAGCTGCCCTCTGGCCCGCGGTTCAGGAGGCGTGGGATTGAGCGAGGACAGGTCCAGCCGCACCAGCGAGGCGATCACGGCCACGAAGCTGACCGCGTTGATCAGGAAGCACACGCCCACGCCCACTCCGGCGATCAGCAGCCCCGCCACGGCGGGCCCGACGGTGCGGGCAACGTTCACCAGGACCGAGTTGAGGCTGACCGCGTTGCGCAGGTGATCCGGGCCGACCATCTCGAGCATGAAGGACTGCCGCGCCGGGTTCTCAAAGGCGTTGTTCAGGCCGAGGATCACGGCCAGCAGGCCGATCTCCCACACCCGGACCAAGCCGGTGACCGTGAGCAGACCGAGCGCGAGCGCCTGGACACCCATCGCGGTCTGAAGCGCGATCATCACACGGCGTTTGTTCATCCGGTCGGCCAGCACTCCGCCGTAGGGGGCGAGCAGCAGCACGGGGACGGTCTGGAGGGCGATAACCGCCCCCAGCGCCGTACTGGAATGGGTCAGGCTGAGGACCAGCCAGGCCTGAGCGGTCATCTGCATCCAGGTGCCGACCAGCGAGATGGCCTGACCTCGGTAGTAGCGGCGGTAGTTCGGAACGGAGAGAGCGGCGAATGTAGTCCGGCCGACCCGTAGCACCCGGGTCACGGGTGTCGCTCCTTGAGCTCTTCGGCCAGCGCCTCCAGCGCCGGCAGAGACTTCTCCAGGCGGCGACGGTCCTCGGCGGTGAGCCCACGGAGGGCGGCGTTGACCGCCTTCGTCCGTTCGCTCCGCATCCGCTCGGCCAGGCGGCGGCCCGCCGGACTGATCTTGACCCAGGCCGCTCGGCGGTCATCCAGATCGTTGCTGCGCTCGAGCAGTCCCGAGGCCACGAGGTCGGTGGTCACCCGCGAGAGAAGCGTGGGGTTGAGCCCCTCGGAGGTGGCCAGGTCACCCAGGCGAGTGGGGCTGGTGCGGGCCACGTTGAGCAGCACCGAGATCTTGGTCGGCGTCAGCCCCGCCTCGCGCCCAGCCCCAGTGCTGCGCAGACGCCGGGACAGCCGGCCGATGACCGTCCTCAGACGGGCGGCGGTTTCGATATCCAGGACTTCAGGGGCTGCGGTGGCGACTTGCGGCGTGTTCTCTCCCGTCTGGCGGCGCGT
>JBPYDM010000010.1:0-8181 GCA_051986255.1 Solirubrobacteraceae bacterium | reverse complement strand
CTTCGGTCTACCAGCAGCTGAACAGTCCGTCGTCCAACTACCCCCTGCTCAACCGGGCGATTCAGAGCGCGGGTCCCACCGGCTCGACGTTCAAGGGCATCACGGCCACGGCCGCGCTGGAGAGCCGCGCCTGGAGCGTGAGCGACGTGTTCGACGACACCGGTCAGTTCTGCTTCAGCGGCCAGTGCCGGCACAACGCCGGTATGGCCGCGGACGGCACGCTCGATCTGACCGAGGCCATCAAGGTCTCCTCCGACGACTTCTTCTACAACCTCGGCGTGCTGACCAACAGCGCCGCGCCTCAAGGAGGTGCACTTCAGCACTGGGCACGGCTGTACGGGATCGGAAGGCCGACGGGCATCGACCTGGGTGGCGAGGTGGCGGGAACGCTGCCCACGCCCGCCTGGCGCGCGCAGCGAAACCGGTTGGAGTACGAGTGCGACAACGCGCTGGGACCATTCAAGTACACCAACGGCCAGAACGTGAGCGCGGTCAAGCATCCCGGCTGGCACCGGAGCGCCAAGCATGCCCCCGGGGGCTGCGGGCTGGCCGACGGGACCAACCGGCCCTGGTCAGCAGGCGACAACGAGAACCTGGCCGTGGGCCAGGGCGACGTCCAAGTGACGCCGCTGCAGCTGGCAGTGGCTTATTCCGCCATCGCCAACGGAGGCACGATCGTCAAGCCGCACCTTGGATTCGACATCGAGCAGCCGGACGGGGCGGTGGTCCAGCACATCGTCCCGCCTCCTGTGCGTCACCTCAACGTCAATCCTCTGTATCTGCAGGTCATCCGCCAGGGGTTGCGCGAGGCGGCCTCACAGCCCGGCGGAACGTCCTTCCCGGTGATGGGCAACTTCCCCGAGCAGGTGTACGGCAAGACCGGGACGGCCCAGTACACGGGTCAGTCTGACTATTCCTGGTACGTCTGCTTCGTCCCGTCCACGGCCACCAGCAAGCCGATCCTGGTCGCGGTCACGGTGCCCCGGGCGGGCTTCGGAGTCCAGGCCGCCGCGCCGCTGGCCCGGCAGCTCCTCTCCCAGTGGTTCTTCGGAAAGCCGGGGGCGTTTCTGGGCGGCAAAAGCGGAGGGGCCCTGTGAGTGTGAGCTCCACCGCGACAGCGATCCGGCGCGTCGAGGAGAAGCCGGCGGCTGTCCCGACCCGCGTGCGTGCCCTGCTGATGCTCGATCCATTGCTCATCGCCGCCGCCATCGGCGTGGTGGCGTGCTCGCTGATCACCCTGCACGTTGCCGCCCGGGGCCAGGATCCCGGACCCTCCTACTACGTCGACCGTCAGGCGATCTATGCGGTGGTGGGGCTGTTCCTGGCCATCGGCCTGGCCCTCTTCGACTACTCGCTGCTGCGTCGCTACCGGTACGTGCTGTACACGGCCATGATCGGCTTGAACCTGGTCGTGTTGGGGATGCCGGCGGTCAACGGCGGCCGGCGCTGGATCCCGCTCCCTCTGTTCGAGTTCCAGTCCTCCGAGTTTGGAAAGATCCTGCTCATCGTGGCTCTGGGGGCATTCCTGGTGGAGCGCGCCCGGCGCCTGCACGAGTGGCGCACGACCCTGCGCATCATGCTCCTGGCCCTGCTACCGGCGGCCATCGTCACTGCACAGCCGGACCTCGGAACCGCGCTCGTCTATGTGGTGGTGGGCTTCATGGTGCTATTCGTGGGCGGCACCCCGTGGAAGCAGCTGACCGCCCTGGCGGCGGTCGCAGTCGCCGCCATCGCCCTCATCCTGGCCGGACCATCGCTGGGCGTGCACGTGCTCAAGGGCTACCAGCAGCAGCGGCTGACCACGTTCATCAACCCACCGCAGGTATGCAACACCCAGAAGGACACCACCTGCTATCAGCTCAATGAGTCGCTGACCGCCATCGGCTCGGGCGAGAAGACCGGTCGGGGCGCAGTCGGCGCCACGCAGACGGAGCTCGGCTACCTGCCCGCACCTACCACCGACTTCGTGTTCGCCGCGCTGGGGGAGACGTACGGGTTCGCGGGCGCCGCGCTCTTGCTTTCGCTCTACGCCCTGCTGATCTGGCGGACCCTGCGGATCCTGATGACCGCCAAAAACCTCTACGGGACGGTGATCGCTGGCGGCATTCTGGGCATGTTCATGTTCCAGATCTTCGTCAGTGTGGGGATGACGCTGGGCATCATGCCCACCACCGGGGTGCCGTTACCCCTGATGACCTACGGGGGAAGCTCGGTACTCGTGACGTTCATAGCCATCGGCCTTCTACAGTCAATACATGTGCAGGGGCGGATGGCCAATGCCTCGAAGGGACGGGTACAGATCTCATGAGCACGATCGCCATCATGCCAAACCGGCCGCGCGGCGCCCTGACGCCAGCGCGGCCCATCCAAAAATCCAAACTGGGCCCGCTGCCCCATCACGGGCGCGGCCTAAGCCAAAAGGAATGAATATCGTTGAAAAAGCAAGTTTTGGTCAGCGTCGACCGGGGCGAGACCCGGGTCGCGCTGCTGGAGGCGACCGGAAAGGTCGCAGCCCGCAAGCCAGCCGCGGCTTCTGCCCAGGGGGGCAGAGGCCGGCGAGGTAAGCGCGGCACGCCATCCGGCTACCGGGTGGCCGAGCTGTATCTCGAGCGCCGGGGTGCGCGCTCGATCGTCGGCAACATCTACAAGGGACGGGTGGACAACGTCCTCTCCGGCCTCGAGGCCGCCTTCGTGGACATCGGGTTGGAGAAGAACGGATTCCTCCACGTGGACGAGATCGTGCTGCCGGGCGTCGACGCTCCTCAGCGCGGACATGGCTCCGGGCGGGAGTCCCGGGACATCACGGAGCTGCTCAAGCCTGGGCAGGAGATCGTGGTCCAGGTGGTCAAGGACCCGCTGAAGACCAAGGGTGCCCGGCTGTCCATGGAACTCACGATCGCCGGCCGCTACATGGTGTACGCGCCGTTCGGCGAGGGGGTGGGGGTGTCACGGCGGCTGGATGATGCCGAGCGTGACCGGCTGCGCAAGGAGACATCCAAGCTCGACCTAAAAGGCGCCGGCGTGATCGTCCGCACGGCTGCCCAGGGCATCATGCGAGAGGATCTGGAGCGCGAGCTGATCTATCTGTTCAAGCTCAGCGAGGTGCTCCAGAAGCGGGTGGAGGAGTCACCCGCCCCAGCCCTTGTGTTCCAGGAGGCCGATCTCTCTGTCCGGGTGGTCCGAGACGTGTTCTCGGCCGAGTTCGAGCGGGCCATTGTGGACGACGCCAAGCAACACCACCGGTTGATCTCGTTCTTCTCCCGCACTGCCCCCGACCTGGTCGACCGGGTCGAGCTGTGGCAAGGTGAGGAACCACTATTTGAAGCGTTCGGGCTGGAGGACGTGCTGGACTCGACGCTCTCCCGGCGGGTGGATCTGCCCAGCGGCGGCTATCTGGTGGTCGACTACGCCGAGGCCCTCACGGTCATCGACGTCAACAGCGGGTCATTTGTCGGCCGGGGCAAGAGCGCCCGGCTGGAGGACACGATCACCAAGACGAACCTGGAGGCGGCTGAGGAGGTCGTCCGGCAGCTTCGGCTCCGGGACATCGGCGGAATCATCGTCATTGACTTCATCGACATGGCCCGCGCCCGCAACCGCGATGCCGTCCTGAAGGCCCTGCGCGCAGCCCTGGAAGAGGACCGGACGAAGACCTTCGTGGTCGAGATCTCGCCGCTCGGGCTGGTCGAGATGACCCGCCAGAACGTGACCGAAGGTGTGCGCGAGATCATCACTCAGCCCTGCCCCACCTGCCACGGCGAGGGGGTGATCAAGTCCGAGGAGACGGTGGCGATCGAGTTCGGGCGGCGGTTGCGCGAGCTGGCCGCCCAGTCGAAGGCCGAGGCCTTGCTCATTCAGATGAACCCACGGGTGAGCGCCGAGTTCACTCGCGATGACGCTCGGGTGCTCCGCGCCATCGAGCACGAGGCCGGGAAGATCTTCGTTTTCGAGGGCTCCGAGGGGCTGCCTCTGGAGCATTTCTCGGTGATCCTTGAAGGCAGCCGCAAGGAGGTCCTGGAGCGGGCCGTGCCCTTCCGGGTGGGCGAGGAGGTCCACGTGCAGATCGTCGAGCCGCACATGTATAGCCCGGGCGACGCCGTGGCCAAGGTGGACGGGTACATGATCTCGATCGTGGGCGGCGGTCGCTACGTGGGTGAGAAGCACCTCGTCCGCATCGACGAGGCCGGCCGAACGGCGGCAGTGGCCTCCCTGGTGGATGTCGAGCCCGGGCCGACGTCGGGCCAGGATGGAAACGGTGCGGGTTCGCGCGGCGGTGGAGCCTCGCGCGGCGGTCGAGCTTCTGGCGGCGGTCGCACGCGGTCGCGCGGCCGCACACCCAAGGAGTCCGCGAGCACCGAACCGGCGACCACCAACTCGCCCGACGACGCCGGCGCCTCAGACGATTCGGACGCCCAGGAGGATGGCCTACAATCGAAGCCTCGGCGCCGCGGCCGCAGAGGCGGACGGCGCCGCTCTGGCGCCAAGGCTCAGTCCGCCCAACCGGCGTCTTCATCCTCTGAGTAACCGATGTACGCGATCGTCAAGACAGGTGGCAAGCAGTACCGGGTCGAGCAGGGCCAGTCGCTGCTCGTCGAGCGGCTGCCCGCCGCCGAGGGCGACTCGGTGACCCTGGACCCACTGCTCTACGTGGATGACTCGAAGGTGCTCGATCAGGTGGATGGCCTCTCCTCGGTCGAGGTCCAGGCGCGTGTCGTGGGCCACGAGCGCGGACCCAAGCTCCGCGTGGTCAAGTTCAAGCCCAAGCGGGGCTATAAGCGCCGTACCGGCCACCGCCAGGAGTTGACCAGGATCGAAATCGTGGGGATCAAGCTGGCGGCGCGCGGCCGCGGCGGCGCGCGGCGCGCCAAGGCAGCCGAGTCCGAGCCGGCGCCGGTCAGGGCCCCGGCGGCGGCCGAAGCGGACTCCCCCAAGGAGGCAGAGAATGGCTCATAAGAAAGGCCTCGGCTCTTCCCGCAACGGGCGCGACTCGCACTCTAAGCGCCTGGGCGTGAAGGTGTTCGCCGGGCAGAAGGTGACCGGCGGCGAGATCATCGTCCGCCAGCGCGGCACGCGATTCCGGCCGGGCGACGGCGCCGGCATCGGCAAGGACGACACGATCTACGCCCGATCGGCTGGGACGGTCGAGTTCAAGCGGGGCCGGGCGGGGCGCATCGTGTCGGTGGTCGAGCCCGAGGAGTAAGAGCGGACGGGCCCGCGCCCGTCACACAAATATTGCTGGTTTGCGTCTTGTTCCGTGACGGGCGCGGCGTCCATGCTGTGTGCATGCAAGATCTTTGCCGAATCGGGTGACGCATGGACACCCCATTCGCCAAAGTTCGGGTGGCGCATATCGCCTCACGGCAGTTCGGTCGCGTGAGACGGCAACAGCTCAAGTGCCGTGGCGCTGACAATCGAACGATTGCCCGCTGGCTTCGGGAGGGCTATCTCCACCGTGTCCTCCCAGGCGTCTACGCCGTGGGTCACCTGTCCTCCACGGTCGAATCCCGGCTGGCCGCCGCGCTTCTCTACGCGGGCCCGGGCGCCGTGCTCAGCCACGCCACTGCAGCTTGGTGGGTCGGGCTGGCCCACTCAGAGCCTCGCCAGATCGACGTGAGTACGCCCCGCCGCTGCCGCTCGGTCACGGGCGTCAGGATCCATCAACGCCGAAAGCTCGAGCGCAGCTGGCATCAGGGGCTGCCGGTGACCCGTCTGGCGCGAACGCTGCTCGATTATGCAGCCGTGGCCTCCTTCTCAAAGGTTCGGCAGGCGCTGGCCCAGGCCGACTACGACGGGAATCTCGACGTCTGCGCCATCGAGGCCGAGCGCCGGCAGGGGCGGACCGGAAGCACGAAGCTTCGGCGGGCGCTCGCGCGCCACCAACCCGAGCTGGCCAACGCCAGGAGCCGCATCGAGCGGAAGCTATTCGAGCTCTGCGAAGCCGCCGGCCTTCCGCTCCCCGAGCTCAATGCGCGAGCGGCCGGGTGGACCGTCGACGCCCTGTGGCGCAAGCATGGGGTCGTGGTCGAGCTCGACGGCTGGCGCAATCACCGCACGCGGGCTCAGGTGAACCGTGACCGGCGCAAGGAGCTCGAGCTCCGAGCCGCCGGGTTCACCGTGCTCAGGTACTCCGCGGAGCAGATCCTCCATCAGGCTCAGACGGTGCTGGCAGAATTGCGCCGCCTCCTCGAGCGCGCGACGTAAGAGCGACCCGCGCCCTCCATGGCAGCATCGCTTCGGTGCAGGATCGAGCGCGAATCCACGTCCAGGCGGGAGCGGGTGGCAACGGCTGCCTGAGCTTCCGGCGCGAGGCTCACGTCCCCCGCGGCGGGCCGGACGGAGGCGACGGGGGCCGCGGTGGCGACGTGGTGGTGGTCTGCGATCCCTCGCTGCGCGACCTGACCAGGTTCAGGCGCTCGCCGTACTTCAAGGCGGGGCGGGGTGGTCACGGTCAAGGAGCCCTGCGCCAGGGCCAGCAGGGCAAGACGCTCGAGCTGTCCGTGCCGCCCGGAACAGAGGTGCTGGTGGAGTTCACCGGGGCTCGTCACGATCTCGTCCGTCCGGGCCAACGGGCGGTGGTGGCCCGCGGTGGATCGGGCGGCCGCGGCAACAAGCGCTTCGCCACGGCGACCCGCCAGACGCCGCGGTTCGCCGAGCGGGGGCTACCAGGCGAGGAGACGTGGATCACCCTGCGCCTCAAGCTGCTGGCCGACGTTGGGCTGGTCGGGCTTCCCAACGCCGGCAAGTCATCGCTTCTCGCTCGGCTCACCCGAGCGCACCCCAAGGTGGCCGACTACCCGTTCACCACGTTCGAGCCGGTGTTGGGTACGCTTGAGTCAGAGGACCGCCAGCTTGTCGTGGCCGACATTCCAGGCCTGATCGAGGGGGCATCGTCCGGGGCAGGTTTGGGGCACGAATTCCTGGCCCACATCGAGCGCACCAGGTTGCTTGTTCACGTGCTGGACGTGGCACCGCTGGACGGGTCCGATCCGGAAGCGAATCACACCACCGTCGAGCGAGAGCTCAAAGAGCACGATGCCCGCCTGGCTGCCCTTCCGCGAGTGCTTGTGCTTGCCAAGGCCGATCTGGTGGACGAAGCGACAGGGGCCGGCCTGAGGGACCAGTGGGTACAGCGGATGGGTCCCTCGGTGCCGGTGATTCTGACCTCGGCGGTGACGGGCCAGGGACTGACTGCGCTGGCGTCGGAGCTCCTGCGCCGCGTGCCCCTCCAGGAGCCACCATCGGAGGAGCAGGAACCGTCGCTGCCTGATGACCTGGCCGAGCACCGCGTCTTTCGCCCCGGTGGACCCGGGTACCAGGTGCGTCGCGCAGGCGACCGGAGCTTCGAGGTCACCGGGGAGCGGGTGGAGAGGCTGCTGGCCCGCTACGACCTGGACAACGAGGAGGCGCTGGCCTACCTCGAGAACCGTCTCCGGGCCATCGGGGTGATCGATGCCCTGCAGGCGCAGGGCTTTGAACCGGGCGACGAGGTCGTGATCTCAGGAGTGGCATTCGACCTTGATCCTGACCTGTAGCGCCCGAGTCATAAGTCTGCGGCACCGCGAGGAGGACAGATGCGCCAGGCATGGCCGCTGACCCTCGATAGGCGCCGGCAGACACCGAGGCACCCGCCGGGACGGCAGGGCGCTACCATGCCCGCCGCTCGGGTGTAAGCGACAAGGAGGACCGGATGCGCCGACTGTTCGTACTGACGCTGGTTGTGGTGGCCGCGCTGAGCGCATCGGCGACGGCCGGAGCGCGAGTTCTTCGCGTGGGGACCTACCACGGAATCAAGGGCCAGTACCGATCAATCCAGGCCGCGGTCAACGCGGCCAAGCCGGGAGACTGGATCCTGATCGCGCCGGGGGACTACAAGACCCACTCCAGCAGCACACCCACCACCGGACACCCGGCTTCCGATTTCCCCGCCGGCGTGCTGATCAGCACACCGGGGCTACGCATCCGGGGGATGAACCGCAACACGGTGATCGTCGACGGGACGAAGAGCGGGCCGCCGTGCAGCAGCTCCAAAGGCGATCAGAACTTTGGTCCCAAGGTCAACGGCGGGCCGGGTGGCCTGAACGGGGTCATGGTCTGGAAGGCCGACAACGTCTGGGTGCAGAACCTCACCGCGTGCAACTTCCTGGGCGGGAACGGGGATGCGGGCAACGAGATCTGGTGGAA
>JBPYDM010000009.1:0-13857 GCA_051986255.1 Solirubrobacteraceae bacterium | reverse complement strand
GGCGTAACAAAGCGCGCCGGAGCGCCGGAGCTTTGTGCCATTGGTAGGCCTATGGCCATGTAGCGTCACCGAGCGGCGCCCGGGACACGGGCTTTGTGACGCTGCACCACGGGACGACGCATCGCGTGGGCGCCGGCCCCCGTGGACGACCGCACCGCACCGCCCGCCGCCGCCAGACGCCAGACGCCAGCCTGCCAGGGTTTGCGCCGGCATTTAGCGCAGGCGCACACCCCAGCGGCTCACCTGTGTCTGCCCGGGCCCCAGGCTTATGACTCCCTCTCCGGTGGCCAGGGCGTTGGGCGGGCAGGTCATGGGCTCGGCCGCCAAGCCCTGGCGCCGGCGATCCACGGCGAGGGTGTCGCCTGTGTAGAGCTGCAGAACAGGGTAGGAGTCATCGCACCACAGCTCGACCGTCCCGCCGTCCGGGCAACCCAGCCGAACGCTGGCCCGGCCCTCGTCGTCACGATCGAGATCAGTGAACGGGTCATCGAGCTGGGCATGGCCGATGGCGCGAGGAGAGCTGAAGTCAAATTCGGTTCCCGGGACCGGCTGGCGGCCGGCCGGGAGTTGGCGGTCCGGGTCGGTGAGGATGCGGGTTCTCACGCGCACCTCGAGCGTGCAGTCGTCAAGGACCGCGCCCGCTCCGGGCGACAGGTAGGGATGCTGCCCCGAGCCGAACGGACACGGGCCCGCGCCGATGTTTGTGGCCGTGGTGTGGACCGTGAGCCCGCTGTCATCGAGCTCGTAGGCCACCGAGACGTCGAGCGGGAATGGCCAGCCCTGCTGGGGATGAAGCCGGATGCCCACGACTACCCGATCGTCGGTGTGCTCGACGGCGCGCCAGTTTCGCCACCGGAGCAGGCCGTGGATGGCGTTGCCGCGCTCGGGCTCGGTCAGGGGCAACTGCTGCTCCTGCCCGTCGAACCGATACCGGCCTCCGTCCAACCGGTTGGGCCAGGGGACGAGCACCGCCCCGTGGGCCCCGTCGCACATGGCCGTCGGGGCGTAGGGGTCGAGCACGGGCCGGCCGCCCACCTGATACTCCCGGATGCCGCCTCCGACCTCGACGATCGTGGCCCGCTGCTCGCCGTGGACGATCTGGAACTGCTCGCCGGAGGGAAACACAGCATCCATAGGACGGCGCCGTCCCCTCCTAGCGCTCCGCCGCCGGACACATGAGCCTGTAGTCGCACACCGAACAGGCCGCGAAGGACGGGGTGGGCTCAAAACCCTGCGAGAGGATGCCGGTGGCCACCTCGAGCGCTACCTCCCGGATCCAGTCCGCGCGATCCCCCCGATCCACCGGAACGGCCACCTTGCGGTCATCCAGGACGTAGTAGTAGGCCTGGGTCGAGGAGTCAAGGCTCCATGCCTCGCGTGCGGCCACCGCGTAGAGCGAGAGCTGGACGTCGTCGGCCAGCTGCTCGGAGCTCTTGGGCCGTCCCGTCTTGTAATCGATCAGCTCGTACTGGCCTCCAGGGAGACGGTCCACCCGGTCGATGCGCCCCCGGAGCAGGTGGGGCCCCAGCTTGAAGGTGAACGATCGCTCAAACCACACGGGCTCCGAGACCTCGGTGCGGAATCGCTCCCAGTAGCGCTCGAGCGAGGCCACCGCCTTGCCCCGGAGCTGGCGCTCCTCCTCGGTATCGGCAAAGCCCGCCCGCCGCCAACCCGCGTCCAGCAGGCCTAGAAGCTGGGGCAACGCCCCGGCGGTGCCCTCGCGGGCGTGGAAGCGCTCGAGAACCTGATGGACCAGGATCCCGAACCGCTGGTGGATAGTCGGCTCCTGGGGGATCCGGAACACGCGGGCGAACTTGTACTTCAGAGGGCACGTCCGGTAGGTGTCGATGTCCGACGCCGACAGGAGCACGCCCTCGCCCCGCTTGGGCAGGAACAGCTCCAGCGACGGTTCGTCCCGGGCCTTGACCACCTGAGCCCGCCGCCTGACGTCGCGCTCCGCATCGAGCAGATAGTCGTCGAGGGCCGAGGAGGTGAGTATCTCCCGCTGCTCTGCCGTCACGGCCTGGAGGATCCGGGCATTGACGTCCCGCAGCGCCTCGTCCAGGCTCTGTCCGTCCGGTCGCTCGATCAGAGCCGCCAGCTTGAGCAGCTCCAGATAGCGCACGATGGCGTGGGAGACGTCAAGGTCGGTGTCCAGCCGCAGTTCGCCCAGCCGGCCACCCACGGTCATCGTCGCCTCGAGGACCTCGTCGCGGAGCAGGCGATAGGTCGAGTGGAGCATTTCGGCTGGACCGAACAGCTCCTCGGGCTTGTCCTCCCAGTCCTCCCCCAGCACTGTCCTGGCCCTCTCCACCGGCGGACAGGGCCGCAGCGCGGCGCTCCGCTCTCCCAGGTTTGGGTAGGCCACGGTCAGCCGGACCGCCGTCCGGGTGAAGGCCAGATAGAGGGCCCGCCGCAGACCCAGGTCACCTTCGGCCGGGGGGCCGCTCTGGCCGGGCGGGCGCAGCGCGGAAGGAATCGGCTCTGGTGCTGGCAGGGCCAGCGCAGCGTGAAGGCCGAGCGCATACACGTGGTCGGCCGCGGCCGGAGCGGCGCTGTCCAGCGCGATCACCTGTACGCCCTGGGCAACCGGGCGCTCGGGCTCGTTCTGTTCCCGCGCGCCGGATTCGGCCACCGCGGCGATGAACCGGGCGAACTGGCGGGGCGTGGCCTGGGGCGAGCGGCGCGCGTAGGCGGCGGCCAGTTCGCCGAACCTGGCCAGCGCCCGCAACCGCTGGACAACGTCGGCCTGGGCGGCGAACAGTTGGTGCCGGCGCAGTCCCAACCGGTCGATCAGCCGGTGCACGTAGAGGTCGGGTCGGGTGGTGTCAAAAGCGCTCATCCCGGCTCGGTAGAGCTTGAGGAGCACCCGGATCCGCTCCCGAGCCTCCGGGGGCACCTGGGGCGCCTCGGTGGCTGCGGCCAGGGCGGCGATCATGTCCAGCTTCCGTCGCCGGGCGATCTGAATGCAGCGCGCGATGTCCACCGAGCGGAGCTCGATCGGGGGTCGGGCCAGTACCCGTACCGCCGCCGGCGCGTCCGAGGCGTCCGCCAGCAGCCTCAGCCAGGCCAGCAGGTCTCTGATCTCGGCCCGCTGGAAGAAGGCGGCCGCGCCGACAAGGTGGTGGGGCACGGCCCGCTCCTCGAGGGCCACCGCCACCGCCTGTCCCTCCCGGGCCAGCGAGGGCACAAGCACCGCCACCTGCTCAGGCGCCACGCCATCCCGGGTGATGATCCGTTCAACGTCTGCGGCCACCGACTGGGCCTGGGCCCGCTCACCAGCGCACCGCCAGAAGCTGACCGTCCCGATGTGCCCGGCGGGGGCCGCGGGGATGTTCACGATGGCGGAAGCGGCCTCCAGGACGGGCGCTGGGCAGCGCAAGCTGCGCTCGAGCTCGATCACCTCCGCGCCATCCAAGAAAAAACCTCCCAGCACGGGATCGGCGGCCAGAGTAATCCGCTGCGGCGAGAGCTCGGTGGCCAGCCTGGCGGCCGCGAAGTCGAGCTCGTGTGCGTCGTCGGCCAGCACGTGGTCAAAACGCCGGGCCGCCGCCGGGCGCTCGGCGATCAGCCTGAGGGCGTCCGACACCAGGTCTCCGCTGTCGCGCACCCCCGCCTCGGCCAGGATGCGCTCGTGCGCCCGGTAGACCTCGGAGAACTCGCGCTCCAGCGCCGCCTGCCCGGGTTCGGACCGCTCGTCCAGCGCAGCCGCCCAGCGGGCGTACTCCTCAGCGGTGATGAGATGGGCCTTCAGACGGTCGATCCGGCGCAGGAAGCCAGTCAGCAGAGCGCGGGCGCTGCCGGCAAAGTCGTGGCGCTCGAGCGGCAGCTCGTCGATCCTCTCCATGAGCAGCGCAAACCGCTCGCTGGCTGACAGCGTGGACTCGAGCGGTGTGTCGGCCCCCGTGGCCGCGTCCAGGATCACGGTGGCCAGCTGCACCGGCGTGGTCACCACCAGCTCGTCATAGCCACCCAGCAGCCCCTGCTCGAGCCATTCCCGGAAAGCGTCCGCCCGGCCGTGTGAGGCCGCCAGCACGGCGATCCTCTCCGGGCGCAGCCCCTGGTCCACCAGCCACCGGAAGCGCTCGGCCAGAACCCGGGTCTTGCCGGTGCCGGCCGCCCCGAGCACGACCAACGGATGGCCGTCGGAGGTGACGGCCCGCCTCTGGGCGGGGAGCAGGTCGGCTGGAGGCAGGCCCACGTCTGACAGGATAGGTTTGTGAGAGCCGCTCTGGACGCTGACTGGCTGGGAGCCTGCCGGCATGCCGTCGGGGGACTGCGGGAGATCCTGGCTCAGACGCCAAGCACGGCCGAGCGGGCGGTGGAGACCGGCACCCGCGGCCGGGGCGGCGACCGCACGCTGGTCATCGACCGGAGCGCTGAGCAGGTGATCCTGACCGAGCTGGAACGACTGCACGATGAGGGTCATCGCTTCGTAGCCGTGTCCGAGGAGCGAGGCGAGGTGGACTTCGGCGATCCGGGGACCCTGGTCATCATCGACCCCATCGACGGGTCCCTGAACGCCAAGCGGCGAATTCCCCATCATGCTGTGTCTGTCGCCGTGGCCACGGGCAGAACAATGGCGGACGTGGAATTTGGGTTCGTATACGACTTCGGTGTCTCGGAGGAATGGTGGGCGCGGCGAGGTGAGGGAGCCAGGTGCAACGACGCCCCCCAGGACCCTTCGGCCGGCGAGCGGCGCGGGCGTGACGGGCGACTCGAGGTGTTGGGGATCGAGTCAGCCGATCCCCGCTGGCTGGCGGCATCGATCGAGCCGCTGATGGACATGTCCTACCGGCTCCGAGCCTTCGGCTCGATCGCGGTTTCGCTGTGCCAGGTGGCCGCCGCCCGCTTTGACGGGATGGTGTCTCTGCGGCGGGCTCGGGGAGTGGACTCTGCTGCCGGGCAGCTGATCGTGCGCGAGGCCGGCGGGTTCGTGTCCTTTCCCGGCTGCGCCGAGCCGCTGGGCGCTCCCCTCGACGCGGCACCCAGCTCGCCGGTGGTGGCGGCACGTACGGCCCAAACGCTCCACGAGCTGGAGCGAGTGCCCGGGGGCGAGTCGGGGAAGGCGACGCCATGATCGACTGGTACGTGGCCGAGCGGATCGCTGGCTGGGTGGCTGGCACCGGCGACGGTCGCGTGCCGACGATCGACCTGGCTCCACTGGCGAATGAGGCGGAGGAACGGGTCGTCGGCTACACCAGCCTTCAGCCCGTGCGACCGCTTCCGCCGCCGGAGGGGATAGGGCGGCGCGAGTGGGTGGCCAGCAACATCGACTCGATGCGCACGCTCCTCGATCCGGTCCTGAGCCGGGCCGGCGAGAACCTCGGGCCGCTGCGCCCGGCGGCGCAGATCTGGATGGGCTTCCTTCTCTCCACCGAACTGGGGCTGGTGCTGGGCTACCTGGCTCAGCGCGTGCTCGGCCAGTACGAGCTCGTCCTCCTCGACGAAGCGGTCAAGGAACGTCCGCCCCGCCTGCTCTTCGTCCTACCAAACCTCGGTCACGTGATGCGGTCCTTCGGTGCCGACGAACGGCAATTCCTCACCTGGGTAACCCTCCACGAGGTAACCCACGCGGTTCAGTTCGCGGGAGTCCCCTGGTTGCACCCCCATGTGGCCGGGCTGGTCCGCGACCTTCTGTCTCGGGCTGAGGTCAGGCTCGACGCGCCGCGCAAGCTGCGCGCTCCCAGCCGCGAAGAGGTTCGCCGGGTGGTGTGCGGTCTGCGGCGGGGCGACCTGATCTCGATTGTGGCCACCAGCGACGAGCGCGAACTGCTCGACCGGGTCCAGGCAGTGATGGCCGTGATCGAAGGGCACGCTGAGCACGTCATGGACGCGGTGGCTCCAGACCTGGTCCCATCGCTCCCGCGGCTCCGCGAAGGACTGGACCGGCGGCGGCGCTCGCAGTCCGGCCTGTCCCGCCTGGTGGCCCGGCTCCTGGGGCTCGACATGAAGATGCGCCAGTACGAGCAGGGCAAGCGATTCTGCGACGCCGTGGTGGACGCGGGCGGAGTGGAGGCGCTCAATCGAGTTTTCTCGGGGCCCGAGGCCCTGCCCACGCTTGAAGAGCTGGACCAGCCCCGGCGCTGGCTCGAGCGGACGGCCGCTCCGGCTTCCAGCGGCTGATCCGGGGCTAGGCAGATGCGCGATTTCGCGCGCTACGTGCGTTTGTTCGTCCTCGTGTAACCCCCTCGCGAGGACCGGGTACAAACACATGTTCGATATCATCTGATTCGTTAGCGACTACTGGAGAGAGATACATGGCCACGACAAGCAGCCAAAGCGGTAGGCAGAGCCCCTCCACCAAACCGGCCAGCGGCACGCGCGCCGGCGGCCCTTCGACCGCCACCCGGCGGTCCACGCGGAGCACCAACGCGCGGCGCACGCGGTCCACGCGCACGGCGGCGCGCGGCCAGACGACCACCCCGACCACTCCGATCCAGCAGGCCGGCGTGTTGGCCGAGCGAGTTGTACTCGTCCCGGTGGGCGCAAGCCTTCTGGTTCGGGACAACGTGGTTTCGACGGTGCGCGACCTGGCCAGTCGGTACAGCACGCGCCCCAGCTTCGAGCGGGAGCTCAAGCGCTATGAGCGCCGCGGCTCCACCGCGCGGAACCGGTTCGAGCGTCAGGTGCGCCGGACCCGGACCCGCTTCGAGCGCCAGCTGCGCCAGCGGCGCAACCTGGTCCAGCGCACCGTCAAGCAGAACCGCCGGCGCGTGGAGCGCGAGGTGCGGTCGGTGCGCCGGGATCTGGAGAAGCAGTCCGGCGCCGTCGGTGCCCGGTTCGAGAAGATGGTCTCCGACGCGCAGGGACTGATCAGCTCCAGCCGGTAAGCAGCTTCCCCCGCCTGCGCACAGGAGAGCGTGGGCGGGGAGGGTTCGCTGGCCTCATATACCTCGCCGGCGAACGCAGTACCTCTCCTCCCTCAACCGCCGGGGCGTCACGGAAGTGGCGCCCCGCGGTTTCTGAGGGCTCGGCCAGGTCTACCACCGATCGGCGAGGCGGAGACACACGCGTGCCTACAATGAACTCGATGCCCACCAGAGATCAGGTTCTAGACGCCCTACGGGCCGTGATCGACCCGGAGTTGCGGCGAGACATCGTTGAGCTCGAGATGGTCCGCTCGATCGAAGTCCATCCCAACGGCGTGGTCGACGTGATGGTCTCGCTGACCACCCCCGGCTGTCCCATCCGCTCGCACTTCCAGACTGGGGTGGCCCAGGCGGTCGGCGAGCTGGAAGGCGTAACCGGGGTTAACATCTCCTTCGACGTCCTGTCCGACGAGGAGAAGAACGCGCTGGGGCACAAGCTTGGGCGGGGAACGCTGCCCGATGGCGCTCTGGCCCAGGTACGCAACGTAATCTGCGTGGGGTCGGGCAAGGGCGGCGTGGGCAAGTCCAGCGTGACCGCCAACCTGGCCGCCGCGTTGGTGGCCGAGGGCCGCTCGGTGGGCGTTCTGGATGCCGACGTGTGGGGCTACTCGCAGCCCCGGATGCTGGGGCTGGGAAGCGAGCGCCCGCGAGTCAACGGCAACCGCAAGCTCATCCCGCTGACCGCTCACGACGGCATAGCGGTGATGTCGATCGGCTTCTTCATCGAGCAGGACGCGGCCGTGGTGTGGCGGGGCCCGATGCTGCACAAGGCGCTGCAGCAGTTCCTGGAGGATGTCGATTGGGGCGAGCTGGACTACCTGCTGATCGACCTGCCACCCGGCACCGGGGACGTGTCCATGACGCTGGCCCAACTCCTGCCGCACGCCAAGTTCGTGATCGTGACCACGCCCCAGCCGGTGGCCCAGAAGGTGGCCCGGCGATCGGCCGAGATGGCCACCAAGCTCAAGCTCGAGATCGCCGGGGTGATCGAGAACATGTCCGGCTTCGTCACCCCCGGTGGAGAGCGCTACCAGCTGTTCGGCGAGGGTGGCGGCCAGCAGCTGGCCGAGGAGCTGGATGTGCCGCTGCTGGGCAAGGTGCCACTGACGATGGCGCTCCGGGAGCACTCGGACAGTGGCCTACCCGTGGTTCTGGCCGATCCAGATGACCCGGCGGCACAGGCGCTGGCCCACGCGGCCCGGGGCCTGATCGCGCTGACGCCGGTCGAGCTGCCGGTCATGCAGGCAGCCACGCCCGACGGCGGCCCCAAGCCGATGGGCATGTCTCTGCCGATGGCCTGAGTCCCTGCTGTTGACGCCTCGGCGCCGCCCGCGCGTCATTGCTCGTCACACAGTTTTCACGTTCCGCGTCTTGTTTTGTCACGAGCAATGACGCCACCATCGTCGTGTGCCCGAACTTCCGCAATCGGGTTCACACATAGGTGACTCCGGTGCGAAAGTTCGGGTGGCACGGTTGGCGGGACGCCAGTTTGGCCGGATCTCCGCGACTCAACTGGGACTGCTCGCGGTCCACAATCAGACGATCCACCGCTGGGTGCGGCAGGGCTACCTGCATCGTGTGCTGCCTCGGGTGTACGCGGTCGGACACCGGGCACGCACCGTCGAGTCGGACCTGATGGCCGCGCTCCTCTACGCCGGCCCTGGCGCGACGCTCAGCCACACCACGGCAGCCTGGTGGGTGGGGCTGGCGAGCTCGCGGCCCCACCGAATCGATCTGAGCACCCCCAGACGCTGCCGCTCCCTGCCCGGAATCCGGGTGCATCGAGAGAGAAAGCTGGAGCGCGACTCGCACAAGGGCCTCCCCGTCACACAGTTCGAGCAGACCATGCTGGACTACGCGGCGGAGACCTCCCTGACCAACGTCCGGCTGGCGCTGGCCCGGGCGGACTACCAGGGCTCGCTCAACGTGGCAGCCGTCGCGGCGGTCCTCAAGCCCGGGCGTCCGGGCAGCGCCAGACTGCGCGTTGCCTTGGAACGCCACATGCCGCGGCTCGCGGACACGCGAAGCATGGTCGAGGTCACGTTCATGGAGCTGTGCGAGGCGTACAACCTTCCCTCACCGGAGGTGAACGCCAGAGCCGCCGGCTGGCTAGTGGACATCCTCTGGCGCAAACAGCGGATCGTGGTCGAGCTGGACGGGCCGGGCAATCACCGGACGCCGGCACAGGTCAGGCGCGACCGCCGGAAGGACATGGATCTACGGGGGCACAACTTCGTCGTACTCCGTTACTCCGACGAGCAGGTGTGGGATGACGGGGCAGCGGTCATGGAGGAGGTCTGCGCGATCTATGCCGAGCGGGACGCGGCCTGACCGTCCGCCAGAGCGTCGCCACCGGGACCCGCACCCAGCGGCGGCTTACCCGCACCACCCGCCGCGGGTACCTCTACCTGTTGACGAAGTAGTCCGCGTTGATCTTGGTGTAGTGCTGCCACTCATCAGGCAGCTGGTCCTCGGCAAAGCACGCATCCACCGGGCAGGCCTCCACGCAGGCGTCGCAGTCGATGCATTCCTCGGGATCGATGTAGAGCATCTCGACGCCGTCGTACTCCGGCTCATCCGGAGTGGGGTGGATGCAATCCACCGGGCAGACCTCAACGCACGAGTTGTCCTTGGTGCCGATGCAGGGCTCGGCGATCACATAAGCCATTTACTGTTTGTCTTCCTGGTTCGAACTCCGGAACGGTCCATTCTAGGGGCGATCCCCATCGATAGCCTCCGCCGTCGTGCTCCTGCTCACCGGTGCCACGGGAACGGTCGGGCTGCCGCTGCTGAGGCGGCTGACCGCGGCGGACGTGCCCGTCCGCTGCCTGGTGCGTGACCCCCGGCGGCTGGGGCCCCAGCGGGTGCGGGTGCAGATCGCGCTAGGTGACCTGGCGGATCCATTCTCCTTCCGGCACGCCCTGAGGGGAGTCGACACGGTGGTCCACCTGGCCGCCGCCATCCGGGATCAGCCTGGCGGGTCGATCGAGGAGCTAGCTGGTGTGGCCGCTTGGCGGCTGGTCCGGGCGGCCGAACTGGCCGGCGTGAAGCGGTTCGTGTTCTTCTCCGCGCTCGGCGCCTCACCGCGCAGCCGCGCCCGCCTGATGAGGGCCAAGGCGATCGCCGAGAAAGCGCTGCTGGAGTCCTCGCTCGACGCCACGGTCTTCGCCCCGTCGCTGGTGTACTCGCCCCACGACCGGTTCATCACCCTGATCGAACGACTGTCGCTGCTGCCTGCGGTGCCGATCGTGGGCCAGGGCCGGGCCGCGTTCCAGCCCATCTGGACCGAGGACGTGGCCGACTGCGTGATGGCCGTGCTACCGGGCGGGTCGGGGGCCGACCGGGCCGTGGGGGCCCGGTACGAGTTGGCCGGGCCCGAGACCCTGACCTACGAGGACATCGTCCACACCGTGCTGCAGTCGCTGCGCCGCCGCCGGCCCACCGTGCACGTGCCCGCCGGGACGGCGTGCCGGATCCTCAAGCTGCTGGAGCTGTTGATGGGGCCTGCTGCGTTCGCCACCTGGGACGAGGCGGAGCTGCTGGAGGTGCCATTAGTGGCCCGGCGGGGGACAGCCGACGCCGAGCAGCTGGGTATACAGCCTAAGCCGCTGGCAGCTGTTCTGGGAATGGGATGACGGCAGAGGTCCCGGCAGAGCCGCGGTTCACCTCCGGCGAGCTCAGGCTGCGCCGCGCGACCGAGGAGGATTTGGCGTTCATCTCGCGGCTGGGCCGCCACCCGGCCGTCGAGCCGTTCCTGGCGCCCGGATCCTGGGAGGAGGACCGGCTCCGGGCCCTGTGGGTCCCCGCCGAGGAGGAGAGCCCGGGGGGCCTGTACGTAGCCGAGCTAGCCGAGGCGGGCCCGGTGGGGGCGCTCGCTCTGGCTGTCGTCAGCACGCGCAGCCGGATATGCGAGCTCACGCGTCTGATGGTGGATCCGGAGCGGAGGGGGGCCGGCCTTGGGCTGGCCGCGGTCAGGCTGGCCTGCGCGGTGGTCCTGGTGGAGCACGGCTTTCACCGGCTTCAGGCCGAGGCGTACGGGGACAACGAGGCCGGACAGCGGCTGTTCGAGAGCGCCGGCTTCCGACGGGAGGGCACCCGCCACCAGGCGTACTGGCGCCGAGGTCGATGGATCGACGGGGTTCTGTACGGAATCCTGGCCGAGGAGCTCTAACGGTCGCGGGCTCGCGCGCTAGCTCACCCCCCAGAGATGGTCGAACATCGTCGTGTACCCGCTGCTCCCGTACCACGAGCCCGACGCCTGGGCGGCCGGGGTGAGGGCCAGCGAGCCGACGTTGGACGCGGTGAACAGCCGCAGGGGCGGCTTCTCGGTGACGATCGGCTTGCCCAGCATCATGCGCATAGCCTCGTCGGCGTCGGCCCAGCCTCCGTAGGGGAAGCTTTCGCCCGCGTCAAGCGACAGCCGCCCGGCCTTGATGGCCTGGAGCGCGGGCAGATCGCCCGCCGAGGTGGCCACCTTGACCTTCTGGGCGAAGCCCGACTGCTGGATCCCCTGTAGAACGCCCTGGTCCAGCGCGTCAAACTCCGGCAGCACGTAGTTAATCCCGGGATGGCTGAGCAGCGCAGAGCTGGTTTGGGAGGGCGCCAGGGAGGCGTTGGCCAGACCGATCTTCTGCACGGCAAGCGTGCATGCCGGACAGTCGTGCTTGAACACCGCCTCGGTGGTGACGTCATAGGACAGCGTGGAGGGGGAGTCGGTGTAGGGCTCGACGAGAACGTTGGCCTTGCCGTTTGAGTCCGCGATCGTCCAGTAAGCCTCGGCGGTGACCAGCGCGGCGGCCTGAAGCGGCGAGTAGGCAAGCTTGTCGTTGCCGGAGCCCGGGACCGCGCCCGGCGCCCCGGCGGGGGGCGGGAGTTGGTCCACGACCAGCACGGGGATGTGGTGGCTCTCGGCGTTCGCGAAGGCGTTGGCGGCCAGCGCCACCGGGATGGCGTCGGTGATGATCGCGCCGGCGTTGCGGGCCACCGCCTGGTCGATGCACGCGGAGGTGGCCGACGGGTTGGACTCCCCGCTGCATGAGTGCTCGGTGATCCCCACCTTGCCCAGCGCGTTCTGGAGAGAGCTGTTGGCGATGGCGAAGACTGGAACCGACAGCGAGATCGGGATGTACCAGATGCTCTTGCCGGACAGCGACCTGGCGTTGATGGCCGGCCCCGGGGGCCGGTAGTTCAGCGTCGGCTGGCTCAGCTTGGTCACCTCGGCCTTGGCTCGGGCCACCCCGGCACTCGATGCCCCCGAGGTGGTCGTAATGGCGGTGTTGCTGGAGCTGCCGCAGGCAGCACTGACCAGCGCCGTCCCGGCCACGACGGCGATCGTGGCCAGCGTGCGGGAGAGGCTGGAGGAAGTGGCTCGGTGTCGGGTCATGTCGTGGTAATCGATCCTTTCTCGGGGTCAATCTGACGCGTGACGGTGCGCCCTACGCCGATGTACGCCTGCGCAGCAGCGTGGTCAGCATCACGGCGATGATCAGCGCCGCGCCGTAGAAGACATCGGAGATCCAGCCGGCCAGTCCCAGCTCCTCCAGGCCGAGGATGCCGGTGGCCAGGAAGTACACCCCGATCCAGGTCCCGATCGGGTTGAACCTACCTGGCTGGATGGCCGCGGTGCCCAGGAATACGGCCGATACCGTGGGCAGGAGGTAGGTGGCCGTGGTGCTGGGATCAAACCCGCCCAGACCAGCGGAGATGACCACCCCTCCGATGCCGCACAGGGCGCCGGCGGCCACGAAGGCGCCAAAGCGGATGGCGTTCACGCGCACCCCGGCCAACCGGCTCACCTCGCGGTTGGCGCCGACGAACTGCATGTGCCTGCCCAGCGGCGTGAAGGCCAGGACGTAGGCGAAGGCCAGCGTGAGCGCGATGCCGTAGTAGAACGAGATCGGCAGCCCCCCGACGTTGGCCAGGGCCAGGTTCCCAAACGATGAGCTCAGGCCGCTGACCGCGTTGAGGTGGGTGATGGCCAGCGCGATTCCGGTCAGGAGCGTGGACATGCCCAGCGTGACCACGATCGTGTTGACGCCCACGTACACCACGAGCAGCCCGTTGATCGCTCCGGCGCTCACGCCCACGGCCACCGCCACCAGCGAGGCCAGGGCCACGTTGACGTGGTGCAGAACGCTCAGGACCGGAACGATCGTGGCGCACAGACCGAGGATCGCGGCCACCGAAAGATCGACGAACTCGCCCACGATGATCGTGCACAGGAAGGCCATGGAGAGAAAGACCAGCGCGGCCTGAGAGCCAAAGATGGTCTGGAACGTGCCGCTGGTGTCAAAGTTGGACGGCTCCAGGGCGGAGTACACGGCGATCATCACGCCCCACAGAGCGAGGATCCCGAAGCGCTCGGTGAGCCCGAGGCCAGTACTGAGAGCGTTTCCGCGCTTGCGCAAGACCGCCGTGGTCACGACGTCCTCCCGTTCCCGTAGACAGCGTCGATGATGCGCTCGGGGGAGACCGCGTCGGTTAGTTCCGTGTCGAGGCCGCCCTCGCGCACCACGATCACCCGATCGCACAGGCAGGCGAGCTCGCTGGCGTCCAGGCTGGCCAGGAGCACCCCGGCACCGCCCTCTGCCGCCCTCCCGATGGCCTGCTCGAGATCACCCCGGGCGCCCACGTCCACTCCCTGCGTAGGCTCGTGCAGCAGGAGCAGCTTGGGCTCTCCGCACAGCCATTTCCCGAGCAGCACCTTCTGCTGATTTCCTCCGCTGAGCTGCCCGACCGGCATTCGAGGGTCGGCGGGCCGGACAGTCAGTTCCTCTATCACCCGGGCCACCTCCTCCCGCTGCCACGACCGCGCGAGGATGGGCCCGCGGCTGCGCGCCCTGACGCGGGGCAGAGTGACGTTGTCCAGCACAGTCTCTGAGAAGGCCAGGCCCTCGCCGTCCCGGCGCTCGGGGACCAGCGCCACCCCTGCGGCCAGGAGCCGGCGCACGGAGGCCTTGACCAGGTCGATCGTCTCTTCCGCGAG
>JBPYDM010000008.1:0-3551 GCA_051986255.1 Solirubrobacteraceae bacterium | reverse complement strand
CGCCTGGACCGGATCCGACGCCTGGATCCCGAGCTCTGGCGCGTCGAGGTGGAGGCCGGGGTAACGACCGGACGGCTGCACGAGACGGCCCGGGAGAACGGCCTCTACTTCCCGGTCGATCCGGGCGCCAGCGAGCAGTCGCAGGTGGGTGGAAACATCGCCTGCAACGCCGGGGGCCCGCATTCCTTCAAGTACGGCGTCACCGGGGACTTCGTGATTGGCCTGGAGGCGGTGGTCGCCCCGGGTCGGCGTGTGCGGTTGGGCGGCCCCGTTCGCAAGGACGTCGCAGGCTACGACCTGAAGCGTCTGCTGATCGGCTCCGAGGGCACGCTGGGCATCGTCACGTCCGCCTGGCTGCGGCTGCTGCCGGCGCCCGAGGCACAGATCCCGGTCGCGGGGGTTTATCCGACCGCCGCCGCGGGCGTCGCCGCGCTCGGGCGGGTCCTCGGCTATGGACTCCAGCCGGCAACGCTCGAATACCTTGACGGCACGGCGCTGGCCACCACCCGGGCCGCGTTCCCGAGCCCGCTGCCCGAGCAGGCGGGCTTTCTGGTAGTCGCCGAAGCAGACGGCACCCGGCCCGCCGCCGAGGCCCTGGCTCAGGAGCTGGAGGAGGCCCTGGGTGAGGACGCGCTGCTGGTCGAGACGTTCGCCACCCCGGCCCGCCAGCGGGCGCTCTGGCGGTGGCGGTCCGGCGTCAGCTTCGGGGTCGCGGCCAGGCACGGGGGCAAGATGTCGGAGGACATCGCGGTGCCATTCGACCGTCTGGGCGAGGCGATCGAGCTGATCGCCGAGCTGGGGCGGGAGACGGGGCTCGAAACCTGCAGCTGGGGGCACGCGGGGGATGGCAATCTCCACGCCACCTTCATGATCGACGCCAACCAGCCGGAGGACGTGCGCCGGGCGGCCCGCGGGGCGGAGCGCCTGTTCGAGCGGACCCTGGCCCTGGGCGGAACGGTGAGCGGGGAGCACGGCCTGGGGCTCGTGAAGCGGGCGCAGCTGGCTCGGCAGTTCGGCCCCGCCGAGCTGGCTCTACAGCGTGAGCTGAAGCGCCTCTTCGACCCGCGCAACCTGCTCAATCCGGGCAAGAAGGTCGACCTCGGCGCGGAATAAGGGCCGTTGGTGCACCAATCGCCCACTCGGGCCACCAGAAATGGGCCGTTGGTGCACCAACAGCCTATTGGGGCCACCAGAAATGGGCCGTTGGTGCACCAATCGCCCGTGCTGAGAGGGGGGACTCGGGAGCGCGGACTGGCTAGGCCCCGTTAGTGGAGGCCTAGCAAGCGCCGCTTCCGATCTTGAGAGGCGCCGACGCCGCCACCGCCGGCGAGGTGGTCTTGGCGATCAGCTCCTGATTGTTCCCGGGAGGGATCGTCACGGTGGAGTCCGCGTACACGTACTCCGGGTACGGTGCGTCCTCGCTCCCGGAACCGATCTGCGTGACCTTCTGGGTACAGAGGTTGGTCACAAAGAAGTCCCAGGCCGCTGAGTAGGAGCCGCTCGAGAAGTGGACTCTGACCTGCACCTGGCAGGGCTGGCCCGGGGAGCAGGTGCCGACCTGGTCCGCGGTCAGGACGACGCTCGAGATCGGGCCGGCGGCAGAGGGCGCGAGCGACGGCACCGGGGTGGGCGCGGGCGTGGGGGTTGCCGTGTGGGGAGGGGGAGTCGCCGCCAGCTGGAGCTGATGCCGGTGATAGATCGTGTAGGCGGCGAACACCACCACCAGCAGCAGCAGGCCGATCAGAGACCCCGCCAGCACGGTGGACGCCCTGATCGCTCCCGCCGCCTGATGGCTCGGCGAAGGCTTCGCGTTCCAGGCCGACTTCTCAGACATGCGGGGTCCGATGCGGACCGGCGGCGGCGCGGGGGCCCCTGACGGAGCGGGACCGCTGATCGGTGGGGGAGTCGCGCGGCGGACCCGCGCGATGGGGTTTCGCGAGCCGCCTACCGAGCCCGGCGCGAGCAGCCGCTTGACCCGCTCGGCAAGCGATCTCTGGCTGCGCGCGATCTGCGGCGGCGCGGCCAGCGCACCACCGGACTCCTCGAGCAGCGCGCCCGCGGTCGCGGCGTCGATGGCCGAGCCGTTGGCGATCCCGCGCAGGGTGGCGATCAGCCCCGGGGCCTGCCTCTCGGCAGCGCTCAGCTCGTCTCCGGGCCGGACCGCAATCCCCGCACCCTGGGCCAACGTCTCGCCCAGCGCGCGCACCTGGCCGGCGCGTGCCGCAGGATCCACCGGGAGCCAGGGGCCGTCCAGACGCGCGTTGCCCTCGGCATCGACCAGGATCGTCCGCGGGACCACCAGCTGCCCCAACCCGATCCGGTGGAGTGTGGCGAGGCCGTGGAAGAGCGACTGGCCGGCCGCCACCGTCTCCGCCGGGGTCAGGGGCTCGACGCCGCTGATCGCCCCCAACGGTGAGCCCGGCACCGGCCGGAGCAGTACCCAGAGGCCCTCCGGATTGGTCGCGGCGCCCCGTACTGGGAGCAACCCGGTGGAATCGGCTTCCCAGAGCCAGCGCAACCGATCGACCATCGTGGTGCGCTCGCTCTCCGGCACCGGTAGGCGGCGCGCCAAGACCTCCTCACCGGACGACGTGCGGGCACGCCAGTCGTCGGGGCCGTGCGGCGCGTCCAGATGCGCCACCAGCTCCGGCATCCGATCCATGAACGGGGTCGCGGGGGCGCCGATTGTGACCGCCGGCGCCGGGTTCTGCGGAGGAATGGCCACACCATACCTCAGGCAGCCTCGATTCACCGTCGGTGGAAGGGGGGTGGCGGGTAAAGTGACAGGACTGTGGCCTACGTCATTACCCAGCCGTGCATCGGCGTGAAAGACGCCTCCTGCGTCGAAGTGTGCCCGGTCGACTGCATCCACACGGACGATGACGCGGACATGTACTACATCGATCCGGAAGAGTGCATCGACTGCGGCGCCTGCGTCGACCCCTGCCCGGTGGACGCTATCTTCCCCGAAGATGAGGTTCCCGGCGAGTGGTCGAACTTCATCCAGATCAACGCTGACTACTTCCAGAAGTAGACAGGTTCCGGCCACTCGACCCAGGGAGGTTCGTGCATTGTCGCGTCATGCCGTCACGTTGATACCGGGGGACGGGGTCGGGCCCGAGATCGCCGACGCCACCGTGCGAGTGCTGGAGGCGACCGGCGTCGAGTTCGACTGGGACGTCCAGCAGGCGGGTGAGAACGTGATGGCGACGTACGGGACGCCGCTGCCCGACCACGTGCTGGACTCCATCCGGCGCAACAAGGTGGCGCTCAAGGGCCCCATCACGACCCCCGTCGGCACCGGCTTTCGGAGTGTCAACGTTGGCCTGCGGCAGGCACTCAATCTCTTCGCCTGCGTGCGGCCGGTGAAGGCGTACGCCGGCGCCCGAAACGTGCGTGACGACATCGACCTGGTCTTCATTCGGGAGAACTCAGAGGACCTCTACGCCGGGATCGAGTTCGAAGAAGGAACCCCCGACTGCCTGACGCTGATCGACGAGATCTCCGCTCGCGCGGAGAAGCCGATCAAGCGGGACTCCGGCCTCTCCATC
>JBPYDM010000007.1:0-27452 GCA_051986255.1 Solirubrobacteraceae bacterium | reverse complement strand
AATCCGTCGGGGCTGCATCGGGATGGGGCCGCCTCGCCTCTCCAGTACCTCGATTCCCTGATCGCCCCCGACGGGCACGTCCGCTACTCCCGGGGCAGCGACCAAACGCCGGTGTGGGTGACGGGGGAAGCCATGATGGCGTTGGCCGGCAAGCCGCTTCCGCTTCCGGCCCCCACCACCGCTTCGCCAGCCCGCCACCGTCAGCGCGCGGCTCCGCGCTCCCACACCGTCCAGGCGGTCAGCGCTCTGCGGGCGGGCCATCGGGTGAGGCGTCGGCGCCCGGCGGCGGCGGCCGCCGGCCATCACGTTCAGCAAATGAGCTCCGTCCCCGGGCTGGTGGGATATGTGACCCTGGCCGACGCCCTGGCCCTGGCGCCGGTGGGCCTCGGCTGAACACTGTCCTACCCGCAGGACTCAGGTAGCCTCGTGCGCCGCATGCGGATCGGAGTCCCCAAAGAAACGGCGGAGGGCGAGCGGCGGGTGGCGCTGGTGCCCGAGGTGGTCCAGAAGCTCAGCGCGCCCCAAGGCGCGGACGGTGCCGAGCCACCCCAGGTGGTCGTGGAGAAAGGCGCCGGGGCGGGCGCGCTGATCCCCGACCGGCACTACGAGGAGGTTGGGGCGAAGCTGGCGGAGCACCCGGACGAGATCTGGTCGGCGGACGTGGTGGTCAAGGTGGCGGTACCCAGCGAGGAAGAGGTCGGCCGACTGAAGTCAGACACCGTCCTGATCGGCTTCTTGAACCCGCTCGGGGGCGGCGAGCGGGTACAGGAAATCGCCCGGACCGGCGTCACCGCCTTCGCCATGGAGGCGATCCCCCGAATCAGCCGGGCCCAGTCCATGGATGCACTGTCCAGCCAGGCCAACATCGCCGGCTACCGCTCGGCGTTGATCGGCGCCCAGGAACTGGGCCGGTTCTTCCCGATGCTCATGACCGCCGCGGGTACGATCAGGCCGGCCACCGTGCTCGTGCTGGGTGCGGGGGTGGCCGGGCTCCAGGCCATCGCTACCGCGCGCCGGCTGGGCGCCGTGGTCCAGGGCTTCGACGTCCGATCGGCGGTCAAGGAGCAGGTGGAGTCCCTGGGCGCCAGGTTCCTCGAGTTCGACCTGGGCGGGGACATGGAGGGGACCGGCGGATACGCCAGGGAGCTCACCCCTGAGCAGCAGGCGCGCCAGCAGGAGCTGATGGCCGAGTCAATCGGCAAGGTGGACGTGGTCATCACCACCGCGCTGGTGCCCGGGCGGCGGGCGCCCATCCTGGTCACCGAGAAGGCGGTCGAGCTGATGAAGCCCGGATCGGTGGTCGTGGACCTGGCCGGCGAGCAGGGTGGCAACTGTGAGCTCTCAGAGCCGGGGCAAAGCGTGCTCCGCCACGACGTCAAGATCCTGGCCCCGCTGAACGTGCCCAGCACGATGGCCGAGCACGCCTCGCAGCTCTACTCTCGCAACATTCAGGCGCTGCTCGGGCTGATGATCAAGGATGGGCGGCTCGAGCTGGACTTCGAGGATGAGGTGATCGCCGGGGCGTGCATCACCCGGGACGGCGAGATAGTCAACGAAGGCGCGAAGGCCGCGGTGGCCTCCGCCAGATAAGGAGGCGATCAGCGTGGGAACGACGTTCGTCATCGACCTGTCCGTGCTCGTCCTGGCCGGCTTCGTCGGCTATGCCGTCATCTCCAAGGTGCCGAACACGCTGCACACGCCGCTGATGTCAGGCACCAACGCGATTCACGGCATCATCGTGCTCGGGGGTCTGCTGCTGATGCACCTCGCCCGTGGCTGGCTGGAGCACCTGCTCCTGGTGATCGCGATCGCCTTCGGCACGATCAACGTGATCGGCGGCTTCTTCGTCACCGACCGGATGCTCGAGATGTTCAAGGGCAAGGAGCCGCCCAAGGCTGACGAAACCGAAGCGGCGATGAGCGAAGACGGTAAGAAGTGATCGCGCTCAGCACGGTCTTTCTCCGCACCACCTATTTCATCGACGCGGCCTACATCGTGGCGTTCTCGCTGCTGATCTACGGGATGATGGGCCTGACGGGACCGCGAACGGCGGTCCGGGGCAACAAGATCGCGGCCGTGGGCATGGCCATCGCCGTGGTGGCCACGCTGCTGACGCCCGGAGTCTGGAGCGGCTCGGGAACGATCATCCTGATCATCGTCGGAGTGGCGATCGGGACGGCGATCGGGATTCCGGCAGCGCGCAAGGTCCACATGACCGCCATGCCGCAGATGGTGGCGATCTTCAACGGAGTGGGTGGCGGCGCCGTGGCGCTGGTCGCGTGGGTCGAATTCCGCCACCACTTCGCCCCCGGGTTCTTCCCGCTGCGCACGGAGATCTTCGAGCTGTTCGGGGCGATCGTGGGCTCGATCTCGTTCTGGGGCTCGAACATCGCCTTCGGCAAGCTTCAGGGGATCCTGCCGGGGAGGCCGATCAAGCTCCCAGGCCAGGCGATCATCAACCTTGGCCTGCTGACGATCACCGTGGCCAGCGCGATCACCCTGCTGGCCGGGACGCACTCGCAGGCGCTGTTCATCGTCGGGCTCCTGGGAGCGGCGGCGCTCCTAGGGAACATGGTCGTGCTCCCGATCGGCGGAGCCGACATGCCGGTCGTAATCTCGTTGCTCAACGCGTTCACCGGGTTGTCCGCGGCCGCCACCGGAGTGGCGCTGAACAACACCGCGATAATCGTGGCCGGGATGATCGTGGGTGCGTCGGGAACGATTCTCACCAACCTGATGGCCAAGGCCATGAACCGGTCCGTACCCGCGATCGTGGCGGGCGGCTTCGGTGGTGAGGTGGCCGCGCCGACCGGGCAACTGGGTGACGGTGACCGCGCGGTTCGGTCCACCTCCGCGGCGGACGTGGCCATCCAGCTGGCCTACGCCCGCCAAGTGGTGGTCGCCCCCGGGTACGGAATGGCCGTGGCCCAAGCCCAGCATGCTGTGCGTGAGCTGGAGAAGGCTCTCGAGGCCAAGGGGGTGACGGTCAAGTTCGCCATCCACCCGGTGGCCGGCCGGATGCCCGGTCACATGAACGTGCTCCTGGCCGAGGCCGACGTCCCGTATGACCTCCTCAGAGAGATGGACGAGATCAATCCGGAGTTCTCGCGCACCGACGTGGTGCTGGTCATTGGGGCCAACGACGTGACCAACCCGGCGGCCAAGAACGAGCCGGGCTCCCCGATCTACGGCATGCCGATCTTGGAGGTTGATCAGGCTCAATCAGTGATCGTGCTCAAACGCTCGATGGCCTCAGGCTTCGCTGGGATCGACAATCCGCTGTTCTACGAGCCAAAGACCAGCATGCTGTTCGGGGACGCCAAGCAGTCGGTGAGCGAGGTCACCTCCGAGGTGAGCGCGCTCTAGCCCGATCGAAGACGCTAGGCGATCCGCGCCCCCAGGGCGGGCTGTCGGTCTGGCCGGAGCAGCTTGACCGTCCCGTCCTTCTCGATGGCACCCAACACCAGGACCTCGGAGACGAAGGGCCCGATCTGCTTAGGGGGGAAGTTGACCACGCCCACCACCAAGGATCCCTCGAGCTCCTCCGACGCGTAGTTGACAATCCGGGCGGAGGATCGCTTGAGCCCGATCTCCGGCCCGAAGTCGATCACCAGCTTCCAGGCGGGCACACGAGCCTCGGGAAAGCTCTCGACCGATACGACGCGCCCCACCCGCATGTCCACGGCGTCGAACTGTTCGGAGGTGAGGGCCATGGCTCGCAAGCTTGACGGAAGTCGAGGTGCGCCGCTCTACAGGCGCGGATCGGGCGGCGGGAGCGCTCCTCGGTAGAGTCGCCCGTCAAGCATCGAGCAGGTCGTCCGACCAAACAGCAAGCGGAGGCAACATGGACCCCAACCGGCTGACGGCTATCCCGATCTTCTCAGAGCTATCCCCCGAGGAGGCCAAGCGGTTGGCCGCGTTCGCCACCGAGACCAGCGTCGCCGAGGGGCAGATCCTGATGAAGCAGGGCGACTACTCGACAGAGCTGATCGCCATCGAAGAGGGAACCGCCGACGTGCTCAAGGACGGTGACAAGATCGCCTCGCTCAAGCAGGGCGACCTGATCGGTGAGATGGGCCTGCTCGAGCGGCGCCCGCGCAACGCGGATGTCATCGCCACCTCGCCCATGAGGGTCCTGAAGTTGACCCACTGGGAGATCCGCCGGATGTCGCAGGACACCGTGGACCGGATCATGCACCTGATCGAGCAGCGGCGCTCGGCCGGAGTCGCTGACCCGGCCGCCCCCGATCAGGGCTAGCTGCGGCTTTTATCCCGAGCAACCCTTGGCGGTCGGAGCACTACCCTGGCCGCCATGATCACCCGCGACCAAGCTCTACGGGCACTCCAGGACGAGGAGTTCGACCTGCTGGTGATCGGCGGGGGGATCACCGGCGCGGGTGTGGCCCTGGACGCGGCCTCCCGGGGATACAGCGTTGCGCTGGTGGAGCAGGCGGACTACGCGGCCGGCACCAGTAGCCGCTCCTCCAAGCTCGTCCACGGCGGACTGCGCTACCTGCAGAACTTTGACCTCGGGCTGGTGCGCGAGGCGCTTCTCGAGCGCCGTCTCATGGTCAAGCTCGCGCCTCACCTGGTCAGGCCGCTCAAGATGGTCGTGCCCGCGTTCGGCGGCGAGCGGCCCGACCGGCTCGTGGGAATCGGGCTGAACATGTACGACGTGATGGCCGCGCCTACGCTGCGCGGCCGGCGAAGGGCTCGCCGGACGGCCCAGCAGCGGGCCGGGCGGGCACCGCGCGAGGCCGACGAGGAGTCCGACAACGACTGGAGCCCCGCCCGCCATCGCACCATCTCGGGCGAGGAGGTAGTGGAGCTGCTCCCGGCCCTGGCCCAGCGCAGCCCCACCGGGGGGTATCTCTTCTACGACTGCCAGACCGACGACGCGCGGCTGGTGCTGACCGTATTGGGGGAGGCGGAGCGATTCGGGGCGATCCTGGCCAACCGGGTCAAGGTGATCGAGCTGGACAGTCAGGGCAACACGGATGGGCCGGGGGCGGGCGTGCGGGCCCTGGACACGGTCAGCGAGAGTGAGTTTGTTATCCGGGCAGCCAACGTAATCAACGCCACGGGCGTGTGGGCGGACCAAATCCGCGCGGAAGAGCTCCACGCCGAGGCCGAGGTGCCCCACATCGCTCCCAGCCGGGGGACCCACGTGATCGTGTCCAGTGAGGACCTTCGCCTCCGGGCCGGCGCGATCGTCCCGGCGGCGGAGTCCCGATCCATCTTTGCCCTGCCCTGGTTGGGTACCAGCCTCCTGGGCACCACCGACAACAACTACAGCGGCCCGCTGGACCACGTGAAGCCCTCGCCCGAGGACGTTGACTACCTGCTGGACGCCACCAACGCGTTCTTCGGGACCCGGCTGAGCCGGGGAGATCTGCTCGGGGCGTACGCCGGCGTGCGGCCGCTCATCTCCTCCGGCGATACGCGCAAATCAGTGGACATCTCGCGTAAGGCGGAGCTGTATGAGACCTCGAGCGGGTTGATCACGATCACCGGCGGCAAGCTCACCACCTGGCGGCGGATGGCCAAGCTGGCGGTCGACCGGCTGGTCGAGCGCGACGGCCGCGACGCCCCGTGCCGGACCCACGAGATCCCGCTGGGCCAACCGACCGATCCGGCCGGGCTCCCGCGAGTCGGGGAGGCGGGACCCGCGACGTACGACCTTCTGGCTCATCGTTACGGGCACGCCGCGGCCCAGGTGCTGAAGGTCGCCGCCCAGGACGACACGCTGGCCACCCCGATCCTGCCCGGGCTCCCCGACCTCCTGGCCGAGGCCGCCTTCTCCGTCCGGAACGAACAGGCTCGAACGGTTGGGGATGTTCTCTTCCGGCGGACCCGGCTGGGATTGGTGGCCGGGCGCCGGCTGTCGGCTCCGGACTGTCAGGCGCCGATCCGCGTGGCCCGGGCGATGGCCGGCGAGCTGGGGTGGGGGGAGGAGCGCGTCCAGGCGGAGATCGCCCGGTTTGGAGACGAGGCGGCGGCCGAGGGGCTGGCGGGGCCATGATCGCCCCCCGGCGCGAGCTCCAAACCAACCGGGGTGCGCTCGAGCTTGGCGGGCGACCGTGGGTGATGGGGGTAGTCAACGCCAGCCCCGAGTCGTTCTCCGATGCCGGAGGCCTCGGCACGCTGGAGGAGCGCGTGCAGCTGGCCGCGTCGCTACTGAAAGCCGGAGCCGATCTGATCGATATCGGGGGCGAGTCCGGTGTGACCAACCGGCCGCCAGTCGCCTCCGAAGAGGAGATCCGGCGGGTGGTGCCGCTGATCGAGCGGGTGGCGGGAGGTCTAGGCGCTCTGGTGTCGGTCGATACGCACAAGCCGGAGGTGGCACGGGCCGCGGTAGCCGCCGGAGCGGCGCTGGTCAACGACACGAGCGGGTTGCGCGACCCCGAGCTGGCCGACGTGTGCGCCGAGTCGGCGGCGGCTCTGCTGCTCACCCATACCCGGGCGGCGCCCAAGGAGAAGCTCCTGGACCCGGCGCTCGACGGGAGGATCACCGAGGACATCGAGGAGTTCCTCACCGAACGGATCAGGCTGGCCCAGCAGCGCGGGGTGGCGTTCGAGCAGCTCGTCCTCGACCCCGGCCCGGACCTGGGCAAGACGCCGGCCCAAACGGTCGCGGCCATGCGCTCGCTCGAGCGTCTGCACGCACTCGGTCGTCCGCTCCTGCTGGCCGTATCGCGCAAGGACTTCGTGGGCGCAATCACCTCCCGTCCTCCCAGGGCTCGGCTGGCGGGGACTCTGGCCGCCGTCGCCCACGGCGTGGCCAGCGGCGCCCACATGCTACGCGTCCACGACGTCGATCAGGTGGTGGACTTCTTGGCCGTGCGAGCGGTGCTGGCTGGGGAGGCCGAGGTGGACCCTTCGCTCCGGCTGGCAGACAAGCTTCGGTGGGAGCAGGGGTAGAGGACTCTCAACACAGCGCAGCTAACGCTAGATTTGCCCGGCGCGAGCATCGCCGGTTGCTGCGTCAACGCAACCGGAGCCATCCGATCCGCCCACGACCAGGGAGGCGCCCATGTCCATATTCGATCGTGACGCACTCGAGCAGAGCCCGCTGGCCGACCTACACGCGATCGCCTCGGAGCTGTCGATCGATTCCTTCCGGCGGATGCGCAAAGGGGAGCTGATCGACGCCATCCTCACGCGCCAGGAAGGGGAGCAGCGTGATGAGTCGGCCGACGAGGAGGCGGACGCCCCCGACGAGGAGGCGACCGCGTCGCGCCGGGGCCGGTGGCGGCGGGGCGGCCGCGGGCGGCGGGGTCCTGGTGACGAGGCCGGCCCCGTGGACGAGAGTGCACCGCCCTCGGAGGCCGGGGAGGCCGCTGAACCAGGTGAGGCCGAGGAGGCCGCTGAATCCGGTGAGGCGGAGGAGGCCGGTGAGCCCCACGAAGAGGGTCCCAAGGAGATTGACCAGGAGGTCGAGCGAGCCGAGCACGAGACCGTCGAGGGAGTGGTCGAGCTTCTCCCGGGTGGCTCGGGCTTCGTGCGCGCCCACCCGCCCGAGCCCTCCGACGAGGACGTCTACGTCTCCTCGGCTCAGATAAAGCGCTGTGAGCTGGTGACCGGGGACCGGGTCACCGGTCCCCGACGGCCGCCCCGACGCTCCGAGCGCTTCGCCTCGTTGGTGCGGGTCGACACTGTGAACGGTCGTCCTGCCACCGAACTGGCCGACGCGGTGCGGTTCGACGACCTGCCCATCGCCTTCCCAGACAGGAAGTTCGCCTTTCCCGCGGAGGACGAGCTCCTGGCGGCCATTGACAGGACGGCGCCGATCGGCCGGGGCTCTCGGGTCACGATCTTCGGAGCAGCCGGCGCGGGCAAGACCGAGACACTGCGCCGCCTGGCCGGCGCGCTTTCGGGTGGCGAGGAGCAACTGTGGCTGGTGCTGACCGGGGTGCGGCCCGAGGAGATTGCGGAGTGGCAGGCAGGTCCGGTCGCGCCCGCCGCGGCGCTCAGCCTGGCCGCGTCGCCGGAGGCTCAGGCCCAAGCCCTCGATGGGGTGGTGGATCAGGTGCGTCGTCTGGTGGCCCGAGGTGGCCACGCCGTGCTCCTGATCGACACGCTCGACGCAGTCCTGGCCGGAGCGGGACGCAAGGCCATGGCATCGGCCCGCAACGTGATCGATGGCGGGTCGCTGACCGTGATAGCCACGGCGCGTTTGCCGGTGGGGGGCGAGACCACCGTGGTGGCGCTGTCGTCGGATGCGCACGCGCCCGGGGTCGATCCCGGTGCAAGCTGGACGATGAGACGCGAGCGGCTGACGGGGTAGGGGCATGCGCCTGCCCGGGTAGCCACATTGCTACAGCACCGGTAGGCTCAACTCCGGGAGACGAGAGGAGAGAATTTGCGTCAGCTGACCGCCCTGGACCAGCAGTTCCTCGCGCTCGAAGACTCGCGTCACGTGGGGCATGTCGGAGCGCTGGCCGTCCTGGATCCGTCCACCTCTCCGACCGGCAAGCTGACCCTCGAGGACCTCCAGGCCCTGATCGCCGAGCGCCTGCCGCTGGTCCCGCCCTTCCGGTGGCGTCTGGCCGAGGTGCCGTTTCACCTGGACTACGACTACTGGATCGACGACGCCGACTTCGACCTGGACTTCCACGTCCGGGAACTGGCCCTCCCTCCGGGCGCGACCGAGCTGAAGCTGGGCGAGCAGGTGGCGCGCATTTTCAGCCGGCCGCTGGACCGCTCCCGCCCGCTGTGGGAGATCTACCTCATCCACGGGCTGCCGGAGGGACGGGTGGCCGTGATGACCAAGATCCATCACGCCGTGATCGACGGGATGTCAGGCAACGAGATCCTGGGCGTGTTGCTCGATCTCAGCCCCGAGGGCCGCGAGCCTCCGCCTCCTCTGAGCGACCCCGGCGACGAACGCCCGGGTGAGCTCGAGCTACTGGGCCGGGGGGCGCTCGGCCTGGCGCGCTACCCGCTGCGCCTGCTGGGCTCGGTGCCGCGCGCCCTGCCCAACCTGGGCGAGGTGCCCACGCTGGCCAACATCCCGGGGCTGCGGATCGCCGGTTCGGCAGCCGCCGGCGCCCAGCGAGTCCTGGGGCGCCGCCGGGTAGTAGGCCGGCAGGACCTTGTCCCGCCGCGTACATCGTTCAACGGTCGCGTCTCGGCCCACCGCCGGTTCGCCTTCGGCCGGCTCTCGCTCCAGGAGGTCAAGGACGTCAAGAACACGTACGGCGTCACCGTCAATGACGTCGTGGTGGCGATCTGCGCCGGTGCTGTGCGGCGCTGGCTCTTGGAGCACGACGAGCTGCCCGAGGAGCCCCTGGTGGCTCAGATCCCCGTTTCCGTACGCACCGAGGGTCAGCAGGGCACCTACGGAAACCGGATCCTCCTGATGACGGCGCCGCTGTTCACGGGTGAGAGGGACCCGATTCGCCGCCTCCAACTCACCCATGAGGCGCTGGCGGAGATGAAGGAGCGCCACCGCGCGCTTCCAGCCGAGCTGCTCCAGGACGCCAACCATTTCATCCCGCCTGCCGTGTTCTCGCGGGCCGCCCGTCTCAGCTTCTCCCTGGCGAGCTCAAGCCGCGGGCGCCCCGCCTGGAATCTCGTGATCTCTAACGTCCCGGGGCCGCAGTTCCCGCTGTACATGGCCGGAGCGCGGCTTGAAGCCAACTATCCCATCTCGGTCATCACCGACGGGATGGGACTCAACATCACGTGCATGAGCTACTGCGGGCACATCGATTTCGGGATCGTGGCTGACCGGGAGCAGATGCCCGACGTCTGGCGACTCATGGGCTGGCTGCGCGAGGCGCTGGACGAGCTGCGGCCGATTCGTGCGACTGAGCGCGAGAGACCGGGAGCGCTGGCCCACGAAGCTGTGACCGGGGCCCCTTCGACAGCGGCGGAAGCGACCTCGCCGTCCCCTGGTCAAGATGGCTGAGCGCCTGGTCGACGTCGGGCGCGGGATAACCCTGTGCTACGAGGAGTTTGGCCAACCAGGCGACCCGCCGCTGCTCCTGATCATGGGGTTGGCCATTCAGATGATCGGGTGGCCGGATGAGTTCTGCCAGCAGCTGGCTGACCGAGGGTTCCGGGTCGTGCGTTTTGACAACCGCGACTCTGGCCGGTCCACCCATCTGTCCGGGCGGCGTCTCAGCCCGGGTCAGCTGGTGCGGCGGCGCGTCCCGCCGGGCCAGTACACGCTGAGCGACATGGCGCTCGACACCGTCGGGCTGATGAGGGCTCTTGAAATCGAGCCGGCTCATGTGGTCGGCGTGTCGATGGGCGGGATGATCGCCCAGACCCTGGCCGCCGAGCATCCCGACTCGGTCCGGACTCTGGTGTCGATCATGTCCACTACCGGCAGCCGCTGGAAGGGCCAGCCCGCCTTCGGCGTGTACCGGTTCTTGTTGGCCCCTCCCCCGGAGGACCGGGAAAGCTTCATCGACCGCCTGGTCCGTCTGTTCGCGCTTGTCGGGTCACCCGGGTTCCCTCGAGACGAGGACCGGATCAGGCAGATCGCCGGCCGAAGCTGGGAGCGGGATCACGACCCGGGGGCTCCCAGCCGGCAGCTGGGCGCGATCATCGCCTCAGGTGATCGCACGCCCAGGCTGCGCCAGATCACCGCCCCCACGCTGGTCATCCATGGGACCAGGGACAAGATGATCCGGAAGTCCGGGGGACGGGCCACCGCCCGAGCCATCCCCGGCGCCCAGCTCGAGCTCGTCGAGGGGATGGGCCACGACCTGCCGGTGGACGTCTGGCCACGACTGATCGACCTGATCAGCTCACACGCTCGGGCCGCCGATCCGGTGGGAGCGGCCGCTCAGTAGGCGGTGCAACGGCTGCGGTGGCGTGGCCGAGCCTTGTAGCGCGGTTCCTGGCCGCGGAGCCACAGGACCTGGTCGATGTCGGCCGGACAGCTGTCCGGCCGAGCGGCCGCGATCAGCTCCACGGCGTGTAGCCCGCATGCCCGGATCTCGACCTCTTCTGGTGAGCCGTGCTCGATCAGCTCCTCCCGCTCGATCCGCTCCACCAAGCGCGGCTCGAACTCCAGCAACCCGTCGAGCCGGAGAACGTGCGGGACCAAGTTGTCGGCGAACATGGTCAAGCGCTCCAAGTCGTTGACGGTGCCCACGCCTGCTCTGTGGAGATCGGCGGCGGCGATCTGGGCGCGCTTGAGGAATGGGAGTTCGAGGCCGTCGTAGATCGAGAGGTCGGCGTAGCAGTCCCATCGGCTCAGGTGCTCGACCAGCGCGCCCGCGCCTCCGCCCGCCGCGTGCACCGGACCCTCGAAGCTCCCGCCGTGGTCCTCGAGGACATGCCGGCCCAGGTCGCGGAGCGAGCGGGCAAACAGCTCCATGAGCTCATGCCCAGGGTCTTGGCCCAGAGTGTGGGCCACGGTGGCCGCGCTGATCTCCGTCAGTTCCGGGGCGGTCCACGGGCCGCGGTCGGCGAACCGCTCCCGCAGGCCGGCAGCCACCGTGAAATAGCCCGATCGCCCCGCCCGTTTGCGCAGTGTTGGGAACCAGCCCGAGCCGAAATTGATCGCGTCCAGCGTGATCCAGAAGGCGATCAAGTCCTCGCGGGAAGCGTCCGCCAGCCGGGTCTCGGCGTCGAGCTCCTCATCGGCCGGTCCGACTGGTAACCGGGCCGCGTAGCCCGGGACGAGATCGGCGTTGAGCCTCACGTGGACGGCGCGTGCGGCGACCTCGGCGCACGCTGCACGGAGCTGGTAGAGGAGATCGGGCAAGGCCGGGCGGCTACAGCGTACGGGGCGCGTCGTGATGCCGTCTGACTGGCCGCGCTGGCCGGAGCTGGGCCGAAGCCGACGACCACGTCCGTCGCTACCGTTGAATCGCCGCCGATGGAAGCCACAAACGCCGATCTAGATGCCCTCCTCGAAGGGCTCAACGAGCCCCAGCGAGAGGCGGTCACGTTTGGGGAAGGGCCTCTCCTCATCCTGGCCGGCGCCGGGTCGGGCAAGACCCGGGTGCTCACACATCGGATCGCGTACCTCCTGGCCAGCGGCGCGGTGAGGCCGGGCGAGGTGCTGGCCATCACCTTCACCAATAAGGCAGCGGGAGAGATGCGCGATCGGGCCACCGTGCTTGTGGGCCGCCGGGTGCGGGCGATGTGGCTGATGACGTTCCACTCAGCCTGCGCCCGGATGTTGCGGGCCCACGCCGAGCGGCTGGGCTACACGCGGCAGTTCACGATCTACGACCAGGCCGACTCGCGGCGGCTCATCAAGCGCTGCCTGGATGAGCTGGGCATCGATCCCAAGCGCTTCACGCCGGCAGCCATCGGGTCGCAGATCTCAGACGCCAAGAACCGGCTCAGGGACGCGGACGCCTACGCCCAGATGGTGGGCTCGTACTTCGAGCAGACAGTGGCCGACGTCTACCGCGAGTACGAGCGGCAGCTACACCGAATGAACGCCCTGGACTTCGATGACCTGCTGGTCCGGGCGGTCGATCTCCTCCAGCTGTTCGATGAGGTGCGCGAGCGCTACGCCACCGGGTTCCGCCACATCCTGGTGGACGAATACCAGGACACCAACCGCGCCCAGTACCGCTGGCTCCAGTTGCTGAGCTCAGAGCATCGGAACCTGATGGTGGTGGGCGACCCGGATCAGTCCGTGTACCAGTTTCGCGGGGCCGAGATCCGCAACATCCTGGAGTTCGAGGAGGACTTCGTTGACTCCCATGTGGTCAAGCTGGAGCAGAACTACCGCTCCACCCAGACCATCCTGGACGCGGCCAACGCGGTCATCTCGAACAACCGCGGCCGTATGTCCAAGAACCTCTGGTCGGAGCTGGGCCAGGGCGACCCGATCAAGGTCCGAGAGCTGGAGGACGAGCACGCCGAGGCGCGATTCGTCACCGGCGAGATCCAGCGACTGGTGGACGGCGGCGCGTCGCTGGCCGAGGTCGCGGTCTTCTACCGGACCAACGCCCAATCCCGGGTCCTAGAGGACATGCTCACCCGGGCCGAGATCCCCTACCAGGTCGTGGGGGGGACCAAGTTCTACGAGCGGGCTGAGATCAAAGACGCCATGGCCTACCTGACCACGCTCGTCAATCCCCAAGACCTGGGGGCGTTCACCCGGATCGTCAATGCGCCCCGCCGGGGGATCGGCGCCACCTCGGTGGCGCGTGTGCTCTCGTTCGCCAACAGCACGGGCGTGTCGGTGTGGGAGGCCGCCGCTGACTCCGACCAGGTGCCGGGGCTGGGCACGCCCGCGGTCAAGGCACTGCGCCGGTTCATGGGGACCATGCAGGTCCTGCGTGAACGGGTACAAGACGGCTCCTCGGTGGCGGAGTTGATCAAGGAGATGCTGAGCGAGACGGGCTACCTGGAGGCGCTGGAAGCCGAGCGGACGATCGAGGCTCAGGGCCGGATCGAGAACCTGCAGGAGCTGGTCAACGTGGCGGCCGAGTACGACGCCGCGGAGGAGGAGGGGCGCTCGCTGGCCAACTTCCTTCAGCAGGTTTCGCTGCGCTCTGACGCCGACGAGCGCAGTGACGAGGAGGGCCTGGCCACTCTCATGACCCTGCACAACGCCAAGGGGCTGGAGTTCGGAATCGTGTTCGTGATCGGCTGTGAGGAGGGCGTGTTCCCACACTCGCGGGCCCTGGACGAGGGCGGCCTGGAGGAGGAGCGGCGGCTGTGTTACGTCGGCATCACGCGGGCGCAGCGCGACCTGTACATGTGTTGGGCCCGGACACGAGCGGTGTTCGGCTCACGTCAGTTTGGGATCCCGAGCCGGTTCATCGGGGAGATCCCCGCCCGTCTGACCGATCGGGAGGAGCAGGAGGCGGAGATCCGCCGTTTTCGTGGCGGTCTGGGCGGGGCGGTCAGCCGAGGCGTGGCCGGGGTGCGCGCCCGGGCGACCACCTGGGAGAGATCAGGATCGGATGGAGGGGACTGGCCCGACGGCGACGCACCGGCCCCGGTGGCCTACCGGCTGGGCGAGGACGTGGTCCATCCGACGTTCGGCGAGGGCGTAGTCACGGGCCTCGAGCCAGGCGGGATCGTGGTCATCCGCTTCAGCCGGGACCGCTCGGAGCGCAAGCTGGTAGCCGACCTGGCGCCGATCAGCCGGCGCTAGGCGAGGCGGCGCGGGCCGCGGAGTCGCGCTCAGTACATCCCCTCACGCCGCTTGTAGCGCTCCGCTCGCTCCCGGTCGTAGGTCTCGGCGTCGAACGACGGGTCGGTCAGCGAACGCAGGATCTGGCCGGAGCTGGGAAGGTCCGATCGCTCGATGTGATGGTCGGGGTTCCACAGGTCAGATCGCATGAGCGCCTTCGCGCATTGCGTGTAGGCCTGCCGCACGGAGATCAGGAGACCCAGCTTCGGCACCTTTCCCTCCAGCGCGCTGGGGGCGAGCAGGGCGCGGTCCCGCACGATCACCGCCTCGCCGTTGACGCGAAAAGTGTCACCCACGCCGGGGATCAGGAACAGAAGGGCAATGCGCGGGTCCCGCAGAAGGTTGGTCAGAGTGTCGGCGATCCGGTTACCTGGCCGCTCGGGCATGAACAGCGTCCGCGGGTCCAGGACCCGCACGAACCCGGGCGGGTCACCGCGGGGTGAGACATCCAGGCCGCCGTCAGGCCGGGAGGTGGCCACGCACACGAACGGCGAGCGCTCGATGAACTGGCACGTGTGCTCGTTGAGGTGATCCGCGATTTTGAGCGTCACCCCGTCGCCAGGCCGGGCGATCACATCGCGCAGTTCGGCCTCATCGGTGACGATGTGCTCGGGCCTCATCGGCCCAGGATACGTCGCGGACCGGGCTCAGCTGATTCCGGGGCGCTCCGAGCGTGGTGAATTTGTCTGGCTATGGCGAGACATTTCTCCATGCTCCCGGGGGAACGGCCTTCGGCGCCCTTCCGACCGACCGGGCCATCCTCTAGCTTCCGCACGCCATGCCAGCCACGATTATCGACGGCCGCGCCGTGGCCGCCCGGATCCGGGAGGACGTGGCCCGGGGGGTGGCGGCGATCGAGCAGGCCGGGCGGCCCGCGCCCGGTCTGGCCACGATCCTGGTGGGCGACGACCCCGGCTCAGCCGTGTACGTGGCCAACAAACGCCGGGCCAGCGCCGAGTTGGGCATCGTCGACTATCACCGTCACCTGCCCTCCGAGGCCACGTACGCGGAGGTGGCGGCGGCCATCCAGGAGGGCAACGACGATCCGGCCGTGAGCGGGATTCTGCTCCAGCTTCCGGTACCGGAGGGGCTGGACGGCCCGGCCCTGACGGCGCTGATCGCCCCGGAGAAGGACGTGGATGGGCTCACGCCAGTGAGCCAGGGCCGGCTGCTCCAGGGGGTGCCCGGGCTTCGGCCGTGCACGCCCCTGGGTGTGCTCGAGCTGCTCGACTCCTATGACGTCGAGCTCGAGGGGGCCCAGGCGGTGGTGGTCGGTCGCTCGCAACTGGTAGGCAAGCCGGTGTCTCTGCTGCTGCTCGAGCGCCACGCCACGGTGACGATCTGCCACTCGCGCACCCGGTCGCTGGCCGAGGTGTGCGCGCGGGCGGATGTGCTCATCGCCGCCGTGGGCGTCGCCGGGCTGATCGGGGCCGACCACGTCAAGCCGGGGGCGGCCGTGATCGACGTGGGGATCAACCGCACCGAGGAGGGGCTCCGAGGGGATGTGGACTTCGAGGCGGTGGCCCGCAAGGCGGGGCTGCTCACGCCTGTGCCGGGCGGGGTGGGGCCGATGACCATCGCCATGCTGCTCCGCAACACGCTGAGCGCGGCTCGAGCATCCGCGCAGCTCTGACTTCTCGCGTCGCGTCCGGATCCGGACAGGCGTAGGGTCTCGCTTGGCATGCCTGGAGTCCCGCTCCCTTCGCTGCCGAGCGCTTCTGCCCGCTCGATCAACTTCAAGGCCTCCCGGGTCCGCTGGCCCGAGTGGGTTGTGGCCGTCAGCGCGCTCGCCCTGCTGCTCATCATGCTGGCCCTGAGCTGGTTCACGTTCGAGCGGGCGTCGGGCGGTCCGGGACGCAAGTACTACACGCGGTACTCCGAAAACGGTTGGGATGGCCTGCCCAACGCCCACTGGCTGCTGCTGCTCACGATCGTTGTGGCCTTTGCACTGTTCGCGGTCCAGGCCGGCCGCCGGAGTCCTGCGGTGCCCGTGACGCTCAGCTTTCTGGTCGCTGTGCTGGCCGCGGCAAGCACGATCTGGCTGATCGTCCGTGTCGCGATCGACCCTCCGGGGGGGCGGGAGGTGGGCGGCTGGCTGGCGCTGATCTGCGCGGCTGTCCTCACCTGGAGCGGCTACAAGTCCCTGCGCATGGAGGGAGTCGCGCCGGAGGATGAGCCAAGCGAGATTCCCACGATCCGCGTGAGTGATCTTCCCCCGACGTCCCAGGCCGAGGCGCGTTCCTAGAATCAGCTGCCCATGCTCGACCGCACGCAGGTCCTTCACGTGGCTCGGCTGGCCCGCCTTGAGCTGAGCGATCAGGAGGTGCAGCGGATGGCCGCTGAACTGACCAAGGTGTTGGACCACATCGAGAAGATTCGCGAGCTCGATCTCGAGGGCGTGCCGCCCACCTCGCACGTGCTCGACGTCACCGGGGCGCTTCGGCCCGATGAACCCGACGTCTGCCTGCCCGCCGAAGTGGCCCTGGCCCAAGCGCCCGAGCCGCTGGAGGATGGGTTCGGCGTGCCCACCCCAGGACCCGCAGAGGCATGATCGGCCGCGGGCGGGCAGCGGCGTGAGCAGCGAAATCCTGGACCTGTCGGCGGCGGCTGCGGCCGCGCGCGTGAAGAACGGCGAGCTGTCGGCTAGCGAGGTGTTCGAGGCCTACCGGGAGCGGGCGGAGTCAGACGAGCTGAATGCGTTCACCTGGGTAGCCGAGGCAGCGCCGGAGGCGCCGCCGGCCGACGCGAAGCTGGGGGGAGTGCCGGTGGCCGTCAAGGACCTGTTCTGCACCGAGGGCGTTCCCAGCCAGTCGGGGTCGCGCATTCTCGAGGGGTACCTTCCGCCCTACAGCGCCACCGTGGTGGAGAAGCTGCGGGCCTCGGGCGCGCCGCTGTTGGGCAAGACCAACCAGGACGAGTTCGCCATGGGCTCGTCCACGGAGAACTCCGGCTTCGGACCGGTGCTCAATCCGTGGGACCGCACCCGGGTTCCGGGAGGGTCCTCGGGCGGCAGCGCCGCTGCCGTCGCCGCCGGTCTCGCTCCATGGGCGATCGGCACCGACACGGGCGGCTCGATCCGCCAGCCGGCGGCCCTGTGCGGCATCGTCGGACTCAAGCCCACCTACGGGGCCTGCTCGCGCTACGGCATGATCGCCTTCGCCTCTTCGCTGGATCAGGCGGGCCCGCTGACCCGCGATGTCACCGACGCCGCCCTGTTGCTCTCGTGCATGGTGGGCCGGGACCTGAGAGACGCCACCTCGCTCGAGTTTCCCCACCAGATTGCCCTCCCCCGATCGGAGGACCTCCGCAGCGTGCGCCTCGGCGTGCCCGAGGAGCTGACCGGCCCCGAGGGCGGCGTCGAGCCGGGGGTGGGGGAGCGCTTTCGGGCGGCCCTGGCCTTGGCCGAGGAACTCGGCGCGGTAGTCGAGCCATGCCGCCTTCCCCACGCGCCCCACGCCCTCTCGGCCTACTACCTGATCGCCCCCGCGGAGGCCTCGGCCAACCTGGCCAGATACGACGGCGTGCGCTACGGCCTGCGGGTAGACGGGGAGGCCGATCTGCTGACCATGTACAGCCGGACGCGGGCGCGGGGATTCGGGGATGAGGTCAAGCGCCGGATCATGCTGGGAACCTACGCGCTGTCCAGCGGCTACTACGAGGCGTACTACGGCGCGGCCCAGAAGGTCCGCACCCGGATCGCCGAGGACTTCAGGAACGTCTTCTCGACGTTCGATTTCCTGGTCACGCCGACCAGCCCGTGGACCGCGTTCCCGCTGGGGGCCAAGACGGACGATCCCCTGGCCATGTACATGAACGACTTCTGCACAGTGCCCATGTCGCTGGCGGGAATTCCCGCTGTCTCGATTCCCTGTGGGCTGAGCGAAGGGCTTCCCGTGGGCTTCCAGCTGGCCGGTCCCGCGTTCAGCGAAGGCCGGATGCTGGATGTGGCCTACGCCCTGGAACGGGCGATCGGCTTCGATGGCACGCCCGCCCGCGCCCGGGGAGAGGAGGCGCTGCCGTGACCGGCACCGCGTACGAGCCGGTCATCGGACTCGAGATCCACGTTCAGCTCAAGACCCGGACGAAGATGTTCTGCGGTTGCCCGACCTCGTTTGGCGACCCTCCCAATACCCACACCTGTCCCGTATGTCTCGGGCTGCCCGGCGCGCTGCCGGTGGCCAACGAGCGCGCGGTTCAGTTCGGTCTGATGATCGGGCTGGCCTTCGACTGCGAGATCGCCGAGCGCTCGCTCTTTCACCGGAAGAACTACTTCTATCCGGACAACCCCAAGGGCTACCAGATCTCCCAGTACGACGTGCCGCTGTGCCGCGGCGGGCGCCTGGGGGAGGTGCGGATCCATCGCGTCCACCTCGAGGAGGACGCCGCCAAGCTCAACCACTTGGGGCATAGCGGCCGGATCCACAGCGCCGATCGCAGCTGGGTGGACTTCAACCGCTGCGGCACCCCGCTGGTGGAAATCGTGACCGAGCCAGATGTCCATTCTCCCGAGGAGGCCCGCGACTGGCTCGTGGTGCTGCGCGAGACGCTCCGCCAGCTCGGGGTCTCGGACGTCAATATGGCCGAGGGGTCCCTGCGGTGCGACGCGAACGTTTCGATCAGGCCAGCCGGCTCGACTGAGCTGGGCACGAAGACCGAGCTGAAGAACATGAACTCCTTCGCCTTCCTGGAGCGGGGGATCCGCGCGGAGATCGGCCGCCAGGGCGAGCTCCTGGCGGCCGGCGGAACCGTGGTCCAGGAGACGCTTCACTTCGACCCCACGACGGATGCGCTCACCCCGCTGCGCTCCAAGGAGGAAGCCCACGACTACCGCTACTTCCCCGAACCGGACCTGGTGCCCCTCCTGGTCACCCCGTCGATGCTCGAGCTCGCCCAGGGCGGGCTGCCCAGGGAGTTGCCCGTCGAGCGGGCGCGGCGCTTCGAACACGAGCTCGGCCTGAACCCCGACCGGGCCCGGGAGCTGGCCTTCCGGGCGGAGCTGGCGGACTATTTCGAGCGGGCGTTGGCGGCCAGCGGGGACGGCGCGGTGGTGGCGGTCGAGGTGGCCAACTGGATCCCGCTGCTCGTGGCCCGGATCGGTTCGGACACCGACCCGAGATCGACCAAGGTGACCCCGGAGAGCCTGGCCGAGCTGGCCACGATGGTGAGCGCCCGGGAGGTGAGCCGCGATGCCGCCCGGGAGGTACTGGACGTGCTGGTGCAGGATGGTGGGCGCCCCGGTGAGATCGTAAAGGCCCGCGGCCTAGGCGCCATCACCGCAGGGCTGGAGGAGATCATTGATCGCGCCATCGCCTCCGACCCGGCGGCCGCGGATCAGGTTAGGGCGGGCAATGCCAAGGCCCTGGGGCCGCTGGTGGGGTTCGTGATGCGCGAGACGAAGGGTCGAGCGGACGGGGGGGAGGTCAGGCGCCTGCTCCTGGAGCGTGTGCGCGGGGGCTGAGCCGATGCGCACGACCGGCTTGCCCTGGGGCGTACGATGGAGCTCGACTTCAAGGAGGCCTGAGACGATGTCCCGACTCGTCCGCATGGACAACACCGGCCACAGCACGATCGCCGAATGGACGGCGGGCGATCCAGATAGCACCTCCACCGCGGTGACGGCCTTTCAGGAGCAGCTCGAGGAGGGGTGGTTCGCTGTGGTCTCCGAGGGTCCCGGCCGAGCGCGGCAGGTGCGTGAGCTACCGCTGGATGAACCGCTGGTGATCCTGCGGCGGCCGATCGCCGGAGGATGACGGGCATGGCCTCGCTGGAGAGTGGGGCCGCGACTCTTCCCGAACTGGCCCGTGTCCCATGGCGTGAGCGGTCGAGTGAGCGCACGCTCCAGCGGGAGAGCCGGAGGTGGACGGCTTGCACGGTGGCGCATACGGTGCCGCACGTGGCCACGGCCGGCGTGCTGGCCGCGCTCAATCCGATCACCGTCCCTCTCGGCGTCGTCCTTCTGGCCCACGCCTGGGCCGTTCCGGAGCTGTACGCCGCTCGTGGGGCCAAGGTGGCTCGGGCGGCGGGGCCCCACAGTGCAGCAGCCGAAGCAGTGGCGCTCGGCCTGCTGGGTGACTTGGTGAATCCACGGGCGCGAGAGCTGCATTCCCGCACAGGACTGGCGCTGGAGCGCGGTGACTTCGGTGTCTGGCTGCTCTCGCCCTCAGGCGGCATCCTGGTTCGGCCGGGCGGCCGCAGGGTTCACTGCTACTGCGTGAGCGTCACAGATTCCGAGCTGCCGCCCAGCGACCGCACGGCCCACCTCCTGCTGGCGCTGCGGGAGGATGAGGTGGGGTTCGTCACCCTGGCGAACCTGGTCTTCGCCGGGGCCACGTGGCGCCTGCGCCGCCGCCTGGCCAAGCCGATACGCCCGGCGCTGGAGGAGGCAGTCCGCCAGGCCGGGGCGGCCGAACCGTCTGTCCCGGAGGAGGGCGGCCATTGATCATGTTTGTACTCGCGGCCAATGCGCGCTTTAGCCCCGGCGAGGATCATGCTCGCCATGACCCGTCCAGCCCCATCACCCAGGTTGGTGCTCCTGGAAGACCGCCGCGGAGGCAACGACCTTTCGGCCGGCACTCCGGTACGCCGCTTCCGCCTCGCCCGGCTCCGTCTTGAAGGGGTGCCGGTGCCGACCGATTGCCGTTACGACTACCTGAAGCGCACGCACGACTAGGAAACGGTCAGAGGTTTGCCGTAGCGCGCGTGCGTCGCGCTACGCTGTGCGTATGGACAGGGACCTTGAGGAGACTCACCGGTCTGGGGTACCAGTCGTGTGGAAGGCCGCCGGCGCGGGCGTGGTGGTGATCCTTGCCGCGCTTGTCCTCCACTACATACTCAGCTTCATCTTCGCGATCTTCTGGGGCATCGTGGCCGTCACCGCCGTGGTCGCGGTCATCTGGGTCCTGAAGCGACTGGCTTAGGCGACACGCCGTGGCCGGAATGGGCTATGTCGTGATCTGCGTTTTCTTCGGGCTGGCCGGTGGCGTGGTGGGTCGGCTGAAGGGAAGCTCCTTTCTCGTCTGGTTCCTGATCTCGGCGCTGATCCCGTTCCTGGGGCTGCTGGCCGCGCTCTGCTATCGCTGGGAGGATCGCGAGCTGAGACGGCAGTGCCCGCGGTGCGGGCGGGTGCTCAAACTGCACGACGCCAAGTGCATGCGCTGCGGCCACGAACTCGAGTTCCCTGACGTGGCCATCGCCTCCGAGGCGACCGTGCGCAATCAAGCCGCCTGAGCCGGCGCGGCGAGTCCCAGAAGGGGCCGTGGCACCTCCGAGACGGATGACGCGACGGGCGCCTTATGATCGCGCCGTGCTAAGCAGCCGCGGACGGTGGCCTTTCTGGGCAGTCATCTTGGTGCTTACGGTGGGGCTGGCGGCTACGGGCGTGCTGACCTGGATCTCGTACAGCTCCTACAACAGGAACGAGAACCGGCTGCTCAGGCTGCGGGCCCGCGACGTGGGAGACCTCGTGACCTCGGCCCGGCTGAGCATTCAGACACCGCTCGCCTCGGCGGCGGCTCTGGCCGATGCCAGCCACGCCAACCGGCGCAAGTTCATCCGGCTGATCGCCCCGTACGTGGGGCCGCGCCGGCCCTTCATCTCAGCTTCGCTGTGGCAGGCGAACCATCCCGCGCGCCTTGTGACGGTGGTCGGCGCGCAACCGGAGCTGGCCTCATCGGACCGGGCGCCCTATTTCTTTAGCCACGCATCGAGGACATCGAAGCTGAGTGTGATCGGGCTGCTCGACAACCGGCACCCGCGCCTGGGATATGCCTTCACGGGGTCGATGGGAGGCCCGTTCGTCGCCTCTGCGGAGAGCGCGCTGCCCCCCTCGCGCTACGCGTCCGTGCAGCGGATTTCAGCCTTCTCGGACCTGGATTTCGCCCTGTACCTGGGTCCAACCACCAGCCGGCGGCAGCTGGTCGCAGCCACCGTCCGGCACCTTCCTCTGAGCGGGCCACAGACCACGGTGCGAGTCCCGGTTGGCGACACGTTCTTGACGATCGCGGTGGCCGCCCGCGCGCCGCTGGGCGGCTCACTGCCCCAGCAGCTCCCCTGGATCATCGCCGTCGTGGGCGTTCTGCTCACGCTGGGCGCCAGCGCGCTGGCCACAGGATTGATCCAGCGCCGCCGCAACGTCGAGGGTCTAGCCGGGCAGCTGGAACGGACGGCCGACGAGAATCGCCAGCTCTACGCCGAGCAGCGAGACATCGCTCAGACGCTGCAGCACGCGCTGCTCCCGGAAAAACTGCCCGAGCGTCCGGGGCTGGAGATCAGCGCCCGGTACGAAGCCGGGGTGGAGGGCGTCGACATCGGGGGTGATTGGTATGACCTGATCGCCCTGAGGGACGAGCGCCTGCTGCTGGTGGTGGGAGATGTCTCGGGCCGAGGCCTGAGGGCCGCCGCCACGATGGCCTCTCTGAGGTTCGCCATCCACGCGTACACCGCCGAGGGCGACAGTCCGACCACGTTCCTGCCAAAGCTGTCGAGCCTGCTCAACCTGAGCTCCGATCGCCAGCTGGCCACCATCCTGTGCGCCGAGGTGGACGTGGCCGGGCGGCGAGTGAGCTTCACCAACGCCGGACATCTGCCCCCTCTCTTGATCGGCCACGACGCGGTCCACTACGTGGAAAGTCAAATAGGACTCCCGATTGGCGTCGACCGCGACTTCGCCTACTCGCCAACCACCGTGACCGTGCCGTCCGGGGCCACACTGTTGGTGTTCACCGATGGGCTGGTCGAGCGGCGCGGCGAGAGCATCGACGCCGGGCTCGAGCGCCTGCGGTCCCACGTGGTGGGCAACGGAGCCCCGCTGGATGACCTGCTGGGGCGAATCCTTCACGATGTCCGGGATGACGCTTCTGATGACACAGCGATCGCAGCGATCCGATGGATGAAGTAGGCGCCCACGGCGACCAGCTCGATTTTGATGTGATGCGCGGCGATCGGGGCAGCATCGTCGTGAGGGTGAGCGGCGACCTTGACCTGAGCAACGTGGAGGACGTCGAGAGCGCGGTCGAGCCGATGCTCAGCCAGCCGCCCAAGCGTTTGGTCGTCGATGTGGCCGGACTGCGGTTCGCCGACAGCTCGGCGCTCGCTCTGTGGGTCCGCTGGGCCAACCGGGTTGATCAGGTGGAGATCCGAGATCCGTCAGACACGGTGAGGCGATTGATCGAGCGGATGGGCCTCGCGGAGAGGCTGCGGCTGGTGCCATGAACCGGACTAAAACCTTCGATCATGTTGCTGAGTCGGTGGGTCAGGCCAGGCGTTTTGCCAGCCAGGCGATGGGTCGTGCGCCCTCCGAGGTCGCCGAGACGGTGATCCTGATGGTCTCCGAGCTGGCCTCTAACTGCATCCGGCATACCGACAGCCGGTTCGAGCTCACGGTCATCCGGAGCGCAGCTGAAATTCGAGTCGAGGCCACCGACCGGGGAGGAGGCGAACCGGTCATCCGGTCTCCGGGGCTGGCCGATCCGACGGGCCGGGGCCTGCAGATCGTGGACATGCTGGCCTCCAATTGGGGGGTCGAGCACTTGCCCGAGAAGGGAAAGACGGTCTGGTTCACGGTCCCGGTCCCGGCCCGCGGCTGCGCTGGGACGAGGTGCGCGGTGTGACTGCGGACGAGCAACACCGCGGACCGGAGCAGTCAACCGCCGTACTCAGCCGGACGCGCCCCAAACAACCCCGTAACCGCTGGTAGACTCGGCTTTTCCCGGCGCGCGGGATGCGGCTTCGTGCGCCGCCCGATCCCCTTCGCGCCCAGCTAGGAGACAGTACGATGCGAGCAGTTGACGCCCTGATGGAATGCCTCAAGGCCGAGGGGGTCGAGGCCGTGTTCGGACTGCCCGGCGGGGCCAACCTTCCCACCTACGACGCGTTCTACGACGCGGGCATCCGCCATATCCTGGTCCGCCACGAGGCCGGGGGCGGGCACGCCGCCGAGGGCTACGCCAAGGCCACAGGGAAGGTGGGCGTGGCGCTGGGGACGAGCGGCCCCGGGGCCACGAACCTGGTCACGCCGATCTGCGACGCGATGATGGACTCGGTGCCCGTCGTGTTCATCACCGGCCAGGTCCGGACCGAGCTGCTGGGCACGGACGGGTTCCAAGAGGCGGACACGATCGGCATAACCATGCCGATCGTCAAGCACAGCTTCATGATCCAGCACCCCCTGGAGCTGCCGCGCTCGATCCACGAGGCCTTCCACATCGCCCGGACGGGCCGCCCGGGTCCGGTGGTGGTCGACATTCCGCAGGACCTGAGCCGGGGCGAGATCCCCTACGAGCCGGTAACCGATGTTCACCTGCCCGGCTACCAGCCCACTACAGAGGGCAACAAGAAGCAGATCCGTCTGGCCGCCAAGGCGCTGGCCAACGCGCGCCGGCCCGTGATCTACGCCGGAGGCGGCGTGATCAGCGCCGAAGCCGCGGCCGAGCTGACCGAGCTTGCCGAGGCCGACCGGTTTCCCGTCACATGCACGGTGATGGGGTTGGGGGCGTTCCCGGCCCCACACGACCAGTGGCTGGGCATGCTGGGCATGCACGGCACCCGGGCGGCCAACTACGCCATGGACGAGGCAGACCTGATCGTCGCCATCGGGGCCCGGTTCGATGACCGGATCACCGGCAAGCTGGACGAGTTCGCTCCCCGGGCCAAGTTCATCCACATCGACATCGACCCGGCGGAGATTTCCAAGAACGTGCCCGCCCACATCCCGATCGTGGGCGACGCCAAGAACATCCTGTCCCGGCTGACCGCGGAGTATCGGGCGGTGTCGCCCGACCCTCGGCGGCTGGAGGAGTGGTGGTCGCGCATCGGGGCTTGGCAGCAACGCCACCCACTGCGCTACAACGACTCGGCGGACTCGGAGATCAAGCCCCAGTACATGATCCAGGCGCTGTACGAGGCCACCGGCGGTGATGCCGTTGTGACCAGCGACGTAGGCCAGCATCAGATGTGGACCGCCCAGTACTTCCACTTCAGCCAGCCGCGGCGCTGGATCAACTCAGGCGGCCTGGGCACGATGGGGTTTGGCCTGCCGGCGGCCATGGGCGCAAAGGTAGGCTGCCCGGATCAGACGGTGGTGTGCCTGGCCGGGGACGGCTCGGTTCAGATGAACATCCAGGAGCTGGCCACCTGCACCCAGGAGGGCATCGGCATCAAGGTGTTCATCATGAACAACGGCTACCTGGGGATGGTCCGCCAGTGGCAGGAGCTGTTCTGGGACAAGCGCTACAGCCAGGTCGAGATGGGCCAGTGGCCGGATTTCGTCACGCTCGCCGAGGCTTATGGCGCCACCGGCATCCGTCTGAAGGACAAGCGCACCCTGGTGGAGGACATGCGCGCCGCGCTGGCCACCGAGGGCCCCGTCCTGGTGGACGTCCGCGTCACCCGGGAGGAGAACACCTACCCGATGATCCCGGCGGGCCAGCCGGCCCGGAACATGGTGGGCTGATGGGCGAGCGCCTGACCCGGAGCTCGGACGGGGTCTGATGGGCGAGCCGGCCACCGAGGACCTGCTCTCGCTGGACGAGCTCGAGGCGGCGGGCGGCGTGCGCACCGGGCGACGGCACGTGCTGTCGATCCTGGTCGAGAACAAGCCCGGCGTCCTGACCCGGATCGCCGGGCTGTTCGCGCGGCGAGGATTCAACATCGACACCCTGGCCGTGGGCCCCACGGAGGACGAACGGTTCTCGCGCATCACGCTCACGCTCGACGGGGCTGTGCACCCGATCGATCAGGTGACCAAGCAGCTGCACAAGCTGATCAACGTGCTCAAGATCCGCGACCTCGAGCCTGAGGACACGCTGGCCCGCGAGCTAGCGCTGTTCAAGGTGTCGGTGGAGGGCGCTGCCCGGACTGAGGTGATGCAGATCTGCGACATCTTCCGAGGCAAGATCGTCGACATGACGCGGCGCTCCGTGGTGATCGAGGTGACTGGCACATTTGAGAAGATCGACGCGTTCGAGCAGCTGGTCCGGCCGTTCGGGCTGGTAGAGATGGCTCGGACCGGCGAGATCGCGATCGCGCGCGGACGGATCGAGACCTGAGGGCCGAGCGCGAGCGCCAGGCGGAGCACGAAGCTCAGGCCGGCCTGAGGCCCGAGACGGCCCGCGCTGTCGTCGATTCGAGCATTCTGGGGCGCCTCGAGGAGCGGGTGGCGGACGCGCTGCGCCGCGTCCGGCGCACGGGAAGCCCCGTCCTGGCCAGCGTCACCAGCGTGACCCAGGCCATCGATCCGGTGGCCGTGGCGGCCGCGTCCCACCGGCCAGGAGAGGATTGGTTCTGCTTCGAGCAGCCCGACCGCGAGGGATACGCGGTGGCCGGGCTGGGCTGCGTGCGGGTGCTCCAGGCCAGCGGAGAGGGGCGCTTCGCCAATGTCTCCAGACAGTGGCGGGCTCTGGCGGCCAACTCGCTATCCGACCAGGTGCAGGCGCCCTTGGGCAGCGGCCTGATCGCCTTCGGTGGCTTCGCCTTTGCTCCGGACGGAGGCGACAACCCCGAATGGGCGGGCTTCCCCCCGGGTGCCCTGGCGGTACCGGCAGTTTCACTGGCGCGGGGCGCCAGGCGGACGGCGGTGACGCTGAACGTCGAGGTGTCGCCCGATGACACGCCGGCGGACATCATGGACTCCACCGCGGCGCGGGTGTCAGAGCTCCGGGAGCGGGCGTTGCCGCTGTTTGATCCCGCGCCCGTGGGCACGTATTCGCTGCGTAGCTCGATGCCTCCCGTGCATTACGAGCACGCCGTGCGCGCTGCAGTGCAGCGGATCCTCAGCGGCGAGATCCAGAAGGTGGTCCTCGCCCGCCAGGTGGACGTCTCCGGGCCGGCGGACTATGAAGCATCAGCGATCCTGGGACCGCTGCGCGCGGAGTTTCCCTCCTGTTTCGTGTTTGCCGTGAGCCGGGGAGACGGCACCTTTCTGGCGGCCAGCCCAGAGCTTCTGGTGCGGCGCGACGGGCAGCGAGCCAGCACGGTGGCCTTGGCGGGATCGGTCGGGCGCAGCGCCGATCCGGCCGTGGACGATCACCTGGGGGAGCGGCTGTTGCGCAATCCGAAGGACCGCGAGGAGAACGCGATCGTGGCCCGGGCCATCTCCCGGGTGCTCGAGCCGCACGCCGTGTGGGTCACGGCTGCTCCCGAGCCGATTGTGGTGAAGGTGGCCAACATCCAGCACCTGGCCACGCCGATCCGCGCTCAACTGGCCCGGCCCGTGCCGGTCGTGGAGCTGGCAGGCGCGCTGCACCCCACCCCGGCGGTGGGAGGGGAGCCGCGTGCGCGGGCCGCCGAGCTGATCCCGGCGCTGGAGGGCCTCGACCGCGGGTGGTACGCC
>JBPYDM010000006.1:0-3832 GCA_051986255.1 Solirubrobacteraceae bacterium | reverse complement strand
GGGCACCGACACCGCGCTGCCTGATCGTGGAACGGGTGGATCGGCCGGCGGAACGTTCCCGGGGGCTGTGGCGCCGCACGGGATGGTCCAGTGGAGTCCTGACACGATTCCCTCCACGGTCAACTTTGCCGGGGGGTACACGTACCGGGACAGGCGGCTGCGGGGGTTCAGCCTGACGCACGTCTCCGGGCCCGGCTGCGCTGCTCTTCAGGACTTTCCGATCCTGCCCACCACCGCGCCGGTGGTCTCCTCGCCGGCGGTGGCCCACTCATCCGATATTGCCCCGCGCTACGTCCCGAGCTTCACCCACCGCCACGAGGACGGCCAGCCCGGGTATTACGAGGTGGAGCTGAAGCCCCGTAGCGCCAGGGGGATCGACAGCCAGCTGGCGGCCGCGGGGCCCCGGACTGCGCTGGGCAGGTTCACCTACCCACCAACCCGTACGGCCTCGATGCTGCTCAACGCGGGTGGCAGCGCGATGGCCGACTACACCGCGTCGGTGCGCATCGACCCGGTCCGGCGGCTGGTCACCGGAAGCGCCCGGAGCGGCGAGTTCTGCTACCAGCCGGTCAGGTACAGGCTGTACTTCGCCGCGCAGTTCGATCGGCCGTTCGCGGCGTACGGCACCTGGAAGCGCCAGCGGGTTCTGAGGGGATCGACAGCCAATAGCGACGTCGCCTCGAGCCATGCGGCGATCCTCAACTACAAGCCGATTCCCGGAGGGCCGCCGAGCCTCCCAGGAGACCCCAGCGGGACGGCTCAGACCGGCGCCTACGTGACCTTCGACAGCCGCCGGGATCGTGCCGTCGAGGTCCGCGTGGCCGTCTCTTCGGTCAGCGCGGCCCAGGCGGTGGCCAACCTCGATAGCGCGCCGGCCGACTGGAAGTTCGCCCGGGTGCGTGCGCGGATGCGGCGCCGGTGGGACGCCGCCCTCGGGGCGATCAGCGTCCGGGGCGGCTCGGTGGCTGACCGGACGCGGTTCTACACCGCCCTCTACCACGCGTTGCTCGAGCCGCAGATTTACAGCGACGCCAACGGTCGGTACATGGGCATGGACGGACGGGTCCACACCGCCCGCGGCTACACCCAGTACGCGGACATCTCCGGCTGGGACATCTACCGCACGCAGATCCCGCTGCTGGCCATGATCGAACCCAGGGCAGCGGAGGACGTGGTGAGCTCGCTGCTGGCCGACCAGCGACAGACCGGATGGCTGCCCAAGTGGCCCTACCAGGATCAGCAGACAGAGAGCATGGTCGGCGACCCAGCCGACCCGATCATCGCCGGAGCCTACGCCTTTGGGGCCCGCCGGTTCGACACCGCCGCGGCGTTGGCGGCGATGATCAAAGGCGCCACCCGGACGGGGTCCAGCTCCACCGGCGGCTACTCCACCCCACACGGGGGGTATGTGGAGCGCCAAGCGCTGCCCGAGTATGAGCGGCTGCACTACATCCCCGAGGATCTCAACCACGGCACCGGGTCGAGCACGACGCCCTATACGACGGGTGGAGCGGCGCTCGTCAACGACCCACACGCCGTATGGGGATCGGCGGCGACGACGCTTGAGTACACCACCGACGACTTCGCACTGGCCCGCTTCGCCGGCGCACTAGGTCACGCCCGCGCCTGCCGCACGTTCCTGGATCGCTCGGCCTACTGGCAGAGCCTGTACAACCCCGCCACCCGGTACCTCCAGCCGCGGTACGCCGCGGGGAACTTCGATCCGAAATTCGACCCCACCCAGGCCACCGGATGGGTCGAGGGCTCCACCGCCCAGTACACCTGGATGGTGCCCTATGACGTAGCCGGCCTGTTCGCCCGCATGGGCGGCCCGAGCAAGGTGCGGTCCCGCCTTGACCACTTCTTCACCAGACTCAACGACGGCCCCGTATCGCAGTACGCCTTCTTGGGAAACGAGCCGACGCTCGAGACTCCGTGGCTCTACGACTGGGCCAGGGCACCTTCCCGCACCCAGGCCACCGTCCGCCACGCCCTGCTACGGCTCTACGGAGCCGGCGTCACCGACTACCCCGGCAACGACGATCTGGGGACGATGGCCTCCTGGGTCGTGTTCGCATCGCTCGGCGTGTACCCGGAGATACCAGGGTCCGACGAGCTGGTGCTCGCCAGTCCGCTGTTCCCCCGGGCGGTCGTGCGGCTGGCACACGGAAAACTTGCGATCGACGGGATCGGCTCGGGGGACTCACGTCCGTACGTCGCTGGCGTTTCTCTCGACGGCCATCGGCTGAGCCGCTCCTGGTTGCGATTCGACGCAGTGAGCCGCGGTGGCACACTGCGGTTCCGGCTCGGCTCAAAACCCACCGGCTGGGCGGCCGGATCCGCGCCGCCGTCCTACTCCCCGCGGTCCGGCGGGGCCAGCTGCCACGATTCAGGCGCCGGGAGCCGGGGCGGTACAGCAAACCGAAAGCGAGTGGAGCCAGCTGATCGCGATGCGGGAGCTGGCGCAGCGCTGGGAGGAGCTGATCGGCGAGTTCACCGGTGAGGACGCTCACCCCGTGGCGCCAACGCGGATGCCCTCTGCTCTGCGTGTAGCAACACGACGCGGCGCTAGTCCGTTCGCCCAAACAGTGGGGCCCGGTTCTGCGGAAACGGACGGCCGCGCGACAACTGCATCCCTTAAGAGCGATCTTCCCAACCGCTCTGGCGCCGACGATCCCTACCGCGACGAAGGAGCGATCCGGAAGAGAGACCTCGGGACGAGTGCCTTCGCGTGGGCTGCGCCGTTTCCCGACGGCGAGGATCTGCTGATCTTTGATCTCAACTAAGGAGGTTGTGATGGGATCAGTCTTGGTGGATTTGCTGGGCGGCGTCGCTCCCCAGCGACCACGCCGGAGTTTCATGCCGGGCGGACTCCGCGGAACAAGGGCCTTCGGTACCCGCCCGATCCGCCGACGGTCGAGGAGATCGTCGCGGTGATGGGCGCCCCAGGGCGACGCATCGAAGGCGTGAGGCTGCGTGCCCTGATCGTCATTCTGTGGAGAGCCGGGCTGCGGATCTCCGAGGCGCTATCACTGGCTGAGAGCGATCTTGACCCGGATCGCGGAAGCATCTTGGTTCGCCACGGCAAGGGCGACAAGCGCCGCCAGGTTGGGATGGATCGGTGGGGCTCGGAGCAGCTGCGCCCCTGGGCTGATCGGCGCGTATCTCTCCCGGTGGGCAACTACTTCTGTGTGATCCACGGCCCGACGGCTGGACGACCTTGGGCTCCTTCATCTGCCCGAGAGGAGCTGCACGCAGCCGCTCGCCGGGCCGGTGTTCGCAGGCGCTTTGCGCCACATCAGCTGCGCCATGCCCACGCTGTTGAGATGTCCCGTGAGGGTGTGCCCCTGGTCGTGATTCAGCGCCAGCTCGGTCACGCCGACCTGAGCGTCACCTCGGTTTATCTGCGTGGCATTGACAACACCGAGATCATCGACACCGTGCATGAGCGGCGACCGCCAATGATCCCGGCTACCCCGGCCTGCGGTTCTAGCGACTGTCACCATGGCCGTGCCTACCAGGGCACGGCCACGGGAGCCAGCTACTGCTCTCCCGGGGCAAAGCAGGCACACGCCACGACAGGCGCTGCTCGATCATCCCACCCGCCAGCGCTCGTTACGGCTGGGTGTCGGGTTTGGGCGAGAGCGGCAGTGATGCCGGGACCCCGGACCGTCGCTGCTGCATTCCGAGTGAGCGACACAGTCAGTTGAGACAGGTGCTGCTCGATCAACCCACCAGCCAGCTGCTCGGAGGCTGCGCAGGGGTGCGGGCGGTGCTCGGTCGCGTTCGTCGGGGGCTGGACCGGGGCCCGGCAACGGTGGGGCCCAGAAGG
>JBPYDM010000005.1:0-10981 GCA_051986255.1 Solirubrobacteraceae bacterium | reverse complement strand
CAGCCCGCCGAAGAACTGTGCCGCCTCGTCGTTGAAGAAGACGATCGCGCCCGTGACGTCGATGAGTACCGCGGCCAAGGTGATGAGCGAGACGAGGTTGCGCGCCAGGATCAGCTCGAGCGGCTGCTCGCCGGCTTCGGCGATCGAACGCTCGTCCGCCTCGGCCATCGGACGCTCGTCGGCTTCAGCCATCCTCACCCTCGGTCGAGATCCGTTCCGTTCGGTGCGAGCTCACACCCCAGACCGTAACCGAGGCCAGCCATGAATTCCATACGCGGGGGACGCCTCGGCGCCCCGTTCGTACTCCATCCACCGGGTAGGCGAACATGTGTTCGTGTCTGAGGCGGCGATCCTCCACGCGGATCTCGACGCGTTCTACGCGTCTGTGGAGCAGCGGGATGACCCGCGACTCCGCGGACGGCCGGTGATCGTGGGCGGTGGTGTGGTCCTGGCGGCGAGCTATGAGGCCAAGGCCCGCGGCGTCCGGACGGCCATGGGAGGAACGCAGGCACGCCGCCTGTGTCCGCAGGCGGCGGTTGTGTCGCCTCGCTTCCAGGCCTACACCGAGGCCAGCAAAGCGGTGTTCCGGATCTTCGAGGACGCCGCCCCGGTGGTGGAGGCGCTCTCGATAGACGAGGCCTTCCTGGACGTCCGCGGGCTGGCGCACATCAGCGGGACGCCCATCGAGATCGCCTTCGAGCTGCGGCGATCCGTGCGCGAGCAGGTGGGGCTTCCAATCACGGTGGGGGTGGCGCGAACGAAGTTCCTGGCCAAGGTGGCCAGCGCGGTCGCCAAGCCCGACGGCTTGCTCGTGGTGGAGCCCGAGCACGAGCTGGCCTTCCTGCACCCGCTGGCCGTCGAGCGGCTGTGGGGGGTCGGTCGAGTCACCGCCGCCAAGCTTCACGCCCAGGGAATCACCACAGTCGGCCAGGTGGCTCGGCTGGACGAGCACCAGCTCGCCCTTCTGCTGGGCGTGGCCAGCGCCCGTCACCTCCACGCGCTAGCTCACAGTCGTGACCCGCGGCGCGTCCAAGCGCGGCGGCGCCGGCGCTCGATCGGAGCGCAGCGCGCGTTGGGTCGCCGAGTCCGACCCCGGGAGGAGGTGGCGGCCAGTCTGACTGCCCTGGTGGACCGGGTTACTCGACGCCTGCGAGCCGCCGGGCGAATGTGCCGCACGGTCGTCCTCCGGCTGCGCTTCGCCGACTACTCGCGAGCCACGCGGTCCTACACGATGGCCGAGCCCACGACCGAGACTCAGATCATCCTGGCCGCCGCCCATGGTCTGCTCGCCTTGTGCCAGCCGACGATCGAGCGCCGCGGTCTCACGCTGATCGGCGTGGCTTTGACAAACCTCGAGAACAGCCAGGGGGTCCAGCTGACGCTGCCGTTCGCGCGCGACCCAGAGCTCGACGCCACGCTGGACCGCATCCGTGAGCGGTTCGGTTCCTCGGTCATCACTCGGGGCGTGCTGGTGGGCCGCGACCAGGGTCCTTGGGTTCCGCTGCTGCCGGACTAGCGCAGCGGGTCGGCTGGGCACATCCGAATCACACGCTTGCGGTTCCCTCCTGGTCCAGACTTTCCGTCGCACGGCGTGATAGCGTGCCGCGCCACATAACGAGCCGAGTCACCTCACCCTCCGGGAGACGGTGAGCGGGGGACCCAATGCGATCGCTTCGGTCGCAGGGGCGAGTCACCGCGGCAATGCGGTGTAGCGCAACGCGCGAGCCCGTCAGCTAACTCCGCAGGCTTTCCCGCTGTCTGAAAAGGAAGATTGTTGGACACTGTCCGTGATCTCGCCGGGACTGAGCCCTGGCAGGAGTCGCTCGCACACTCGCGCGGTCGCAGAACCACGTCGAGCGCGCCGCGGAACCACGCGGGTGACGCGCACGCGTCCCCGGGTACACAGCCACCTCGGCCCGCCCCGTCAACCTCAAAGCGTTTTGGCCGGGAAGCGACCGCGAAGCGCCGGAGACTGCTGGCACGTGGGGGCAAGAGCATCGCCGCGGTCGTGCTCGTGGGCGTGGTCGTGTCAAGCGCGCTGGCCGGTCGTGGGTCGGCGGCCCCCTCGGCAGCGGCGCGCGTCATCGTGATCCGAGTCGTCCGGGAGGATCCCCACGCGCCCCCAATCACGTTGGTTCACGTTGGCAGTCAAACGGCCCGGCCGGGGGGGTGCCCGCTGGTGGTGAACGCGACGACATATGTCAACCCGCTGGTCGCGGCCAAGGTGAGGCCGGAGCGCATTGACCAGGGCGTCGACTACGCCGGGTCAGGGAAGCTGGCTGCGATTGGCGCCGCGCGGGTTACCTACCTGCGCACCGCCAACACCGGCTGGCCGGGGGCGTTCATCGACTACGAGCTACTCGCGGGCCCTGACGCGGGCTGCTACGTCTACTACGCCGAGGGGGTCACGCCGGAGCCGCGCCTACGGGTGGGAGACACTGTCGCCGCCGGTCATCCGCTGGCGACCATCGTCCCCCATTACCCGACCGGCATTGAAATCGGCTGGGCTGCCGGCATCGGCACAAAGACCTATGCGGCCCTCAAGCGTCAGTGGACAGCCAGCGACGATCAAAACGACGTCGCCAGCCCCGCCGGCAGGAACTTCTCCGCGCTGATCCACTCCCTCGGCGGTCCCCCGGGGAAGGTAGAAGGCTAGGGGCACGGCGACCCGGGTGGAGGGCTGCGGCGCCGGCGGACTCGCTTCGCTGTCCGAGCGCATCGAACACGGGCAGGGACGGGCCGGATGCGCGAATCACGGGTCGGTGTGCCACGACAGCGCCGCTCGCCGCGCCAGGGACAGGCGGCTGACGACCAGGTCATATGAGTCCTCGATCATGTCCTTGACCGTCTGGTCAGGCAGGGATCCATCGACGATTACCGTGTTCCAATGGCGCTTGTTCAAGTGGTAGCCGGGAATCACCGCGGCGTGCGTCTCCCGTAGGCGCTGCGCGAGCTCGGGCTCGCACTTGAGGCTGACGCGGAGCGGGTCCTGGCCAAGCCGCGAGAGCGCGAACATCTTGCCGGCGACCTTGAATACCGATGTCTCTGGACCAAACGGGTACGTCTCGACCGTCCCTGGGAAGGCAACGCAATACGCACGAAGCCGCTCCGCGTTCACGCAGCAAGCTTGACAGGCGCCGCAGCATCCTCCTTGCGGTTCGCCGGGCTGCACTGATCCGGACCGCCACCCGCCGGGGCGGGTCGTACCCTCGTCAGACGTGGGCGGTCCAAGCGAGCACCTGGTTGAACGCCCGGACATCACGGTGATGTTCAAGCGGGCGCGCGATGAGCAGGCCGCGATCACCCAGGCTTGGGCTGAGCTGGAAGAGACGGTCGGGTCTCTGAAGGGTCGGAAGTTCTACGGCGTCTTCGACCCCGTTAGCCGCGAATACCGTGCTTGCGTCGAGCTGGCCAGTCATGACGATCCCCGGGCACTCGGTCTGGAGGTTGGGACGCTGCCGGGCGGCCGTTACGTGCGCGAACGCCTCCGTGGGCAGCCACCGGAGCTGTACGGCCTCATCGCACCCACTTTCCAGAGGCTTGCCCAAAGGCCCGACTGCGATCTCGAGCGTCCGAGCCTTGAGTTCTATCGTCGCTACGACACGGTCGACATCCTTCAGCCCGTTCACCCGGAGGGATAGCCAGGCCGCCGCCTCGCCTCCTCTTGACAAACGAACGCTCACGATATATCGTTGAGCTATCGCACGAGAGGAGATGACAAATGACTGGTGAAGCCTTTTTCAGCGAATGGCCGGGCGGCCATGGAGAGAAGCGGCGATCCTGCGCCGGCCCCGCGAACTGGTTCTTCGCCAGGGAAGGCCCGCGAGTCCGGCCCCCGTTCCAGGACATGGACGACCTGATTGCCCTGGGGCGTATGTGGAAAGGCGGACCGTTCGGTGGTCCCGGTTGGGGTCCGCACCGCCGCGGTCGCGGCCGAGCACGGCGCGGGGACGTCCGTCTCGCGCTCCTACGCCTGCTGGCCGAGGAGCCCCGCAACGGCTATCAGCTGATGCAAGCCATCGAGGAGCGCAGCGAAGGGCTCTGGCGTCCGAGTCCGGGGTCGGTGTATCCGACGCTGGCCCAGCTTGAGGATGAGGGCCTGATCCGCTCCGTGGAGATCGAGGGAGCGCGGCAGTACGAGATCACCGATGCCGGCCGCGAGCACCTGGACCGGCGCGCGGACGAGCCCGCCCCGTGGGAGCCGGCTGGAGAAGGCGCGGAGAATCCGCTGGCCGAGCTCGCTCCGCTGGTGATCCAAATCGGGAAGGCGACGTTTCAGGTCGCGTCGGTCGGGGACCGGGTGCAGCGCGACCAGGCGCGGGAGGTCCTGGCAGACACCCGGCGGGCGCTCTACCGCATCCTGGCCGGAGACGCCGATGATGCCGATGAGGAGCAGCGCGAGGTATGAGCCCGGCCCCAGCGGTCCGGGACGGTCCCGGCCGCTGCCCGGCGAGGAACTGAAATCAAACCCCATCGAGGGGAGGCTGACATGCCCAACCAATACATCTTGGATCGCCTAGCCGGCCGTGACCCCAACTTGCGCGCTGGCGACGCGGATCGGGAGCGGACAGCCGAGCGGCTTCGTAAGAGCCACGCCGAGGGCCGCCTTGACCTGGGCGAGTTCCAGGAGCGGCTCGAACAGTGCTACCAGGCAAAGACCATGGGCGACCTCGGCGGGCTGGTCAGGGACCTGCCCCGGCTGGATGAGCAGCCCGAGCGTCGCTCGCTCGGCTGGCCACCGTCCGGGCTCTGGCGCGTGGCGCTGTTCGTTATGGCGCTGATCGTGATCTCGGCGGCGACCGGACACCACCTGTTCTGGCTGTTGATACCGCTCATGTTCGTCGTCTGGAGGATGTCCTGGTGGCGGCGGAGGCGGTGGCCGGCCGGCGCCCGGCGTGGACCGGGCGACTGGATCTGAGCTTCCGACCCGGCCAAAAGCCCGCCCAAAGGACGGGCGCTCGACCCGCGGACCGGGTGCAGCGTCACAAGGCTCGCGGGCCGAGCGGCGCTGAGTGACGCTACGTGGCTATAAGCCGACCAACGTCACGAAGCCCCGCCGCTCCGACGAGCTTTGTTACGCCACACGGCGTTCTCGACCCGCCCCGAAGCCCCGCCTGCGCCCCGCCTCAGAAGATTCCGGTTATCGCGTGGCCGGCGTGCCAGGCGAAGTTGAACAGGGGGGAGGGGATGATGCCGAAAAACACCACCGCGGCGGCGAACACGATGCCCACGAAAGCGATCTCGGGCGGACGGACGTTGCCCCAGGTCTCGGTCGCCGCCTCGGCCACCGGGGGCTCAGCGGGCGGGAGCGCTCCGAAGGCCGGCTTCGGACCATCTCCGGGCCGCTCGCCTGAGGGCAGGTTTTCGTCTGCCTCCTGCGAGCCACCGGCCATAGGGGCCAGACCGGCGGGACGCCCGGCTAGCGAGGCAGGTGTGCTCACCGCCGGCTGGCGGCGCATCCACATCATGGCCACCACCCGCAGGTAATAGCCCAGCGAGATCATCGAGGCCACCACGAGCACGATCGCCAGCCAGGTGTAGCTGCCGTTCACCAGGGCGTGGATGAGTTGGAACTTGCCCACGAATCCGACCGTGCCTGGGATGCCGGCCAGGGCGAGCATTCCGATGGTCATCGGCCAGGCCAGCCATGGATTGCGCGCGCCCAGCCCGGCCAGCGTGGAGATGTCGTCTCCGAACTCGGGCTGCTCCACCTCCTGGCCGACGATGCAGGCAAACGGGGCCATGTTCATGCCCAGGTAGGCCAGCACGTACAGGACCGCAGCCTGGATTCCCAGCTGGCTTCCCACCACGACCCCCGAGAGCATGTATCCAGCCTGGGCCACGCCGGAGTACCCCATCATCCGCTTCAGCGAGGACTGTCCCAAGGCGCCGACGTTGCCCACGATCATGGTGATCGCGGCCAGCGCGGCCAGCATTGGCCCCCAGGTGTTCTGGGCCCCGATGGCCGCCACGTCAAAGAAGCGCAGGAATACCCCGATCGCGGCCGCCTTGGTGGCCGTGGCCATGAAGGCGGTGATTGGGGTGGGGGCGCCCTCATAGACGTCGGGCGTCCACTGGTGAAACGGAGCGACGGAGGCTTTGAACGCAAACCCCACGATCACCAGAGCCAGCCCGGTGAACACCATTGGGTCGGTCGACACCCCGCCGTTCACGTGGCCGACGGACAAAGCGTGCCCGATGGCGGCGAAGTCGGTGGAGCCGGTGGCGCCATAGACCAGCGCCAGCCCAAAGGCCAGCGTGGCCGACCCTACGGAGCCGATGATGAGGTACTTCAGGCCCGCCTCGAGCGAGTGCTCGCTCCGGGTCTGTGAAGCGCACAGGATGTACAGCGGGATCGAGAGAAGCTCGATCGACAGGAACAGCGTGACCAGGTTCTCGGCGGACACGAAGGACTGCATCCCGAAGATCGACCAGACGAGCAGGCAGTGGTATTCGCCGTGGCCTGCCTCCGCACCCGTTCGGCGGCGCCAGGAGAGCAGGACGGCCGCGATTCCGGCCACCGCGAACAGCATGTCGAGCTCGAGGGCCAGATCGTCGATCCGCAGCGCGCCGGCGATCAGCGAGGTCGGCTGGTGAAAGCGCCAGATGGCCAGACCGAGGCTGGTCAGCAGCACCAGCACCGTCAGGGCAGGGACGATTCGCTCACGCACGACCGCCGGCCGGAGCAGGCCCACGAGGAGGAGCACAAGCCCACCGCCGGACGTCGCGACCAGCGGCGAGAAGCCCGCCCAGCCGATGGCCGGGCCGTGGAGGTGGGCGGCGGCCAGAGCCGGGATCACCGAAGCCCTCCATGCACGCCCTGGAACTCGGCTGGCGCTACCGCTGCCCTGACGCTGGCCTCAGAGCGGCTCAGACCGAACTGCGGATAGAAGGCCAGGGCCAGGATCACGAGCACCAGCGGGACCAGGGCCACGAGGTCGGAGACCCCAATGTCATACGAGGTCACGCCCCGACCCACCCGATTGTGCATCGTGCCTATGAACAGCCGCAGGGCATAGAAGGCCGCCCCGATCACGCCCAGGAAGGCCAGGGCGGCGATCAGCAGATGTCCCCGGAACGTCCCCAGCAGGATCATGAACTCCCCAATGAAGTTCGATGACCCCGGCATGGCCAGCGTAGCCAGCGCCACGATCAGGAACAGGCCGGCCAGAACGGGCGCCCGGAAGGCCTCCCCGCCCATATCGCGCAGGCGCTCGGATCCGCCCGCCCGGGCGGCCAGCGCGGCCACCACGAAGAACAACGGAGCCGTGACCAGACCGTGGTTGAGCATCTGCAGCACCGACCCCTGGGCTCCCTCGGGACGCAGGGAGAAGATGCCCAACGTGATGAAGCTGAGCTGCGCCACGCTGGAGTAGGCCACCACCAGCCGGGCGTCGGGCGTGGTAAACGCGGCCGCGGTGGCCCAGACGATCGAGAGGAGAGCGATCAGAAGCATCGTGGTTTGGTAGTGCGCGGCGGCGTAGGGAAACAGCGGCAGCACGATGCGCAAGAACCCATAGGCGGCCACCTTGGAAACCACGCCGGAGAACACCGCCACGGCGGGAATCGGCATGGCCTTGTAACCATCCTCCAACCAGCCGTGGAACGGGACGATGGGCATCTTGATGAGAAAGGCCACGGCGAAGGAGGCGAAGATCCACTCCTGTGATCCGTGGGAGAGAGGCAGGTGCCGGAGCGCGGACAGGGTAAAGGTCAAGGGCGTGCCGTAACGAGACGAGGCCAGCACGCCGGTGGCCACAGCCGCCGCCAGCATGAAGAACGAACCCACCAGGGTGTAGATCACGAGCTTGGTCGTGGCCCTGACCCGCTGCCCTGTGCCCCACATGCCGACCAAGAAGTAGAACGGGATCAGCATCAGGTCAAAGAAGGCCACGAACAGCGCCAGGTCCTGGATGCAGAAGGCCCCCAGCACAGCGCTCTGGGCTATCCCCAGGTGGAGGTAGAACAGCCGCGGCCGCTCCCACTCCCGGAAGGCCGCCCAGCCCAGCGAGGCGGTGAACAGCAGGCAGGTGAGGACCACCAGGAGGACGTTCAGGCCGTCCAGTCCGAGCTTGTAATGGATGCCCAGGGAGGAGATCCACACGCTGTCGGTAAGGAACTGAAGACCGGCCGCACCGACCTTGAAGCGCGCCAGGAAGGACAGGGCGATGCCCAGCGTGATCACGCTGCCCGCCAGCGCCCCCCAGCCCACCCACCGCCGGGGCGCCAGGTTGAGTGACATCGCGATGGCCAGCGGGAGCCAGATGAGGATCGACAGGGTCACGAGCTCGAGATCAGGAAGTAGGCCGCCACCCCGGACATGCAGATGATCATTGCGGCCGCGTAGTAGCGGACGAAGCCCGTCTGCGCTCGACGCACGGTGGCCGATCCGGCGCGCACGGCCTCCACCGGTCCGTCGGTGATAACTCCGTTGATCAGCGTCCGCTCGAGCACGAAGTCGACCAGGCGACCGAACCACAGTGAGGGGCGGACCACCAGGTAGTCGATCGCCGCATCCATGTACCAGCGGTGGGAAAGGAACTCGTACAGCCCGGCCAGACGCTGGCGCAGGATCACCGTGATGGAGGGCGAGCGGATCCAGATCAGGTAGGCGAGGCCGATGCCAGACACGGCCACGGCCGCCCCGATGATCAGCCCCACCCAGGCGTCGCTGGTGGGCACGACCACGTGAGCCAGGCGCGAGGTGGCAAACGTGGGAGCGAGGAACTTTGCCACCACATCGTCTATGCCCGGCAGCTGAATCAGTCCGCCGACCACGGCCAGCACGGCCAGCGTGGACATGGCCACCTTCATCGGGACCTCGCGTTCCGCGATGAAGTGGCGGGGTCCGGGGAAGCCCACGTCGGTGTCCTCCTCCTCGCCGGTCATCGGGTTGCGAGGCACCTCGGCGTGCGCCAGATGGCCCTGCTCGAGCGAACGGGCCTCGGGCACGGGTTCGCCGAAGAAGGCCCGGAAGATCATCCGGAACGTGTACAGCGCGGTGAGGAACGCCCCGAGGTAACCCACCACGCCGACCACCACGTACGCCCCGCCTCGGTACGACAGGTAATCGAGGATGTCGTCCTTGGAGAGCCAACCCGAAAAGGGCGGCAGCCCGGTCAGGGCCAGGCCGCCGACCAGGAAGCAGGCAAAGGTGAAGGGCAGGGCCTTGCGAAAGCCCCCCATTCGGTCGAGCGACTGCACCCCCGCCATGGCCCCGATCAGTGACCCCGCGGCCATGAACAGGAGCGCCTTGAAGAATGCGTGGGTCATGAGGTGGAACATGCCCGCCGCGTACGCGCCGGCCGAGACGCCCATGATCATGTAGCCGATCTGGGACATCGTCGAGTAGGCGATCACCCGCTTGATGTCGGTCACAACCAGAGCGATGCTGCCGGCCATGATCAGCGTGAACGCCCCCACAGCGATCCCCACGTCTTCGGCCGTGGGGGCGAGCTCGAACAGTGGATGCATGCGGGCGATCAGGTACACGCCCGCCGTCACCATCGTGGCCGCGTGGATCAGAGCGGAGACCGGCGTAGGGCCCTCCATGGCGTCGGGCAGCCAGGTGTGAAGCGGGAACTGGGCCGACTTGGCAAACGCCCCGACCAGCAGCAGGATGCAGGCCGCCACCAGGTCGGTGCTGTCCGTGTGGAAGACGTGGTGCACGATGTGGAAGGTCTTCAGGAAGTCCACCGTGCCCGTGTGGCTGAACAGGAAGAACGTGGCCAGCACCAGTCCGACATCGCCCACAACGTTGATCACGAACGCCTTCAGCCCGGCCCGGGTGGCGGTAGTGCGCCGGTACCAGAAGGAGATCAGCAGGTACGAGGCGGCGCCCACGCCCGCCCAGCCCACGATAAGGATGATGAAGTTGCCCGCCAGGACGAGCAGCAGCATCGAGAACACGAAGTAGTTCAGGTAGCTGAAGTAGCGCCGGAACCCGCGGTCCTCCCACATGTAGGTCACCGAGTACAGGTGGATCAGTGCAGACACGCCGGAGACCACCAGGATCATGAACACCGACAGGGGGTCGACCAGGATCTGCACCCGGGCGTCGACGCCCGCGGTGAAGTCGTAGTTCCACAGACTGGACACGAGCTGGCGATGGACCGGGCTCTTGTTCAGCAGGTGGATCAGCACGATGACGCTGAACACGAACGAGGCCGCGATGGCCGCCGTGCCCAGCCAGCCAGCGCTTCGGCCGGGCATCCAGCGATAGCCCAGCGCGATCGTCGTGGTCCCGAGCAGCGGACAGAGCAGGACGAGCCAGGCGAAGGTGGTGGTCACCCGTGCAGCTCGCTCAGCTCGTCGACGTCCACTGGCAGCCGCCGGCGGTAGAGCGCCACGATCAGGCCGAGCCCCACGGTGACCTCACAGGCCGCCACCAGCATCACGATCAGGGCGAAGACCTGACCATCCTCGCCGCCCCACATGCGGGCGAAGGCGATCAGGGCCAGGTTGGACCCGTTGAGCATCAGTTCCAGGCAAAGCAGGATGCTCAGCGGGTTGCGCTTGGCCAGCACGCCGCCCGCCCCGATGCAGAAGATGAGCGCCGCCACGGCCAGGTACCAGCCGATGGCCATCACCAGCCTCCCTGTGTCCGGGTATCGACCGGCCCGCCCACCTTCTCCACCTCGGGCTCGAGCTGCTCCTCGCCGCCAAAGGGACGGATGCCGGCCGCCTCGGCCATCGTCCCCGTGTACACGGGGCGCGACGCCCTCACCCGGATATCGGGCGGCTCCGGCTCGTCCAGGCCGCGGCGCCGCCGGGCCAGAACCACGGCTCCTACGGCGGCGATGAGCAGCAGGATGGACGAGGCCTCAAACGGGAACAGGTACTTGGTCAGCAGGAGCCGCCCGATATGGGCGGGCGTGCCGAAGCCCCGGACGTAGGGCGCGCCCTTTCCGTGGATGCCCTCCAGCGCGCTACCCAGCGTGGCGATGAACAGCTCGGCGGCCAGTCCGGCGGCAAACAAGGG
>JBPYDM010000004.1:0-3988 GCA_051986255.1 Solirubrobacteraceae bacterium | reverse complement strand
CCGACCACCTGGTCTACCGGCCCGGCGTCCCGCTGGTGGCGGCGACGGTCGTGGAGGGACGGGTGGTCTGGAAGGATCCTGGGCTCGCCGGTTGAGGCCGCTCGGCGCTGCCCGGCCTTGTGGGAGGTCGGGGATGCCGTGTGGCGTAACAAAGCGCGCGCGAGCGCCGGAGCTTTGTGACATTGGTGCGCGTATATAGAGACATAGCGTCACTCAGCCCCTGGCGTGCGGGGCGCCTTGTGACGCTGGAATGAGCGCCGCCCGCCGGCGCCCCGCAGCCCCCGCCCGCCCGCGCCCGCCGCCCTCAGGCGGCAGCCGAGCCACCTCTCCACCGCACGACCGTCGCTCCCCAGGTGAACCCGCCCCCGAAGCTGGCCAGCAGGACCCGGCTCCCCGGTCCAAGCCGTCCCTCCTGCTCGGCCACCGACAGGGCGATGGGCAGCGTGGCCGTGGAGGAGTTGGCGAAGCGATCGACGTAGTCCACGACCCGGTCGGCAGGGAGGCCCAGCCGCTGCCCGACGGCCCGGATGATCCTGGAGTTGGCCTGGTGGTAGACGAACAGGTCGATCTCATCCAGCCCCAGTCCGACCGCGGCCAGCGCCTCACCAGTCACCTCGGCCAGGCACGATACGGCCGCCCGGAAGGTCTCCTGGCCCTGCATGGAGATGCGCCCACCGCGCTCCAGCCTGATCAGGTCAGCTCCGCTGGGGTCCGAGTGCAGAACCACCGGCCCGATCACCGCCTCAGACGCCAGGCTGGCCGAGACGACCGCTGCTCCGGCCCCGTCGGCAAACAGCGCCGCTGTGTCGCGGTCTGAGTAGTCCAGGAAGCGCGAGAGAAAATCGGCCCCGATGACCAGCGCGTGCTCAGCCCGCCCGGACTCGATCTGCCCGGCCGCCAGGGCCAGCCCGGCCAGCCATCCAGTGCACGCCGACCCGACGTCGAATGCCCCGGCCTGGTGGGCGCCGAGCAAGCCAGCCACCACAGGTGCGGCGTTGGGCGTGATCTCGTCCGCCGTCGAGGTGGCCACCAAGACCAGGTCAAGGACCGAGGGGTCCAGTCCGGCCCGATCGAGCGCCCGGCGCCCGGCCCGGGCCGCGAAATCACTCAGCCGCTCGCCGACCACCGCCCAGGGGCGCGAGGAGGTGCCGGTCCGCTTGCTGATCCAGTCAACGTCGACGCCCATCTGGGGGGCGATGGAGGAGTTGGTCACCCGGTGCTCTGGTACGGCCATGGCCACCGCGCACAGCGCGGCGCGCATGCCCTCGCCGCTGCCCGCTGCCACTAACCGCGCGGCTTCAGACGAGTGCCGAAGACGTAGTCCCAGAACGGCGCGCTCACTCCGTAACCGCGCTCGTGGTCCTGGAAGTGATGGCGCATGTGCAGTTCGCGCAACTTCTTGCCCAGGGCCGTGCTGGGCGTGTGATGGTGCACGTGGTAGTGCAGCATGTCGTAGCTCAGATAGCCGATCAGGAACCCGGCGCCGAAGGGAAGAAAGCCCGGGCTGCCGAGGACGGCGTAGAACGCCAGGACGAACAGCGCCGACAGCGGGACGCTCACCGACGGAGGCATGACCAGCCGAAGTGGGTCGTTCGGATGGTCGTGATGGACTCCGTGGATGATCCAGTGCAGCCGGGCGCCGATGCCCTGCTCGGGCTCGAAATGAAAGACGAGGCGGTGCAGCCAGTACTCGGTCAGGGTCCAGAACACGTAGCCCCCCAACATCCACAGCGGCGACAGCCATCCGGCGCCGTGGGCTATGCCCTCGGCGATCAGGGCGGCGATAGCCGGGATGAAGATGAGGGGCGGCACGATGGGATGGACTCGGGAGAGCTTGTCCAGCAGGTCGGACTCGAACATGCGCGGCGACGCACGGAGGAGCTCGCTGCGGCTCAGGCCCTCAAGCTCTTCAGCGTGTGGGGTGGCCATCGGGTTAAAGATACCTCTGGGGTTGCCGGACGTGACGTGTGGAGAAAGGGTGCAATCCTTCTGCCGTGGCTCAGCGACAGTCCCGGCCGGCGTCTGGGCGGCCGGCTTCATCCGCCGACTGGTGGGAGCTGCGCCGAGCCCAGAACCGCAAGCCGGCCACCTACACCTGCCCGCTCTGTGGGCGCTACCTCCCCGCACTGAGCGAGCACGTCCTCATGATCCCCGAGGGGGACCATGCCCGGCGCCGCCACGCCCACCGGGACTGCGTGCTGACGGCCCGTCGGCAGGGCCGGCTCCTCACGCGCGAGGAGTGGCTCGGAACCCAGCCCCGGGCGCCCGGACTGTGGCGGCGGCTGGTGGATCGACGGCGCAATCGCACCTGAGGCCAGGCAGCCGCGCGACCCGCCCAGCGGCCAGGCCTGAGCACGCCAGAGGCCCGGACAAACTCGCCCGGGCCTCTGTTGGTGGATGGAACTTGCTGCTACTGGCCGACCTTCGAGCCAGGCATACCCTCGGGGTATTCCTGGGCCCGGGCCAGGATCGCTCCGGGCCGCCAGCTCTCGCGCCGCCAGTACGGCCACTCGCCTAGCGGCAGGATGCTCCTGCCCTCGTTGGCCTGAAGCAGCGCCAGCGACGTGGCGACGTACACCGCCAGCGCCGCCGAGACCACTAGGACATAGCCGGCCACGCGCGTCCAGGTCAGGACGCCCGCCCACCTGGCTCGCGACGTCAGAACAGCAACGCAACCGGCCTCGCCGTCAGAACGCGAACACGGCCGTTTGTGACTGTTATGACGCCGGGATCAGCGTCAGCAGCCTCGCGAAGCCGCTACTCGTGGTGCTGCTCGGGCAGCGCCGCCACGTCACGGCGCGTATCCCTGATCCACATGATCGTGGTCACGATGAACAGGATCCCGCCGATTATCGACAGCGTCCAGGTCACGGTCGTGCCGACCACGATCAGCGTGATCGAGACCGCGCTCACCAGCGGGATGGCCGACTGCCCGGGGATGTGGATCTCCTCTCCCGCCGGCGGGGTCGGTGTGGTGGTGCGCTCGGCCTCGACGCTCATGGATGGACGTAGATGGCCGCGGCCACGAAGGTGATCCCGAACATGATCACCGCGAAAGCCCCGGCGATCAATCCCGAGCGAATGTTCTTTCGTGCCAGTCGTCTGTCCACGGTGGGAAATCTACAGGTTCAGCTCGCTCAATCGCGCACCACACTCAATCGCGCACCGACAGCACCCTGGCCATTACAGCTTTGCGTCGACCACCATGGCCCCGAACAGCAGAGCCAGGTAGGCCATGGAGAACAGGTACAGGCGCAGGGCGGTTCGCCGGTCGGCTCGCCGGTAGAGCAAGATCGCTCCCGTCACGAACGCCAGGCCGAGGATGACCGCTGCCCCGAGGTAGATGAACCCGAACCCGCCGGCGCAGAACGGGAGCTGGGTGACGGCGTAGAGCAGCAGCGTGTAGAGAACGATCTGGCGTCGGGTCTCCCGCTCGCCCCGGGCCACGGGCATCATCGGGACCGAGACCTTTTTGTACTCGTCCTTCATCAGCAGGCTCAGGGACCAGAAGTGCGGCGGGGTCCAGTAGAAGACGATGGCGAACAGATAAACCGCCGTCCAGGAGAGCGACCCCCGGGTGGCCGCCCAGCCCACGAGCGGGGGCACGGCTCCGGCGGCGCCGCCGATGACGATGTTCTGCGGCGTGCGGCGCTTGAGCCACATCGTGTACACCCCGACGTAGCCGAGGAATCCGGCCAGGGCCAGCACCGCTGCCAGCAGGTTGACGAACAAGGTCAGCACCAAGAAGGACAACGCGCTCAGCGCCAGTCCGAAGCCCAGCGCTGCCCCGGGCGCGATCCTCCCGGCGGGCACCGGACGCGAGGAGGTGCGCTTCATCTGGGCGTCCAGGTCCCGGTCCCAGTAGTGGTTGACCGCGCCCGCCCCGCCGGCGGACAGATAGCCGCCCAGGCACGTCAGCGCGATCTTCGAGACCGGTGGGCTGCCCGCCACCTCCATCGTGGCCACCGTGGTGAACAACAGCAGCGTC
>JBPYDM010000003.1:0-8613 GCA_051986255.1 Solirubrobacteraceae bacterium | reverse complement strand
GCGCCCTGTCTGTCGCGAGGTTGGGACGTTGCCGTCGAGAGAGAGGGTGGCAGCAACGCCGCTCAGCCCGGGTCTGGAGCGTCAGCGCCCGACAGCGGCTGTGGTCGCGTCAGCGCTCGCCGTGAAGCCCAGGATTAACTCGGCTGTCTCGGCTGGCACATCGAGCTGAGGACAGTGCCCCACGCCCGGAAGCTCCACCCAGTCGGCCCAGGGCAGGAGCTGGCGGTAGCGGACGGCGGCATCCGGCCAGGTCAGGAGCTTGTCCTCGGTTCCCCACACGATCCGCACCGGGCAGGTGATGCGCTCGGCGTCCAGGGGATAGCCCGCCTGGCGGGCCCGAGCGAGCAGGGCTTCCGCGCCGTCGCATCCGGCCGCCCCCCGGATCTGGTGGGCCAGCAGCTCGGGTGGGATGTGCTCGAACCTGGCCGTCGTGTACTGGGTGACCCCCCGGCGACCGTCTGCGGTGGAGACGATCTGATCCGCGTAGGGCGCCGCTCCCCGAACGAGTTGGCGCATGGTGGTGAAGTAGTCGAGCCTTTGCTGCACGATCGGATCTCCATCGGCCCAGCCTCCGGCAGGCGCCAGGGCGATTACACCTCGAGCTCGGCCCCGCGCGGCTAACCGCAACGCCACCCAGCCGCCCAACGAGTTGCCGGCCACAAATACCCGATCCCACCCGGCCTCGTCCATGGCTCGCTCCACGCCCAGCACCAGGGCGTCGTCATCCAGTCCGCCCGGCAACGGTGGTCCTCCCGCGTGCCCGGCCAGCGTCGGCGCCAGCACGTCGTGGTGGCGCTCAAGGCGCGGAAGCACCAGCTCCCAGGTCCGCCAGGTGTCGGTGAATCCGTGTAGGCAGAGGAGGGGCGAACCTTCGCCGCCACGGTGCGCGGTCGCGAACACCTAGAGCAGCTTCTCCAGCCCCACGACGGGGGAGTCCTGAAGGTCTCCGACCCGCCGGATGGCCAGGAGGACTCCGGGCATGAACGATTGACGGTCGACCGAGTCGTGACGGATGGTCAGGGTTTGCCCCACGTCGCCCAGGATGACCTCGTGGTGGGCTACCAGCCCGGGCAGGCGCACCGAGTGGATCGGCACCTCGCCCAGATCCGGTGCGGTTTGGGTCATGAGCGCAGCCGTCCGCGCCGCGGTCCCGCTGGGCCGGTCAAGCTTGCCGTCGTGGTGCAGCTCGATGATCTCAGCCCGGGCCATATGAGGCGCTGCCTGCTGGGCAAAGCGCATCATCAGCACTGCCCCTACGGCGAAGTTAGGCGCAGCGAACACGTTGGCTGGGGCCCCCCGGAGGTTCTCGAGCTCGCCGGGGTCAAACCCGGTGGTCCCGATCACCACGTGGACCCCGGCGGCCACGGCTTGGTGGGCGTTGGCCACGGCTGTCGAGGGAACGGTGAAGTCCACCAGCACGTCGGGAGGTTCCTGCAGGACGTCCTCGAGCGCCATCCCCAGGGCGGGATCGGCGCGGCCCACCAACTCCATCCCGTCGGCGTCCTGGACGGCAGCGCACACGGTCTGCCCCATGCGGCCGGCCGCTCCGGCTACGGCCACCCGGATCATGTCCCAACGAGGGACGGGCTGGCGCCGGCCAGCGCCTCCTGGAAGCGATCCTCATCCGGGCCGATACCTGCCGTCGTCAGCTTCTCGGGCGCCCAGAGTTCCTCGACCAGCCCCTCCAGGTCCTGGCGGGTCACGGCCTCGATGCGCGCCACTACCTCGTCGATGGAGAGCAGCCGCTCTCCGGCCAGGACCTCGGAGCCGAGCCTGTTCATTCGGGCGCCCGTGGACTCGAGCGCCAGGACCACACGGCCCTTGAGGTTCTCCTTGGCCCGCTCCAGCTCCTCCTCCGATCCAGGGTCCTCGCGCAGCCGCTCGAGCTCATGACCCACCACCGCCATCGACTCCCTCAGGTTTTCCGGACGCGTGCCCAGATATAGCCCCACCTGTCCGGTGTCCTGGTAGGCGCTGGTGAACGAGTAGACCGAGTAGGCCAGTCCTCGCCGCTCGCGCACCTCCTGGAAGAGCCGCGAGGACGAGGTCCCTCCGAACAACGTGTCCAACACCCTCAGCGCGAACCGGCGGTCGTCGTGGCGGGAGATTCCCAAACCACCCAGGCAGATGTGATATTGCTCGGTGTCCTTGCGCTCGAAGCGGCGCTTGCTGGCAGTGACATCGCGCGGTTTGCCCGAATCGGGCCCGATGGTTCCGGCGGTCGGGGACGCACGCCGGTCGGCAACCCGCTCGTTGGTCAGGTGGACCAGCTCGTCATGATCCACCGCGCCGGCGGCGGCGATGACCACGTTGCCCGGGACGTAACGCGCTGCGTGGAAGCCGGCAATTTCCTCGGTAGAGGTCTGGGCGATCACCTCGGCCCTGCCGATGATTGCCCGGCCCAACGGGTCGGACCCGAACACCGCCTCGCCGAAGACGTCGAACACCTTCTCCTGCGGATCGTCCTCATACATGGCGATCTCTTCCAGGATCACCTCGCGCTCGGCGTCGATCTCCTGGAAGGTGGGCCGGAACACCATATCGACCATCACGTCGAACGCCTCGGCCAGGTGCTGGTCAATCATCCTGGCGTACACCGAGGTCGTTTCCTTTCCCGTGCCAGCATTGAGCTCGGCCCCCATGGCATCGAAGATCTGGTCGATCCGAAGCGAGCTGTACTTGGCCGAGCCCTTGAACAACAGATGCTCGATCAGGTGCGAGAGCCCGGCCTGCTGCTCGGATTCGTAACGCGACCCGGTGGCGATCCACAGTCCCAGGGCCACTGATCGAACCGACGGCATGAACTCGGTAATGACCCGGACGCCGCCCTCGAGCGTCGCCATCCGGTGCTCCTGGATCACGAGCTGCGGGCGGCGACGCTCGAAGCGGAGCCAGTCAAGGCGCTAGGAACGCGGGCGCTCTGGATCGCGGTCGCGGACACGGCCCTGATCCCGGTCCCGATCCCGGTCGCGGTCCCGATCCCGGTCACGATGGCCGCGTCCGCCGCGTCCGTCGCGGCTCCCGCGGTCGCGGTCGCGGCTTCGGGGCGGGCCGGGGTCTCCGGTGCCCACGCTGGCCAGCTCTGCGGCGGTCTTGCCCACCACCTCGGGATCGTCGGCCAGGCGCAGGCCGATGCGCCCTCGCTCGCGGTCCACCTCGACCACCCGAACCGCCAGGTCATCGCCTCGATTGAGGACCTCCTCGACCGAATCGATGCGGCGACCGGGAGCAATGTTGGAGATGTGCAGCAGCCCGTCGGTGCCCTTGGACAATTCGACGAAGGCCCCGAAGGCCGTGGTCTTGACCACCTTGCCGGTGAACTCGTCGCCCACCTCGACGTCCTTGGTCATCGCCCGGATGCGCTCCACGAGGGCATCGCCGCGCTCGCCGTCGGCGGCGTAGACGAGCACCTGGCCGTCCTCGCTGACATCGATCTGGGCCTCGAACTCCTCCTGGAGACCGCGGATGGTCTCACCACCCTTGCCGATGAGCAGCCCGATCTTCTCGGGCTCGATCTGGATGGTGGAAATCCGGGGCGCGTGCTTGGACAGCTCGGCCCGGGGCGAGTCGATGACCTTGGCCATCTCCCCGAGGATGAACTGACGCGCCTGCTTGGCCTGGGCCAGGGCGTCACGCATGATCTCGAACGTCACGCCAGTGATCTTGATGTCCATCTGGAGCGCGGTGATGCCGCGTTCGCTGCCCGCGACCTTGAAGTCCATGTCGCCCAGGTGGTCCTCCACGCCCGCGATGTCGGTCAGGATGATGTAGTCATCCCCCTCTTTGATCAAGCCCATGGCGATCCCTGCCACCGCTTGCTTGATGGGCACGCCGGCGTCCATGAGCGACAGCGTCGAGCCGCACACCGAGGCCATCGAGGAGGACCCGTTGGACTCGAGGATGTCCGACACCACACGGATCGTGTAGGGGAACTCCTCCTGGCTCGGGATCATGGGCACGAGCGCTCGCTCGGCCAGAGCACCGTGGCCGATGTCGCGGCGCTTAGGGCCTCGCATGAAGCCGGCCTCCCCCACCGAGAACGGCGGGAAGTTGTAGTGATGGAAGTAGCGCTTGGCGGTTTCTAGGCCCAGCGTGTCCAGCCGCATCTCCTCGCGGGTCGTACCGAGCGCCACAACGCTCAGCGCCTGGGTCTGACCCCGGGTGAACAGGGCCGAGCCGTGCGTCCGCGGAGCCACCCCGACCTCGATCGAGATCGGACGGATCTCATCCGCACTGCGGCCGTCGGGGCGCTTCTTCTGGACCGCGATGCGCTCGCGGATCAGCGTCTTCTCCAGCTTGTCGAAGGCCATCTGGGCCTGGGCCCGCCTCTCGGCGTAACCCTCGCTCTCGGGGTCGCCGGCGTAATGGGCCAACACCTGCTCCTCGGCCGCCTTGCAGGCGTCCTGACGCTCGAGCTTGTCCTCCACCTGGGTGGCGGCATCCAGGGCCGCCCCGTGCGAAGCCTTGATCTGCTCGTAGAGGCCGGGATCGACCTCAGGCGCCTGCACCTCCAGCTTGGGCTTGCCCGCCTTCTCGGCCAGCTCACGCTGGGTGGCACACAGCTTCTTGATCTCCCCGTGAGCGATGTCCAGGGCGTCGAGGATCTCGGCTTCCGGCACCTCGCGGGCACCCGCCTCGACCATCAGAATGGCCTCATCGGTGCCCGCCACGATCAGATCGAGGTCGGTGTTATCGACCAGATCCTCCTCGTTGGGGTTGATCACGAAGTTGCCCTCCACCTTGCCGATCCGCACCGCGCCCACGGGCGTGGGCAGGGGGATCTGCGAGACCATGAGCGCGGCCGAGGCCCCGTTCATGGCCAGCACGTCGTAGGGGTGCTCGTGGTCCACCGAGATGGGAATGGCGACGAGCTGCGTCTCATACCGCCAACCCTTGGGGAAGAGCGGCCGGATGGGACGGTCGATAAGGCGCGCGGACAGAGTGGCCTTCTCGCCCGCCCGTCCCTCGCGCTTAAAGAAAGAACCGGGAATTTTCCCGGCCGCATACATTCGCTCCTCGACATCGACAGTGAGGGGCAGGAAATCCACATCCCTCAGGTTCCCTGCGGTGGCGGTGCACAGCACCATGGTGTCGCCCGAGCGGACGACCACAGCACCGGAAGCCTGCTTGGCCAGCTTGCCGGTCTCGAACGAGATCTCCTCGCCCCCAACTTCCACGGCGACTCGTGAAACGCCGTCAGACATATTCAGTTCCCTTCTTTCTTCGCCGTTCGGTAGGCGAAGCGCTTCGTTGTTCTGTCTAGCTCCGAACAAGATGATGGTAGCCGAGGGCGGCCGGGAGCCCGATACGCGCCTCTTGACGCCACACGCCCGGTGCGGGTAGGACCCGTCAGCCGGAATCTCCGAGGGCCGCTAACTCAGCCGGGTCGATCTGGCCGGCGAGCATCCGGCCGCGGGTGAACAGGGTGGGCGTGGTCACCACCCCAGCCCTGACGCCGGAGTTGAAATCGCGCCGGATCCTAGCCGTCACGGCGTCGCTGCGCCGGTCGGCGTCGAAGCGCTCGAGGTTGAGTCCCAGCGCCTCAGCCCGGCTCCACAGGTGGGGGTCCTCGAGGCGGCCCTGGTCGGCGAACAGCAGGTCATGCATCTCCCAGAACTGACCCTGACGTCCGGCAGCCTCCGCCGCGCAGGCGGCCGCCCACGCTCGGGGATGGCTGGTACGGACGGGAAAGTGCCGGAACACCCGGCGCAGCTTGACCCGGGCGAGCTTAAAGCTGAGGGCGGCGCAGAAGGGGCATTCGAAGTCCCCGTACTCGATGAGGAGTGGCGCATCCTGGGGACCACGCACATGGTCATCAGCCGATGGCTCGGGCAGCGGCGCCGAGCCCAGCTCAGTCAACTTGCGCCCGCCGGAGGCGGTCAGGCCGCGGCCGCCGCGGCCAGCCCGTCGAAGATCAGGTTGGCGCCTGGGAGCTCGCTGGGCGAGGGGGCGAGATAGCTCCACTTCACCACGGCCTCGGGACCGATGACGACCAGCGCCCGCTGCGCGAAGCCGCCGGGGTGGTACGCGCCGAAGGCGCGGCAGGCCGCGCCCTTGGGCTCGAAGTCCGATAGCTGCTCGATGCTCACGCCCAGCTTCTCGCGGAAGGCCTTCTGGGAGTAGCCGGCATCGCACGAGACGCCGTACAGCGTCGCTCCCCGGGCCTTGAACTCGCCCAGCATCTCCTCGTACAGGCTGAGCTGATCCGTGCACACGGGGCTGAAGGCAAAGGGATAGAAGACGAGCACGGTTGTGTTCCCGATCAGATCGGCCTGGGTGAATTCGCTGCCGTCCTCACGGCGTAGGGTGAATTCCGGGGCCGACGTCCCGGGCGCGATGATGCCCTCAGCCGGAGTGCTCATGGGTCAGCGGCGCAAGAGGCGCGGCGGCGTCACCGCCGGAGGCCGAGTTCGCGTACCAGCGAGCGGTAACGCTCCAGGTCGGTCCGCTGGAGGTAGTTGAGCAGGCGGCGTCGGCGGCCGACGAGCATGAGCAGGCCCCGCCGCGAATGGTGGTCCTTGCGGTGCGTGCGCAGGTGGTCGGTCAGCTGGTTGATGCGCTCGGTCATCAGGGCCACCTGGACCTCCGTCCGGCCCGTGTCCGAACCCACCTGACCAAACTTCTCGACCAGCTCCTGCTTTCTCTCCTGGGTGAGGGTCATGCCGCCGGGCGAGGGTAGCAGGGCTGCGGTGGCGCAACCGTCGGGCGAAGAGACATTTACTCCTCCGCGCAAAGCTCGCGGATCCGGTCCACGTCCCGCTCCATCTGCTCCACGAGCGCCGGGACGGAGTCAAACCGCCGCTCACCCCGGAGGCGCGCCAGGAAGTCCACCCGCACTTTCTGGCCATAGAGATCCAGGTCGCGATCCAGCACGTAGGCCTCAATCAGCACGCCGCGGCCAGTGCCGAAGGTTGGCCGCACCCCCACATTGACCGCCGCGCAGGCGCCGTCCAGGAGGGCCTGATAGATCCCGTGGCCGGGATGCACCAACGACTCGTCGGGGACGATGTTGGCCGTGGGGAAGCCGAGCTCGCGGCCTCGTCCCTCTCCCCTCATCACCTCGCCGTGATACTGGAACGGCCCGCCCAACATGCGCGCCGCGGCATCGGCCTCGCCCGCCTGAATCAGGGCGCGAATGTGGCTGGAGGAAACCACCTCGCCGTCGACCTCGACGAGCGGGAGCACGCGCGTCTGGAAGCTGGTCTGCTGCCCCAGAGTCGCGGGGTCGCCGGCCGCGCGGTGTCCGAAGCGGAAGTTCTCCCCTACCGAGACGCGGATGGCCTCCAGGCGGCGGACCAGGACGTCGTCGATGAACTCCTGCGGGGTCTGCTGGGCGAACCGCTCATCAAACGGGATGACCACCAGCTCCTGCACTCCCAGCTCGGCGATCAGGTCCGCCTTGACCTCCAGCGTGGTGAGCAGCTTGGGCGCCGCCTCGGGGCGAATGACGGCCAGCGGATGCGGATCGAAGGTCAGGACGGTGTCGCTTCCCCGGATCACCTCGCGGTGGCCCAGGTGGACGCCGTCGAACTCGCCCACGGCCAGATGGCGAGGGCGGGGCTCCGCGTCGGAAAGCTGGACGATCCGCATGGGCGGCGAAGGGTAACCGCCCGAGCCTAGACCGGGCGGGGGGCCCGCAGCACAACCACAGGCTTGAGCGCGCCGCCCCCGGGCTCGGCCTGTCCCAGCGCGACCAGCCCGGCTTCATCGGTCAATCTGAGGACTCCTGGCGGCGCGTCATCGCGCTGCACCCGGCCCCCGTGTTCCACGCGCTGGGCCTGCTGGGGCTCCAGCCGCAGCTCGGGCAGGAAGGTCAACGCCTCCTCCAGCGGCACAACCCTATCCGGGTCAGCCCGAGTCACGTCAAACGGACCGATCGCGGTACGCGTGAGCTCTTGGCAGTACGCGTCACCCAATTCGCCGATCAGCGAACGGACGTACGTGCCGGATGAGCACTCGATCACGAACCGGCGGCGGTCCCCCCCACGCCAGGTCTCCTCGAACCGGTACACCTCGACCTCCCGTTCCGGAAGGTCGACAGCCTGGCCGGCGCGGGCCAGCGTGTACGCGCGAGTTCCCCCGACCTTGACCGCCGAGTAGGGCGGCGGGCGCTGGAGGAGCCGACCCACAGGCAGGATCAGGTCACCCTCCGGCAGCCTCCCCGTGGGCACGATCTCCCCCTCCGGATCACCCGTGGTCGAAACCGCCCCGAATTGGGCCACCACCTCATAGCGCTTGGGCAGGTCCATCAGGAACCGTTGCACCCGGGTGGCCCGTCCCACCAGGATCAGCAAAAGGCCCGTGGCAAACGGGTCCAGCGTGCCCGCATGCCCGACCTTCACCCCACGTCCGAGGCGGTGGCGGACGGCGGCTACGGCATCGTGCGAGGTCAGGCCGGCAGGCTTGTCGTACAAGATGACGCCGGCGGGCCCGGGCCCTGGCGGCGGCTCGCTCGGCATGAGCTACCGGGGCACTACCTCAGGAGGGCGAAGCGGAAGAGGTCAGTTGGGCGTCGATCTCTCCCCGCAGGAAGTCCACCAGCTCGTTCCAGTCCATGGTGGTGGCAAAGCCAGCCGCCTGGGGATGCCCGCCACCGCCCTGCATGCGGGCGAT
>JBPYDM010000002.1:0-9351 GCA_051986255.1 Solirubrobacteraceae bacterium | reverse complement strand
CTGATCGCGATGCCAGCCATCTTCCGCGGCATCCACCTCAATCCGCTGGTCCCCTCGAACAGCTTCTACCTGCTGTGGATGATCCTCGGCTACATGATCGTGGGCAGCGTGCTGATCGTGAGTCTGGGGAGGCTCGGGGACATGTTCGGGCGGGTGCGGATCTACAACCTCGGCTTCGTCATCTACACCGCCGCCTCGCTCCTGCTGGCCGTCGACTGGCTCACGGGCCGGGCCGGTGCCGACTACCTGATCATCCTTCGGATCGTCCAGGGGGTGGGGGGAGCCTGCCTGATGGCCAACGCCGCGGCCATCATTACCGACGCCTTTCCGGCTAACCAGCGCGGTATGGCCCTGGGCATCAACAACATCGTGGGCGTGAGCGGGATGTTCATCGGGCTCGTGCTCGGCGGCGTGCTGGCGCCCGTCAGCTGGCGCCTGGTGTTCCTGATCTCGGTGCCGGTCGGCCTCTTCGGCACCGTCTGGGCGTATCTGAAGCTCCAGGAGCTGGGTGTCCACAAGCGCGCCCGGATCGATTGGTGGGGCAACGTCACCTTTGCTAGCGGGCTGATCTGCCTGATGGTGGCTATCACCTACGGGATCCGTCCCTACGGCCACCACTCCACCGGCTGGTCGAGTCCGCGCGTGATGGTCCTGTTCGGAGTGGCCGTGTCCTTGCTCTTGTGCTTCGGCGTGGTCGAGCGTCGTGTGCGCGAGCCGATGTTCCGTCTGCCGCTGTTTCGGATCCGGGCGTTCAGCTTCGGGACCCTCTCCACCTTTCTGTCAGCCGTGGCCCGCGGCGGGCTGATGTTCATGCTGATCATCTGGCTGCAGGGGATCTGGCTGCCCCAGCACGGCTACGCCTTTGTGGATACGCCGCTGTGGGCGGGCATATACATCCTGCCGCTCACGTTGGGCATGCTGCTCAGCGGACCGGTGTCGGGCTACCTGTCCGACCACTTCGGCGCCCGTCCGTTCGCCAGCGGCGGGATGATCGGCGCGGCGATCAGCTTCGGGCTGCTCATGATGCTGCCCATCGACTTCTCCTACCCCCTATTCGCTGCCGTGCTGGCCTTCAACGGGATCTCCATGGGCATGTTCGCCTCGCCCAACCGAGCCGGCGTGATGAACAGCCTGCCGCCCGGTGACCGGGGAGCGGGAGGAGGGATGAACCAGACCTTCCAGAACTCGGCCCAGGTCATCTCGGTGGGCATCTTCTTCACGCTCATGGTGGTGGGGCTCTCGGCGTCGCTGCCTCCCACCCTGAGCACTGGACTCCAGGCCCACGGCGTCCCGAGCACGGCAGCCGAGCACGCCGCCCACCTGCCCCCAATCTCCGTTCTATTCGCCGCCTTCCTGGGTTACAACCCCGTACAGCATCTAGTGGGAGCCCACACCCTCTCCGCCCTGAGCGTTCATAGCCGGACGCTGCTCATGGGGCGGAGCTTCTTCCCGCATCTCATCTCAGGGCCGTTCAGCAACGGCCTTCACGAGGCGTTCATCTTCGCCATTGTGGCCTGCCTGGTGGCGGCCGCTGCATCACTGCTGCGCGGGGGCCGATATGCCCACGTCGAGCGGGTCGAACCGAGTCCGGAGCCCGTCAGGGCCGAGGTGGCGGTCGGTTAGCGCGCCGATCCGTCCGGACGGAGGCGGCGTTAGGCAAGCACCCAGCCCCAGGCAACTTTGCCTGGTCGCGAACGTTTTAGCCGGTGATGCCTTTGCTAGCCTCGCCCCGCGTGCCCCTAGGCAGTGCGCGCATAGGGGCCCTGCCAGCGCGGAGATGGTTGGTCTTGGCGCTGCTCGTGGGGCTGGTGCTGGCGTCCGCAGTTATCGCCGGCGTTGTCTCGCAGGCCCAGGCGGGTGTCAGCCACCGCCCGGCCACGTCGGGTAGCCCGAGAGATGGGTCTGAGGCCTCGAGCCAGGCATCGGCAGGGCTGCACGTGATCCCGTTCCCGGGCACCCCGGACGCGGCGTCCAGTTCGTCCATCATCTTCTCCTCGCTGGCCCCTTCTGACCTGCGCTCGGTGACCGTAAGCGGGTCGCGCAGCGGCGCCCACCCCGGCCGGGTAGAGCGGCTGCCTGACGGGGCGGGGACGGAGTTCCTCCCCGATGAGGGCTTCACCCCGGGGGAGCACGTCTCGGTCACCGCCCGGCTCGCCTCTGCGGCCGCGGGCACGGCCTCGGGAGCCCTTGGCGCCACCCGCCTGAGCTTCTCATTTGGGGTTGCCGTGGTGGGCCCGTGGGGGGGAGGGCCGCCCCAGGATCCGCCGGCCGCCCAGACTGCCCGTGGGCAGGGCTCCACCAAGCGGTTCCACTCCCGCCCGCATCTCCATCCGATCGTCGTGAGCGTGAGCTCGGATCCGGACAGGAGATCGGGCGACATCTTCGTCACTCCGGACCACGCCTCCCAGATGGGGCCCATGATCCTCAACAGCCAAGGCCAGCTCGTGTGGTACCGCCCGGTGCCCCCGGGCGACAAGGCGAGCAACTTTGCCGTCCAGACGTATCACGGACATCCGGTCCTCACGTATTGGGAGGGGAAGGTCAGCGGTAAGGATGGGGTAGACCTGATCGTCAACCGCCGTTACCAAACCACGGCGGTCGTGCACGCCGCGGGCGGCTACGGCGCTGACCTGCACGACTTCCAGATCATCCACGGGAAGGCGTTTCTGATAACCGTCGTCCCGGCGCAAGCGAACCTCTCAAGCGTAGGTGGGCCGAGCAGCGGATATGTGTGGGACAACATCATCCAGGAGGTGGACATCGCCACTGGCAAGCTCCTGTGGGAGTGGCAGTCCTACGGTCACATACCACTCAACGCCAGCCACAAGCCCCCCGCGAACGGCTATTACGACTTCGTCCACCTGAACTCGATCCAGCCGCTGCCGGATGGCAGTCTTCTGGTCTCCTCGCGGAGCACCTGGTCCGTGTACAAGATCGCCATGCCGTCCGGCAAGATCGATTGGACGCTGAACGGGAAGTACAACCAGTTCAAGCGGGGCACCGGGGTCGGCTGGGCATGGCAGCACGATGCCCGCCGCAGCGGGAATACCCTGACTCTGTTCGATGACGGCGCTGCGCCCCAGGTCGAGCGGCAGTCCTCTGGCAAGGTGCTGGCCATCAACGTGCCGGCCAAGACCGCGACGTTGGTTCACCGCTACACCCACAGCCCTCCCCTGCTGGCCTCCGCCCAGGGGAGCACGCAACTGCTGCCCAACGGCGATGTGTTCGTGGGCTGGGGCACCGAGCCGGATTTCTCGGAGTACGCCCGGGATGGAAAGCAGATCTTCACTGGAAGCTTCGCGCTGGGCGAGACTTCCTACCGGGCCTTTCGATTCCCCTGGAGCGGGCGGCCTCTGCGCCGGCCGGCGATGGCCCTGGCTCCGACCGCCGACGGTCACGTGAACGTGTGGGCGAGTTGGAACGGGGCCACGGATGTGGCCGCCTGGAGAGTGATCGGCGGGAGGAAGCCCAGCCGTCTGCACTGGCTGGACGAGAAGCGCTACTACAGCTTTGAAACACAGATCACACTGCACAATCAGCCGTCCTACTTTGCCGTCCAGGCGCTGAACGCCCACAAGAAGGTGCTCGGGACCTCGCCTGCTCACGTCCTGGGCCGCCACGTGAACGTCTTTGGGTCGATGGCGTTCGTGCCCCGGGCGGGCGACGGAGCGGTTCCGGTGGGGTGCTTTACCGGGAGCACCTGCAGCGTCACGCTCAAGATCATGTCCGGCAAGTCCGTCCTGGCCGAGACCGGCCCCAAGAGCGTGAACTCCGGCCGGGGAGGCTTTGTCAGCTTTCAGCTGTCCTCGAAGGGGATCCACAAGCTGGACCGGGCGCACCACCACCATCTTCCCGTGAAGGTCACCGTGCGCAACTCCTCAGGTGCGACCGCCACCAGCCAGCTGGACCTGGTTCGGTTCACCGTGCGTGGCAAGGGACCCTCCCGCAGGCTGTCCCAGTCTCCCACCGTCCAGATCATCGGGACCACGCAGTTCGTCTCCCGCAGCGGGGTGGCGGCGGTTCTGGCGGCCTGCTATGCCGGTGGTCATCCCTGCCACCTGAGCGGTGGGATCTCCGCTTCGGGTAGAAGCATCGGCCGCCTGGACTCCGGGCACGTCGGGATACACGAGCTGGGGTTTGTGTACATCAATCTCAACAAGCACGGCCGGTCCATGCTGGCTCACTCCAGTGACAATCAGCTGCCGGCCAAGGTCAAGCTGACCGACGGCCGCCAGACGGCCAAAGGTCACGTCGCGCTTACCACATACAGCTGAAAATCAGACTCGAGGCGAACTTAACACCGACAATGCATCGACCGAGCCGAATAAGAAAATCCGCTGCTAGGCTCGCCCGCATGGGTGGCGTGAATGTCAGGTTTGGGGGGTTGTCCGGGCGACGACGCGTGCTCTTGGCGCCGGCTGGACTACTGACGGCCCTGGCCGTGGTCCTAGTGCCGGGGGCGCAGGCGGGCGTTCAGGCAAGCACGCGCACCATGGCCCCCGGCGGCTCATCGAGCCGGTCCTCGCACCGGGCATCACCCGCGCTTCACGTCAACCCGTTTCCCGGGACACCCGATGCGGCGCCCAATTCGTCCATCGTCTTCTCTTCGCTGACCACTTCGCAGTTGCGGTCGGTGAGCGTCAGCGGCTCTTGGAGCGGCGCCCACGGCGGGCGGTTGCAGGTCCTGCCCGATGGGGCGGGCACCGCGTTCCTACCGAGCAAACCTTTCGCGCCGGGCGAGCGTGTTCAGGTGTTCGCCCGTTTGAGCTCCCCGGCGGCGGGAACGGCCTCAGGAGACCCCGGGGCGACCACGCTCACGTTCTCATTTGGAGTGGGCGTATCCGCCCCCGGCGCCGCGCCGCCGTCCGACGGGTCGCCGACCGCCCGCGCGGCCAGCGGCGATCCTCCGACCAAGAGCTTTCACTCCGCGCCCGACCTGCACCCGACGGTGGTCAGCGTGTCCTCCGATTCCGATACCAGCTCAGGAGACATCTTCATCTCGCCAGATCACACCGCGCAGCGGGGGCCGATGATTCTCAACGCCCAGGGTCAGCTCGTCTGGTTTGATCCCATTCCCGGCGGCAAGGCGAGCAACTTCGCCCTTCAAACCTACCAGGGCCGGCCAGTGCTCACCTGGTGGCAGGGGAAGCCGAGCGGGAAAGGCGTCGAGGACGTGATCATGGGGCAGTCGTACAGAGTGAAGGCGGTGGTGAGGGCAGTGGGGACGGGCTACTCGGCTGACCTGCACGATTTCCAGATCACGCCGCAGGGCACGGCGTTCATCAACGCGGTCGTGGCGGTGAAGGCGAACCTGTCTAGGGTGGGCGGTCCGAAGGATGGCTATGTGTGGGATAACGTGATCCAGGAGATCGACATCGCCACGGGCAAGCAGCTGTGGTCCTGGCACTCCTACGGGCACATCCCGCTGAACGCGAGTCACAAGCCGCCGAGCGGCAGCTACATGGACGCCTACCACCTGAACTCGATCCAGCGGCTGTCCGACGGCGACCTGCTGGTCTCCTCGCGGAGCACGTGGTCGATCTACAAGATCAGCATCAAGACGGGCCGGATACTGTGGACGCTCGGGGGCCGCTATAACCAGTTCAAGCGGGGTACCGGGGCGGGCTGGGCGTGGCAGCACGACGCCCGGCGCAAAGGGAACACGCTGACCATGTTCGACGATGGCGCCGCTCCTCAGGAGGAGCAGCAGTCCTCGGCCAAGGTGCTGCACCTGGAGGTGGGAAAGAAGACGGTGACGCTGGTTCACCGCTACACCCACAGCCCCCCGCTGGTCGCCTCCGCCCAGGGAAGCGCGCAGACTCTGCCCAACGGCAACATGTTCGTGGGCTGGGGCACCGAGCCCGACTTCTCGGAGTACACGTCGGGCGGCAAGCAGATCATGACGGGCAGCTTCCCGCTGGGCGAGACCTCCTACCGCGCCTTCAGGTTCCCGTGGAGCGGCCAGCCGGCCACGCGACCCGCGCTGGCCGTGACGGTCGGCTCGGGCGGAGTAGTCAACGCGTGGGCCAGCTGGAACGGAGCCACCAACGTCGCTTCCTGGCGGGCGCTGGGCGGCCCGAGCTCCGGTGGCCCGTGGACCACGGTGAAGACCGCGTCCCACTACAGCTTCGAGACCCAGATCCCCATCACCGCAGCGGCCGGGACATATGTCGAGGTCCAAGCCCTGGACAGCCGGGGCACAGTGCTGGGGACGTCGTCTCCGCAATCCGTGGGCTAGTGCAGGACCGCTAGGGCATTGCTGGCGCCCCGGTTGAGCTGGCTGCTGCTGGGGCTGTTGGCCGGTTTCGGGCTTTCCGCGTTCCTCGCAGGCTCCGCGCCCGCCTCACGCCCCGGGGCTCGCTCGCGCGCGACCCGCGGATCTCCCACCTGGCACTTTCACTCCGAACCCGGTCTGAACCCCCCAGCGGTGAGCGTCACCTCCGATCCGGACACCCGCTCGGGTGACATCTTCCTCACTCCGGGTTCGAATCACGGCGGCGGGCTGATGATCCTCAATCCCCGGGGGCAACTGGTGTGGTTCGATTCTGTCCTCCCTGAAAGCACGTTCAACCTGGCCGTCCAGGCTTACCAGGGCCGGCCAGTGCTCACCTGGTGGCAGGGTGATCCCGGCGAGGATGTGATTGCGAACCGCTCCTACCATACGGTGGCCGTGGTCAAGGCCGCGAACGGCTACGCCACCGATCCTCACGACTTCTTGATCACCCCTCAGGGGAGCGCCTGGTTGGTGGCCACGACCACGGTGAAAGCGGACCTGCAAAGCGTGGGCGGGCCGAGCGACGGTGAGATCCACGACTACCTCATCCAGGAGGTGGATATCAAGACCGGGCGGCTTCTATGGCAGTGGGACTGCTTCCGACACATCCCGCTGAAAGCGAGCTTTCTCCCACCGCCCACGAGCGGCAGAGCGTGGGACGCCTTTCACCTGAACTCGCTCCAGGTGCTGCCCGACGGCAACCTGCTGGTTTCGCTGCGACACACCTGGTCGGTGTACAAGATCAGCACCAAGACGGGCCGGATACTCTGGACGCTGGGGGGCAAGTACAACCAGTTCAAGCTGGGACGGGGCGCTGAGTTCGAGTGGCAGCACGACGCCCACCGGATCGGCGACACCTTGACCTTGTTCGACGATGCCGCCGATCCGGAGGAGCGGCAGTCATCGGCCAAGGAGCTTGCCCTCCACGTCGGCAAGAAGACGGCGACGTTGATCCACAGGTACAGGCACCGCCCGCCGCTTCTATCCCTTGCCCAGGGCAGCATGCAGATCCTCCCGCAGGGGAATGTCTTTGTGGGCTGGGGGACTCAACCTGATTTCTCCGAATACACCTCGAGCGGCAAGCAGATCTTCAACGGCAGCTTTGCCGTGGGGACCAGTTCCTATCGCGCCTACCGGTTCCCCTGGAGCGGCCGGCCAACCACGCCACCCGACTTGGCGGTCGCTGCTGCTTCCGGCGGGCGGGCGCATGTGTGGGCCAGCTGGAACGGAGCCACCAACGTCGTGGCTTGGCGAGTCCTGGGCGGCTCGAGCCACAGCAGCCTGCGCGCCCTGAGCACCAAACCGCACCTCAACTTCGAGACCGAGATCACCCTGAGCAGTCGGCCCACGTACGTAGAGGTCGAGGCGCTGAACAGACGCGGGCTTGTGCTCGGCACATCGTCTCCGCAGGCCGTGAGGTGAGAGCTGGAAGCGGCGGCGCTTACCCTGCTAGGGTCGCGCCGGTGGGTTGTAATAAGACGGGGCGCAGCCGGCTGGGGCGATCACGGTTGCGCTGGCTCCTCCTTGGCCTTCTGGCGCCGCTGGTCGCGTTTGCCGTCGTCGACCGAACCGCCCTAGCCGGCGCCCGCGGCGCGGTCTTTCCGGTCACCGGATCGACCGGCGCGGTCGGGGGTGCGGGGCTGCATGTGATCCCGTTTCCCGGCACGCCAGATGCCTCGCCCAGCTCGGAGGTGATCTTCTTATCGTTGGTGCCCGCGGAGTTACGCTCCGTCACCGTAAAGGGCTCGCGCAGCGGCGCTCACGACGGCCGGGTGGAGGCGCTGCCGAATGGTGCCGGCACGGCGTTCGTGCCCCGCAGGGCGTTCAGGCCGGGCGAACGTGTGCAGGTGGTGGCCCGGCTCAGCTCCCCGGCTGCGGGAACGGCCTCAGGGGACCTAGGGGCCACCCGGCTCGGATTCTCCTTCGGGGTGGCCGTGACGGGGAGCACCGTGCGACCACCCTCTGATGGGCTGCCGTCCGGGCACGCTGCCAAAGGAGTACGTGGTCGGAGTTTCCACTCCGAGCCGGGTTTGCATCCGCCGGCGGTCAGCGTGTCCTCCGATCCGGACACGAGGTCGGGCGACATCTTCCTCACGCCCGCCCACGCTCGCCAGAACGGGCCGATGATCCTCAACAGCCGTGGCCAGCTGGTGTGGTTTCACCGGATCAGACATGGCCTGGCGTTCAACCTCGAGGTCCAGTCCTACAGGGGCCGACCCGTGCTCACCTGGTGGCAGGGAAGGTACGGCCACGGTGGCGAGGACGTGATCATGGACCGCTCCTACCGGACCGTGGCCGTCCTCCGGGCCGGGAACGGCTACCTGACGGACCCGCACGACTTCCAGCTCACCCCCCACGGGACGGCGTGGGTGCTGGCCAGAACCTCGGCGCAGGCCAACCTCTCGAGTGTGGGCGGCCCGAGCAACGGCTACGTCTGGGATAGCGTGATCCAGAAGCTCGCCATTCCCAGTGGGAAGGTTCTGTGGGAATGGCACGCCTACGGTCACATCCCGCTGAGCGCGAGCCACAGTCCGCCGAGCGGCAGCTACTGCGACTGCTTTCACCTCAACTCGATCCAGCCGTTGCCGGACGGTGACCTGCTGGTCTCCTCCCGAAGCACGTGGTCGGTGTACAAGATCAGCGTCAGGACCGGCCACGTTCTGTGGACGCTGGGAGGCAAGCACAACAACTTCAGGATGGGTTCCGGCACGCGGTTCGAGTGGCAGCACGATGCCCACCGGGTGGGGAACACCCTGACGGTGTTCGATGACGCCGACCGTCCCGAAGAGGAGCCGCAGTCCTCAGCCAAAGTGCTGCACGTGAACGTCTCGCGCAAGACCGTGACGCTGATTCACCGCTTCACCCACAGTCCACCGCTGCTCTCGCCCGCCCAGGGGAGCACGCAGGTGCTGCCTAACGGCAACGTGTTCGTGGGTTGGGGCAGCGAGCCCGATTTCTCCGAATACTCGCCTCGCGGGCAGCAGATCTTCACCGGCAGCTTCGCTTTGGGGACGACCTCGTACCGGGCATTTCGGTTTGCCTGGCGCGCTCACCCGCAGAGCCGTCCCAAGCTGGCC
>JBPYDM010000001.1:0-6027 GCA_051986255.1 Solirubrobacteraceae bacterium | reverse complement strand
CGCCGTCGACGGAAACGCCATCGCCGGGCCGCTCTTTGCGCATTTCGGGACCGAGATGACCGCGGCTTGGGGGACCTGGTTGCACTGCGGCTAAGCTCCGGGCCGAGAAGTGCCGCAAGCACCTGATGCAGGGCCAAAACAGGCCCGAACCGGCGTGTGGCGGGCCCGAATCGGCGTGTGGCGTCACTAAGCGCTCCGGACCGGCGGAGCTTTGTGCCATTGGTGTGCCCATAGCCATGTGGCGTCACTGACCGGAGGCCGGAATGAGGGCTTCGTGACGCCATGCGAGTAGATCGGCGCGGCACAGCGCTGGTGGCCGGGAGAACCACGAGCTACACGCCCTGCAAGCTGCGGGACACTGGTGAAGGAACTCATCTCGAGGAGGACGACGCCCATGTCTGACGCTTTTGTTCTCGGCGGCGTGCGCACGCCCGTCGGCAGGTACGCGGGTGCGCTGTCGCACATACGGACTGACGATCTCCTCGGGCAGACCATGCTGTGGGCGTGCGAGCGGGTTGGGCTCGACCTTGACCGGGTCGAGGACATCGCTGCGGGATGCGTGAACCCGGCCCACGAGGGCATGGGTGACATCGCCCGCTGGGCCGCTCTGGCCGCCGGGTTTCCGGATTCTGTGCCCGCGGCCACCGTCAATCGATTCTGTGCCTCCTCGTTGACGTGCGCCATCCAGATCTCGCACGCCATCCGCTCGGGCGAACTGGAGGTCGGGCTGGCCGGCGGGGTGGAGTCGATGTCTCGGTCGGGGTGGGCGCTGATGAAGGGGGACGCACCGTTCATGCCCCGCGGCCCGGTGTTCATGCTCGACACGATGTGGGCCGGGGCCGGCGGACCACCCAACCCGACCCTGCTCGCCCGCGACGCGTACATCAAGATGATCCGCACGGCCCAGAACGTGGCGGACCGTTATGGGCTCTCCCGGGAGGAGATCGACGCCTTCGCCCTGCGCTCGCACACCAAAGCGGCAGCGGCGCGGGACAGCGGCCGCTTCGCTCTGGAGATCCACCCGGTGGAGATTCCCGGAACCCGCAAGCAGCCGGGGTGGACGCTCGAGCACGACGAGAGCATTCGCGCCGACACGACCGCCGAGAAGCTGGCCGCGCTGCCACCTCAGCCCAACACCACCCAGATGACCGCCGGGAACTCCTCGGCGCTGAATGACGGCGCCAGCGCGGTCGTGCTGGCCAGCGGCCAGGCCGTCGAGAAGCTGGGGGTGCAACCGCTGGCCCTGGTGCTCGCCTCGGCCACCGTGGCAAACGACCCTTTGGTGATGGGCATCGCCCCGGCCTGGGCCATCCCCAGGGCGATCAGACGGGCCGGCCTGACCCCGCGGGACATCGATCTCTGGGAGGTCCACGAGGCGTTCTCCGCGCAGGCCCTGGGCGTGCTGCGCGAGCTCCCCAACCAGCTGGACGGCTTCGAGGTGCCCGACGAGAAGCTCAACCCCAACGGCGGCGCGGTGGCGATCGGCCACCCGTTCGGCGCCTCCGGCACGCGCTACGTGCTCACGCTGGCCACCGAGCTGCGCGAGCGCGGTGTCCGGTACGGGGTGCTCGGCGTGTGCGTGGGCTCTGGCCAGGGCGTCGCGCTCGTGCTGGAAAACGTCGCCTGAGGGGCGGGCGCGGTCCGAGCGACAGGCACGCGAGGGTCGCAAGCGGGGCCCAAGCTCGCAATATGGCTCTCCGTGTCACATATGCGACACCCAGAGCCAAAAACCCGCCACGCTCCCGGGAAAGCGCTCCGCTAGGGCGGGCGAGCCCGGAATCGGCTCCATTTTCCAGATGTGCGCGAGGGGGTCTTAGCCCAGGATCAAGTCCAAGCGAGCCGCAAGACGCTCGTTCGAAATTCGATCCGAGGAGACCGACCCATGAATTCCAGTCTCAGCCAGTTGATCCCCGAGGTGGAGCCACGCGCCTCTCGGATCCCCGACGTGGACCGACGTGCCTCTCGCTCCACCGACGTGGAGGCACGCGCCTCTAGCGCGGCGAACCGTCAGGCCTTCGCTCCGAGCTCCCGCCCCGATCCGTTCTACTCGCCGGTGGTCATTCGCATGGCCACGGCAGGCGATCAGCGCGTGCTCGAACGCCTGGCACAGCTCGACTCGGCCCAGGCGCCCGCCAATCCGACGCTGATCGGTGAGGTGCAAGGCAAGGCCGTAGTGGCGGTCTCGCTGCTCGATGGCCAGGCCATAGCGGATCCGTTCGTGGCTGTGCGACCCATCCTGGAGCTGGTGCGGCTACGCGCCGGGCAGCTCAAGCCAAAGGCCCGCTCTGCGCCAGGCTGGCCATCGCGCGGGCGGCATTAATCCCGTCGCCGGGTGCCTAAGGCCGCGTGAGCGCGAACTAAGGCCAGGGGTATGGAAATCCGCTCCTTCCTCCCGATGTGCCTCGGCGGTTCGCAGCTCATCCTGATTGGTGGTGAAGCCCAACACTCACAGGAGAACATCATGCATCCCAGTCTCATCGCCGCCTTGGCGGCAGAACAAACACGTGACATCGCTCGGCGGGCAGCCGAAGCTCGGCCGCTCGACGAACTCAGCCCAGCCACTTCGCCGCGATCACGGGGCGGAGCTCGGGCAATCTGGCGATACTTCCGTCGTGGGCCGGCGACTGGCCAGCAATCACTTCGTCGGGCGCAGAGAGGAGCTGCGAGAGCTCGAGTTGGCGGCCAACGCCTCCGACGCCCAACAGCCTGCCCTGATCCTGCTCGGCGGTGATTCGGGCGTCGGCAAGACCCGTCTGCTCGGAGAGTTCGAGGAGCTACTGAGCTCCCAGGACGTGCTGGTGCTCCGGGGCGAGGCAGTCGAGCAGGAGGACGGCGAGCTCCCGTATGCCCCGTTGACCAGCGCGCTGCGGCCGCTGGCCCGGTCCGGTGATCCGGCCTTCGGGGAGCTTGGCCGGGGAAGCCGCGTCCAGTTGGCGGCCTTGCTGCCAGGATTGGATGAGCCCGAGGCCACAGCCAATGCGCTCGATCCCTCGGCTCAGGTGCGGCTCTTCGAAGCGCTGCTGGAGCTGCTGGACGTCCTCAGCGAGCGCCAGGCGGTGGCTCTGCTCCTCGAGGATATGCACTGGGCTGATCGTTCCACTCGCACCTTCGTCTCGTTCCTGGCTCGCAGTTTGCGTCACGAGCGCCTGCTCGTGGTGATCACCTACCGCTCGGACGAGCTTCACCGTCGCCACCCGCTGCGTCCACTCCTGAGCGAGCTGGCCCGCCTGGAGCTGGTGCGACGGATCGAGCTGCCGCCGTTCGACCGAGCCGAGGTGGCTGAGATCCTGGCCGACATCATCGACGCCAGCCCGAGCGACACGCTGGTCGAGCGGCTCTTCGAGCGCAGCGAGGGGAACGCCCTATACACCGAGGAGCTTTTGGCCGCCGGGGTTGACGGCCGCGGCGCCCTTCCGGAGAGCCTGCGTGACGCCTTCATGCTCCGGATCGAGCGTCTCTCACCGGACGCCCAGCAGGCGGCTCGGTCGATCGCGGCGGGCCGTCGGCTGGAAGAGGATGTGATCGCCGAGATAACCGGGATCGAGGGGAGCACCCTTCAGGCGGCGCTCCGTGAGGCCGTGGCCGAGTACGTCCTGGTCACCGGCGACGACGGCCGATTTCGTTTTCGGCACGCGCTCCTGCGCGAGGTCCTGTACGAGGATCTGCTGCCCGGCGAGCGCAGCGAGCTCCATCTGGCGCTGGCCCAAGCTCTGGAGGAGCGGATGGGTGCAAGCGAGGAGCATGAGGCCGAGTTGGCTGCCGCCGTGGCCGGGCACTATGCGGCCGCCGGAGATCAACCCGCGGCGCTCCGAGCGGCGGTACAGGCGGCGCTGGTCGCTCGCGACGCCCACGCCTACGGCGAAGCCGCCGAGCTGGCGGAGCGGGCCCTCGAGCTCTGGCCCCGGGTGGCCAATCCCGAGAGGCGGATCCCGCTGACCCACGTCGATCTGTTGAGACTGGCTGCGTCAGCTCACAGCGTGGCCGGGGATCGAGGACGGGCCGAGGTGCTGCTGACGCACGCCCTGGAAGAGATGGGCGCCAGCACGGACGTGGCGTTCAGGGCGGGGGTCTTGGCCCAGCTCTCTCGGGTCCAGTGGTCGCTCAACCGTGCCCCTGAGGCGGTCCGGACCGCCCAGCGCGCACTGGCCATGCTCCCCGATGACGACTCCAGCCGGGAGCGGGCCACGCTCATGGCCTGGCTGGCCAGAACGCTCGTTCTTCGGGGCCGGTTCCGTGACGCCATCGCCGACGGCGAACCGGCTCTGGCCGCTGCCATCAATACCGCGGACCGCCACACTGAGGGGGAGGTGCTGAATACCCTGGGGATGGCCCAGATCGCACTCGGTGCCGTGGATGAGGGAGTGGCCTTGCTCGAGCGCTCGATCGAGCTCGCCCGTGAGACCGACGACCTCGACAACCTCGGCTACGCGTACGCCAATCTGGCCGATCTCCTCACCCTGGCCGGGCGCACGCGCGAGGGACTCGACAAGGCTCGAGAGGGGCTCGCGGCCATCCCGCAGCGCATCGCCAGGCTGCACGACTGGCTGACCCTGACCGTCGCTCAGCTCGCCTTCGAAGCCGGTGAGTGGGAGGTCATGGAAGCGCATCTGCGCCCCTCGGTCGCGCCGGTTGACCGGCTCTCAATCTTCCCTCTTCTGGTCGAGGCGGAAGCGGCGCTGGGGCGGGGGGATGAGGACCTGGCCGATGAGCGCCTCCGGCAGGTCGAACCAGCGGTGGCCGCCTCCACCGAGCCCCAGTTCATTGGCTGGTTCGGCGCGCTCGAAGGCGAGCTGCGCCGCCGCCGCTACGACCTGGTGCAGGCGCGGGCGGTGGTAGAGCATGCGCTGGGCCGGCTGGAGGTATGCACGGATGACGTGATGAGAATCGCCCGAGCGAGCGCTGTCGGGGCGCGGGTGGAGGCGGAGATCGCTCGGCGAGCCCGGGATCTGCGCGAGCGGGCCGAGGAGCGCGACGCGCTGGCCCGGTTACGGATCCACCTCAGTCGGCTCGACGCGGCAGCCCAGGAAGGGGGCCCGGTGGAGGCCGCGTGGCTGGCGGCCGGAAAGGCCGAGATGGCCTCGGCCCGCGGACGCAATAAACCGGCCGCCTGGCGTGAGGCAGCTCGTCAATGGGACGCCATCAGTCGCCCCTATTACGCCGCAATCATGCGCTGGCGCGAGGCCGAGGCGGCGGTCGAGGCAGATGAGCGCGACAAGGCCGACGAGTCTGCCCGGGCCGCTCTCCAGACGGCCCGCCGGCTGAGTGCGGGGTGGCTCACGGACGAGGTCGAAGGACTCGCCCGGCGGGCTCGGCTCCAGCTCGGAGATCTCGAGGCTCGTCCGGCCGAGGCAGCCTCAGCTTCCGGCGAGGGCGAGGAGACGCCGTTCGGTCTCACCCCCCGGGAGCTTCAGGTCCTCGCTCTGATCGCCGAGGGAGCCACCAACCGCCAGATCGGCACCTCGCTGTTCATGGCCGAGAAGACGGCCAGCGTTCACGTCTCGCGGATCCTGGTCAAGCTGGGCGTACACAGCCGGACTCAGGCGGCCGCCGTGGCCCACCGGCTCCACCTGACCTAGGAGACCGCCGGCCTGCGTTGGGCGTTCGCGCCCTGTCCCGCTAGACGCCGGATGATGGGCGAATGTTCTGGTTGAGCCGGAAGACGTTGTTCGGGTCGTAGCGGTCCTTGAGAGCCACCAGCTTGGCGTAGCGCTCGACCCCGAACATCTCCCGGACTCGCTCATCACCCTCATCGGAGGTGAAGTTGAGGTACACCCCGGCCGTCGTTTGAGGCGCGAGATCCCGGGAGAGCTCGCGGGCCCAGCGGACGTGAGCTTCGGCGGTTGCCTCGTCGGGCTCCATCCACATCGAGAGCGCGTGGTAGAGCCAGGGGGCATCACGCACTCCCAGCGCTGTCTGGCTCGTGTCCACCCGGCTGACGGCGCCGCCCATCGGCTCGAGCAAGAGTTGCACCATGGGCCCGGGCCGCGTCGCGCCGTATCCGGCCAGCTTGTCGATCACCTCGTCGCT